>NZ_JALXPE010000031.1 GCF_025143365.1 Microbacterium sp. p3-SID336 | reverse complement strand
GCGAAGGAGACGGAGCCCTCGTCGTCCACGCCCGCGTCGAGGACCTTGTCGTCGAGCGCGGTCGCGGCGGCCTCGTCGAGGAAGAGCCGTGTGCCGGAGATCTCCACGACCTGGTCGGCGGGCTCGGGGTCGGCCGTCACAGCCACGGCGAGGCGGGCGGCGCCCGACTCGTCCTGGGCCTGTGCCGAGTGGATGCGCAGACCGGCGTCCGGTGCGTCGTTCTGACGGCTCACGAGAGTCGACAGGATGGCGGTGGCGTTGTCGGTGAGGGTGAGCACGGGGCTCTCCTTTCCGGTCGGGTCATGCCGCGGTCGCGACATGTCCGGGACACGATTCCGGGTGGCGCCGGTCGGCTCCACCCCCTTGCGTCCTGTCGCCCTGGCGCTTAACCTCGCAGCCTTTTGCGCATGAAGACCTGTGCGGTGCCGTCGCCGTCAGGCACCCGCTCGTGCTCGACGTACCCGCACGACTCGTACAGCCGGATGTTCGCCTCGCTCAGACTTCCCGTGAACAGCTCGGCGACGCCGGCCCGGGAGGCGTTCTCCGCCGCCTCCAGCAGCATCCGCCCGATGCCCTCGCCCTGCATGTCCGGGGCGATGGCGATGCGGCCGATCAGCAGCAGATCGTCGCGCTCGACGTAGCGGATCGCGCCGACGAGCCGTCCGTCCACCCTGGCCGTGAATCCTGACTCGGAGCGCAGCTCCGCCTCCAGCTCGGGCAGGGTCTGCGTCAGCGGTGGCATGTCGACGCTGCCGTAGATCGCGGCCTCGGAGACGAACGCGGCGCGCTGGACGGTCAACACCTCTCCCGCGTCCTCATCGCTGATCGGTGCGATGACGATATCCGGTCGATCCTGCTGGGTGCTGCTGCTCACTCTTCCGCCTTTCTCGCGGTGGGGGTCATGGCCACCGTCGACCGGGGCGCCGCCGGGTGTCAACCCCCTCGATCGGAGGTCGCCGGCGCGGCTACGGTCGCGGCAGGAGGACACATCATGGCAGAGACCAAGAGCAAGAAGATCAGCGGCTCCGCGAAGAGCGGCGCGTCCGCCGGCGCGAAGACCACCCGCCAGCAGAACGCAGAGAAGGGCTTCACGGCATCGCCGACCCTCGCCAAGAACCTGCAGGCGGTGCTCGTCGACCTGATCGAGCTCTCGCTGCAGGGCAAGCAGGCGCACTGGAACGTGGTCGGGCGCAACTTCCGCGACACCCACCGCCAGCTCGACGAGATCATCGAGGACGCCCGCACGTTCAGCGACACCATCGCCGAGCGGATGCGTGCGCTGCACGCCGTTCCGGACGGCCGCAGCGCGACGATCGCGAAGACCACGACCTTGCCCGAGTTCCCGATGGGGGAGGTGTCGACCACCGAGACGATCGACCTCGTCACCGCGCGGCTCGAGGCCACCGTGGCGACCCTCCGCGGGGTGCACGACGACGTCGACGAGGAGGACCCCACCTCGGCCGACCTGCTGCATGCGGTGATCGAGCGGCTCGAGCAGTTCGCGTGGATGGTGAGCGCCGAGAACCGCAGTCCCGCGGGGCGCTGAGCCCGATGCCCGTCGACCGCCGTCGTCGCAGCGCCTCCGCGCTCGGCGGCGGCGGTCAGGCGTCTGCGGAGGTGCGTGCGGCGCGCGCGCGCCGGAGGAACCCCGGCAGCGCCATCCACAGCCCCACCACCAGCACGAGCGCCGCGATCAGCGCGACGACGCCCGCCGTCCTGTTGACCGTGAAGTCGACGATCAGTGTCGTGACCCCGATCGTGAGGGCGCCGATCACGATGAGGTCGATCTTCACGATGCGGGCGGCGACGCGCACCAGATCCGGCTTCTGCCGGTTGCCGAAGAGCGCCCGGTGCATGCCGACCGGGGCGAGTGCGAGGATGGTCGCGATCGCCGCCAGCGCCACCAGCACCACGTACAGGTCGCGTTGCACCTCGTCCATGTCGGTGAATCGCGGCTGGAAGGCGACCGCCAACAGGAACCCGGTGAGGATCTGCGTCCCGGTCTGCATCACGCGCAGCTCCTGCAGCAGCTCGTCCCAGTTGCGATCGGCGCGCTCGTTCGGGGTCTCGTCACGTCCGTCGTCGCGGTCGTCGCGCTCTTCCGCGCCACCGCGAGGTTCTGCTGTCATGGGCTCAGTCTCGCGGGCACGATCCCGCGCTGTCCACCTCCGCGCGCGTGGGGCGGGGATCGCTTTCGGAAAGGATGAACGATGACACTCCCTCCCATCGACGACTGGTGGCCGGAGCTGTCGGATGACGCGCGGCGCGCGGTCGTGGGCAGCGGCTCCCGGCACCTGGACGAGGACGTCCGTGAGGAGATCCGCGAGATCACCGGGGCCGTGGTCGGCATGATCGAGGAGCTCTCGGACGACGATCTCGCCTACGCGCGCGCCCACGCCCGGAAGCCCGAGTAGCAGGGGCGGCGACGGACTCGGTCGAGACGCTTCCGCCGCGGTCCTGCGGACACGGGGACCGGGTCGCTGCGCGTCGTCGCCTCAGGCGCGGTCGGCGCCGCCCGTCTCCTCCCGCAGCCGGGGCTCGGTGCGGCGTTCCGGGCGCACGCCGTGCCTGTCGGCGTAGAAGGCGCGGATGCGGTCCATGTCGGCGGCGACGTCGCCGGTGAGGTCGATCGTGGGGCCGAGGCCCGTCGTCATCGTCGCGCGGTCGACGAAACCGAGGGTCACCGGCATCCCCGTCGCCCTGGCGATGCGGTAGAAACCGGACTTCCAGTAGTCGTTGCCGCCGCGGGTGCCGTCGGGGGTCACGACCAGCCCGAACACCGTGCCGGCATGCACCTGGGCGACGACGTCGTTCACGACCCTCGCCGGGTCGGCACGGTCGACGGGGATGCCGCCGAGCGCGCGCATGATCGGTCCGCGCCAGCCGCGGAACAGGCTCTTCTTGCCCAGCCAGTGCACGTCGATGCCGAGCCGCCAGGCGATCGCGAGCATCAGGACGAAGTCCCAGTTGGAGGTGTGCGGCGCGCCGATCAGCACGGTCGGGCGGTCGGGGGCGCCGGCACCCGAGAGACGCCAGCGGCTGAGCGTCCAGTACAGGCGGGCGAGGGTGCGTCGGACCATCCGTCCACGGTAGGGCAGCGGCCTATCGATCGGCTGGCGGCGCCCCGTCGCCCTGGCTCCCGTGGCCGGATCCGGCAGTGAGCGCGATGGTGACCGCGTCGCTGAGGCCCGGCACGGGATCGAGCGGGACCGCCAGGGCGAGCAGGGCCCTGCTGAAGTAGTTCCGTGCCGCCGCGGCGAGGGTGATGTCGACGATCTGCCGGTCGGTGAAGCCGGCGTCGCGGAGCTCCTGCGTGTCGGCGTCGGTCATCGCCGCGGGGGCGGTGGAGAGCCGTGCCGCGTACCGGACGACAGCCTGCTCCGCGGGGCTGAAGGCCGCATCGTCACCCTCGCCGAAGGCGACGAGGCCGGCGTCGTCGAGCACTCCGGCGCGCAGCGACTTGCGGCCGTGCGCGAGGAGGCAGTGCGTCGAGCCGATCGCGCGGGCGGCGCCGAGGGTCGCGGCCTCGTAGACGCGCAGTCCGATGGACGGCACGATCGCGTGCACCAGCGCCTCGAACGCGGCATGCGCCTCGGGATTCACCGCCATCGCCTGGGTGTGCGCGAACACGAAGCCGTCGTCGGCGAGGTCGCTGTCGTACATCGCGGCGACATGCCCTTCGGCTGTGGACGCCGTCGGAGGACGGATGATCATGTCGGCTCCCTCGCGCCGTGCGGAGTCACCGCCGGGTGGCAGCAGCCCGCATCACCCGCAGGATACGCCCGGCTGCACACCGTCGGAAGAGGCGTCGGAGCCGGCTGGCCGTGGCAGGCGTACGATCGAGGGATGACCGAGAAGACGCCCGAGAACACCGAGCCCCTGTCGCCCTCCGCGCTGCAGCCGGTGCCTGGTGCTCCCGAGCTGCTCGACGGGGAGGGCGCCGGTTACTGCAGCGACGGCGTCTGCCACTTCCCCGCGCCGAAGGGGCGCTGAGCGGCAGCCGCCGTCGCAGCCGACCGGGCGGTCAGTGACCGCCGTGACCGCTGTCGCCGGCATCGTCCGCCGGCTTGCGGACGAAGGGGCTCAGCGCGACCGCGGCGAGCGAGATGATCGCGGCGATCAGGAAGGCCGTCCTGGCGCCGGGCGCCCCGGCGACCGCGCGGGACAGGCCCTCGTTCTCGCCCGCGTGCAGGATCGCCGAGTACGTCACGGTGAGCAGCGCGACACCTGCCGCGCCGCCGACCTGCTGCAGCGTGTTGAGCACCGCCGAGCCGTGCGAGTACAGGGAGCGGTGCAGCGAGCCGAGCGACGACGAGAACAGCGGCGTGAACGACATCGCGAGCCCGACCGACATGGCCGCCTGCACGATGATCAGCAGCCACCACACGGTGTGCTCGCCGACCGTCGAGTAGAAGAACAGCGCGGCCGACACCAGCACGGTGCCGGGGATGAGGAGCGGGCGGGTGCCCTTGGCGTCGTAGACGCGGCCCATGACCGGACCCAGCAGACCCATGAGCACCGAGCCGGGGAGCAGGATGAGGCCCGACTCCAGCGCGGTGAGACCTGCCACGTTCTGCAGGTACTGCGGGAGCAGCGTGAGCGTGCCGAACATCGACAGCGCCAGGATCGTCATGATGATGACCGCGAGCGAGAAGTTGCCGGAGCGGAACACGCGCAGGTCGAGCAGCGCGTCGTCGATGCGCTGCAGCACGAGCTGACGCCACACGAACAGCGCGAGCGAGACCGCGCCGACGATCAGGGCGATCACGCCGGCGGTGCCGCCGGAGCCGCCCTCGCCGCCGAACTGGCTGAGGCCGAACACGATGCCGCCGAAGCCGAGCGCGGCGAGCGGGATCGAGAGCACGTCCAGCGGCGCCTTGCGCGTCTCCCCGAGGTTCGTCATCCACTTCGCGCCCATCGCCAGCGAGATGAGGGCGATCGGGAGCACGATCGCGAACAGCGCACGCCAGCTGAAGGTGTCGAGCACGGCACCCGCGAGCGTCGGGCCGATCGCCGGCGCGAGCGAGATGACGAGACCGACGCGGCCCATCATCCGACCGCGCGACTGCGCGGGCACGACGTTCATGATGGTCGTCATCAGCAGCGGCATCATGATGCCGGTGCCCGCGGCCTGGATGACGCGGCCCACCAGCAGCACCGAGAAGCCGGGCGCGACCAGCGCCACGAGCGTGCCGAGCGAGAACGCGGTCATGGCCGCGATGAACACCTGGCGGGTGGTGAAGCGCTGCAGGATGAATCCCGTGGTCGGGATGACCACGGCCATCGTCAGCATGAACGCGCTCGTGAGCCACTGGCCGAGCTCGGGCGGGATGCCCAGGTCGGCGTTCAGGTGCGGGATCGCGATGCCCATCGTCGTCTCGTTGAGGATCGCGACGAAGGCGGCGACGAGCAGCAGCCAGATGACGCGCATGTCCCGGCGGGGGATCTCTCCGTTCCCGGCGGGAGGCGTCGTGATGGAGCCGGTATCGACGGCAGACATGGGCGGCCTCCAAGGCATCGAGAAGAGCGGATCGTGCGAGAGTTCGCGAGAGTCCTTCAGCGTAACGGGTGCCGCGGACATTTCATTCCGATCCTTGACGAATCCGCTCCGAGCAGAAGGGCCGGATCGGCGGTGTCCCCGGCCGTGGGTACGCTTGCGCCATGAGCATGGGCGGCGGCATGGGCGGACCTCGCGGCGGATTCCGCGGGGTCGACGAAGACGCGCAGCGCAGGCTCAACGCCGAGGCGCCGCGCATCGAAGGCCTCGGGAGCAGGGTCGTCGCGCTGTTCAGCGCCTACCGCTGGCGCATCCTCTTCACCGGAGTGCTCGTCGTCCTGGGCGCCGGCATCGCGGTGATCCCGCCGCTGCTGGTGCAGCGCATCTTCGACGACGCGCTGTTCCCGGTCGACGGGGGCGGACCGCACCTGTCGCTGCTCGGCTGGCTGGTCGGCGCGATGGTGGCGCTGTTCCTGCTCTCCGCGGCGCTCGGCGTCGCGCAGACCTGGCTCACCGCGACCGTGGGCAACAGCGTCACCGGCGATCTCAGGGTGCGCCTGTTCGAGCATCTGCAGGCGATGGAGCTCGGCTTCTTCACGCGGACCAAGACCGGCGTGATCCAGTCGCGGCTGCAGAACGACGTCGGCGGAGTGTCGGGGGTGCTGACCAACACGGTCACCAGCATCCTCGGCAATGCCGTCACGGTGATCGCCTCCCTGGTCGCCATGATCCTGATCGACTGGCGTCTGACGCTGATCGCGGTCGTGCTGATGCCGTTCCTGGTGCTGGTGCAGCGTCGTGTCGGGCAGGTGCGCGCCCGCATCGCCGGCGAGACGCAGGAGTCCCTGTCGGAGCTGACCTCCATCACGCAGGAGACGCTGAGCGTGTCGGGCATGCTCCTGTCGAAGGCGTTCAACCGGCAGCGCACCGAGTCCGAGCGGTATCAGGCCGAGAACCGCAACCAGGTGACGCTTCAGGTGCGCCGTGCCATGAGCGGCCAGGGCTTCTTCGCGGTCGTGCAGGTGATCATGGCCAGCGTTCCGGCCGTCATCTACCTGGTGTCGGGCTACTTCATCGCGGGTGGGACGGGGGCGATCACGGCGGGCACGATCGTGGCGTTCACGACCGTGCAGGCGCGTCTGCTCATGCCCCTCATGGGCCTGATGCGGGTGTCGCTCGACCTGCAGACCTCCTCGGCGCTGTTCGCCCGCATCTTCGAGTACCTCGACCTGGTGCCCGAGATCACCGACGCGCCCGATGCCATCACCGTCGACCGGGCACCGGGGCCACGCGGCCGTATCGCGTTCGACGAGGTCGTGTTCCGCTATCCCGACGCGGCCGCCGACGCACGTCCGACCCTCCAGGGGGTGTCGTTCGTCGCGGAGCCGGGACAGCACGTGGCCTTCGTCGGTCCGTCGGGAGCGGGCAAGACCACGATCCTCTATCTGGCGCCGCGGCTCTACGAGGCCTCGGGCGGTCACGTTCTGTTCGCCGGGGCGGATGTGCGCACGCTGCGCCACGACTCGATCATCGACGACGTCGGGATCGTGTCGCAGGAGACCTATCTGTTCCACGCGACCATCCGCGAGAACCTCCTGTACGCCAAGCCCGATGCGACGGAGCAGGAGCTGATCGCCGCCTGCACGGCCGCGAACATCCACCACATCATCAGCGGGTTCGAGAAGGGCTACGACACGGTCGTCGGCGAGCGAGGCTACCGCCTCTCCGGCGGGGAGAAACAGCGCATCGCCATCGCTCGCGTGCTGCTGAAGGATCCCCCGGTGCTGCTGCTCGACGAGGCCACCTCGGCGCTGGACACCGTCTCCGAGCGGGTCGTGCAGGAGGCGCTCGACGAGGCCGCCAAGGGCCGCACGACCCTCTCGATCGCGCACCGGCTGTCGACGGTCATGGGCGCCGACGTGATCCACGTGCTCGACGCGGGGCGGATCGTCGAGTCGGGGACCCACGCCGAGCTGCTGGCACAGGGCGGGCTCTACGCCGATCTGGCGGCGCAGCAGGTCGCCGCCTCCCGGGTGCTCGACACCGAGGCGGAGATCGAGACGGAGATCGAGACGGCGGGCACGGCCGGATCGGTGACCGGGGGAGTGCAGGCGGGGCTGGCCGCGCGGCGCGCCGACCGGGCGCCGGAGGACGCGGCTGGTGCCGACGCGGTCGCCGCGCTCACCGCCGGGATCCCGCTGATCGCCGAGCCGCGCCCTGAGGACAGGCCCTACCCGCCCGAGGCGTGAGCGCGCGCGGTGCGCCGGGGGTCCTTCCGCCCAGGGGTGAGCCGGAGTGCCGGGTGTCTCCGCTCAGCCGTGCCGGAGCGCCGGACTCGTCCGCCCAGCCGTGCCGGAGTGCCGGGTGTCTCCGCTCAGCCGTGCCGGAGCGCCGGACTCGTCCGCCCAGCCGTGCCGGTGAGAGGGGCTCGTCCGCCCAGCCGTGCCGGTGCGCCGGGCTTGTCCGTCCAGCTGGGGGATGTCCCGGCGAGGCGCATCCTGCGGGGGTCAGTGCACGGAGAGGCCGCCGTCGACGAACAGCGAATGCCCCGTCACGTAGGCCGAGCCCGCGCCGGCCAGGAACACGGCAGCGCCCGCGAAGTCGCTCGGCAGCCCGTTGCGGCCGATCATGGTGCGCGCGGCCAAGGCGGCGATGGTCTCAGGGTCCTCCTGCAGACGCGCGTTCAGCGGTGTCAGCACGAATCCGGGCACCAGGGTGTTGCTGGTGACCCCGGTGCCGCCCCACGCCTCCGCCTCCGAACGCATCAGCGACTCCACGGCGCCCTTCGACGCACCGTAGACCCCGCTGCTCACGAACGCCCGGTGCGCCTGCTGCGAGCTGATGTGGATGAGGCGCCCGTACCCCCGCGCGGCCATGCCCTGCGCATACCGCTGTCCGAGCAGGAACGGTGCCAGCGCGTTGACGGTCATCGTCGCGTCCCAGTCCTCCTGGGTGATGTCGGCGAAGGGAGGGCGGATGTTGATGCCGGCCGAGTTCACGAGGATGTCGGGCTCGCCGAAGGGCTCGGTCGCGGCCTCGGCCACGTCCCGGATGCCCTCGCGCGTGCCGAGGTCGCCCACGACCCCCGCCGCCCGGCATCCGAGCCCCTGCAGCTCCTCGACGGTCGCGCGGATCCTGTCCTCCCCGCGGGCGACGATCACGACCGAGGCCCCGGCGCGCGCGAGGGCGGTGGCGATGCCGCGGCCGATGCCGGAGCTGCCGCCGGTCACCACCGCGGTGCGCCCGTCGAGGGAGAACAGTGAGGCGAGGTAGTCGTTCATGCGGGGGTGCTCCTCGGGGCGAAGGCGCTCACCACGACAGGGCGTCGGCGAGCGCGGGGTCGGGGGCGGCGTGGGCGAACTCGGGCAGCGCCTCGAGCTCGGCGATGAACGCGGCGACCTCGGCGGCGTACGCGGGGTCGGGGTGGCTGCGGGCGATCTCCCGCAGCGGCGCCACATCCATCGCCAGGATCAGGTCGAGGCGCGCCGTCACGGCGGCGTGCGCCCCGGCCTCGTGCAGCACGCGGATGCCTCCGCGGAGGGCGGTCAGGTAGTCGCGCAGCACCGGCAGCTGCGCCTTGCTCTGCGTGATCGAGGTGCCGTCGGGGCGCACGCGCCAGCGCACCACCACGTCGGGGATCACGTCGAACGCGCGCGCCCGGGTGTACAGCGTCTGCGCCACGACCTGATCCTCGTAGGCGACTCCCTCGGGGAACCGCAGATCCTGCCACAGTTCCGTGCGGCTGATCTTGGACCACGCGACGATGTTCGACACCGCGTGGGGGTGCGCGGCGAGCGTGGTGCCGTGCCGCGCGGGGTCCGTGGCCGCGGCCACCCACGGCTGCACGCGACCCGCGACGTAGCGGTCCCCGTGCAGCCGGGTTCGCACGTAGGCACCGGCGGCGAAGTCGCTGCCCGTCCGTTCCAGAGTGCCGAGTAGCAGGGCCAGGGCGTCGGGGAGGAGCTCGTCGTCCGCATCGAGGAAGCCCGTGAAGGGGGTGTCCACCTGCGCGAGACCGATGTTGCGGGCGGCGCCGAGGCCGCGGGAGGCGGGGTGCTGCACGAACGTGAACCGCTCGTCGTCGGCTGCCGCCGCGGCGAAGACGGCGCCGGTGTCGTCGGCGGAACCGTCGTCGATCAGGAGGGCGCGCCACCGCGGCTCGGTCTGCGCGCGCAGCGAGTCGATGGCGGCGGGGGCGAAGGCGGCGATGTCGCGTCCTGGCACGATCATCGTCACGAGCGGGGCGGCGGTCACCAGCCGAGTCTATGGCCGCGGCTCACCCCCGGACGGCCTCGACGGCGGCGGCGACGAGGGTCGCGAGCCGGACGGCGACGTCGGCGGGCAGCGGAGTGCGCGCGAACGTGAACCGCACCGAGGTCTGCGCCACCGCGGGGGCGATGCCGCAGGCGAGCAGCACGTGCGAGGGCTCGTCGCTCCCGGCCGCGCACGCGGAGCCGCTCGACGAGATCACGCCGCGCCGCTCCAGCTCCAGCAGTACGGCCTCCCCGCTGACACCCGCGAACGTGAAGCTCGCGCTGCCGGGCAGCCGGTGCACGGGGTCGCCCGTCAGCTCGGCCTCCGGCACGAGGCGCTGCACCTCGGCGACGAAGGCGGCCGTCGCGGCACCCACCCGTGTGCTCGTCGCCGCACGCTCCTGCTCGGCGAGCTCGAGGGCGGTCGCCAGGCCCACCGCACCGGCGACGTCGGCAGTCCCGGAGCGGCGGCCGCGCTCCTGCCCGCCGCCGTGCAGCACCGGTTCGAGCGGGAGGCGGCCGCGCACGGCGAGAGCGCCTGTGCCTTTGGGCGCCCCGAGCTTGTGCCCCGCGAGGGACAGCGCGTCCGCGCCCAGTCCGTGCAGCGGCAGCCAGCCGGCGGACTGCACGGCGTCGAGGTGCAGGGGGGCACCGTGACTCCGGGCGACCGCGCCCAGCGCCGCCGCGTCCTGGACCGTGCCGATCTCGTTGTTGGCATGGCCGAGCGTGACCAGCGCTGTGTCCGGTCGGATCGCGGCCGTCAGCGCCTCCGGAGTGATCCGTCCGCGCGGGTCGACCGGCACCGCGGTCACCGCGACGTCGTGGAACCGCGCCAGGTACGCCGCGGACTCCAGGATCGACTCGTGCTCGATCGGCGAGACCACCAGGTGCCGACGCCCCGCCGCGAGCGCCCCGAGGACGAGACCCTTCACCGCGAGGTTGTTCGCCTCCGTGCCGCCGCTCGTGAACACGATGTCGCCGGGGCGCATGCCGAGCACCCTGGCGACCCGCGCGCGGGCATCCTCCAGTGCGCATGCCGCGGCCTCGCCCGCGGTGTGGTGGCTGGCGGGGTTGCCGAACACCGCGGTGAGGTACGGCTCCATGGCCGCCCGCACCTCGGGGCGCACAGGGGAGGTGGCGGCGTGGTCGAGGTACAGCACGGCGTCAGTCGATTCGGAGGTCGAGTCCCAGGTCGAGCGCACGCGCCGAGTGGGTCAGTGCGCCGACCGAGATCACGTCGACGCCGGTCTCCGCGATGGCGCGCACGGTGTCGAGGTCGACGCCGCCCGACGCCTCCACGGTCGCGCGGCCCGCGATCAGAGCGACGCCTTCGCGCAGGTCGTCGAGGGAGAAGTTGTCGAGCAGCACCGTGTGCGCGCCGCCGTCCAGCACCGCGGGGATCTGATCCAGGCGGTCGACCTCGACCACGACGTGCGCGGTGTGCGGAAGCCGGGACAGGGCGTCGCGCAGGGCCGTCGCGAGGTCCTGTCCTGTGCGCTGCAGCACGGCGAGGTGGTTGTCCTTCGCCATGACCGCATCCGACAGCGAGAAGCGGTGGTTGCGTCCGCCGCCCGCCGCGACCGCATGCCGCTCCAACGCGCGCAGGCCGGGCGTGGTCTTCCTGGTGTCCGCGATGCGCGCGCCGGTGCCCTCGACCGCCCGCACGTACGCGGCCGTGAGGGTGGCGACGCCGCTCATGCGCTGAGCGAAGTTCAGCGCGACCCGCTCGGCGGTGAGGAGGCTGCGCGCGGGGCCGGTGACCGTGGCGAGCACATCCTCCGCGACGAACGCGTCGCCGTCGCCCACGTGCAGGTCCACGGTGACCTCCGGATCGGTGAGGCTGAACGCGGCGGCGAAGACCTCCCCACCGCTGAACACGCCGGGCTCGCGGGCCACCAGGTCGGCGGTCGCGGTGGCCCCGGCGGGCAGCAGGGTGGTGCTGGTGAGGTCGCCCCAGGGCGCATCCTCCTCCAGGGCGGCTCCGACGACGCGGGTGAGGGTGGCACGGGTGAGCATCAGACGGTCTCCAGGATCGGCGGTCGGGCGGCCCGGGGCTGTGCCGGGGTCGCGTCGGTCTCGGGGCGCACGGCAGGCGCGAGCGTGGACCCGGCGGTGCGTGCGGCAGGGGCGGGCGCTGCGCCGGCGGTGGGCGCGGGCGCAACGGCATCGGGACGGGAGCGGCCCTCCGGGGCGCGGGTGGCGGCGTCGGCCCGGTGGTGGGCGCCGACCGAACGGTGGCGCGCGAGGGCGGCCGCTGCGGTGGCCTCGGCGACCACGAGCAGGTTCGCGTCCTCGTGCTCGCGTGCGGTGCGGGGCTGCCGCGGCGCGGAGGCCCAGGCGCGGAGCAGCGTGAGTGCGCGCTGGAGGCCTTCGGCGGTGCGGCTCAGCCCGACCTCGTCCCACATCAGCTGCTGGAGTGCCGAGCGGCTGAAGGGGATCGCCGGTGTCTGCGGTGCGATGGCGCCCGCGAGTGCCTCCGTCGCGGGTGCCTCCGTGGCGGGTGCCTCCGTCGCGGGTGCCTCCGTCGCGGGTGCCTCCGTGGCGGGTGCTGTCGTGGCGGGTGCCGTCGTGGCGGGTGCCTCGGCCCGTGGCCACGGGGTGCCGAGCGCGGCAGCGGCCCTCGCGCCGAACACGGCCCCTTCCAGCAGGGAGTTCGAGGCGAGACGGTTGGCGCCGTGCACCCCCGTGCGGGCGACCTCGCCGACCGCGTAGAGCCCGGGGAGCGACGTGCGTCCGTCCAGATCCGTGGCGATGCCGCCCATCAGGAAGTGCGCTGCCGGAGTGACCGGGAGCGGCTCCCGGGACCAGTCGTAGCCGCGCTCGCGCGTGGTGCGGTCGATGGTCGGGAAACGGCGGGCGAGCGTGGCACGGCCGAGCGCGGTCGCGTCGAGCAGCACGGGCGACTCCTGACGCGCGGCCTGACTCGCGATCGCCCTCGCCACGACGTCGCGCGGTGCGAGCTCGCCGTCCGGGTGGTGGTCGAAGACGAAGCGCCGCCCCGCGGCGTCGCGCAGGACGGCGCCCTCGCCACGCACCGCCTCGGAGATCAGGAACGCGGGACCCGTCGCGAGCACGGTGGGGTGGAACTGCACGAACTCCAGGTCGGCGACGGCGGCTCCCGCGCGCAGTGCCGCGGCGATGCCGTCGCCCGTGACGTCGGCGGGGTTGGTCGTGCGCGAGTACAGCTGCCCCGCCCCGCCGGTCGCGAGGACCACCGCGTCGGCGGCGATGGTCGAGATCGCGTCGCCCGTGAGCACGCGGACACCGGCCACAGCGCCGTCGTCGACCACGAGGTCCGTGAGGAGCGTGTGCGGCAGGACGACGATGCCGGCGCGCGGGACGGCGGCTGTCAGGGCCACGGAGATCGCGGCTCCGGTCGCATCGCCGCCGGCGTGAGCGACGCGCGCGTGGCTGTGTGCCGCCTCCCGCCCACGCAGCAGAGTGCCGTCCGCGGCCCTGTCGAACGCGACGCCGCGCGCGGCGAGTTCCGCGATCCGCTCGCCGCTCGCACGCACGAGCACGTCGACGGCCGCGGGGTCGGCGAGCCCGGCGGCGGCAGCGAGGGTGTCGGCGGCATGGGCGGCGGGGGAGTCACCCTGGCCGTGGCTGCCGGCGATGCCGCCCTGCGCGAACAGCGTGCAGCCTTCGCCGAGCGTGCCCTTCGTCACGACCGTGACCGCGTGCCCCTTCTCGTGCGCGTGCAGCGCGGCCGTGAGCCCGGCGATGCCCGTGCCGACGACGACGACGTTCATCGTGCTCCGGCCGTTGCGGGCGGCTTCGCGGCCAGCATGCGCTCGAGCGCGAGCCGCGCGGGCTCGGCGACGTCGGCGGAGACCGTGATCCGGTTGGGCGTACGTCCGGCGACGAGCTCCTCCAGCACCCACGCGAGGTAGCCGGGGTGGATGCGGTACATGGTCGAACAGGGGCACACGACCGGGTCGAGGCAGAAGATGCGGTGCTGCGGGTACTGGGCGGCCAGTCGGCGCACGAGGTTGATCTCGGTCCCCACGGCGAAGGTCGTCGGCTCCGTCGCCTCGTCGATCGCGCGGCGGATGTACTCGGTCGATCCGGCCTCGTCGGCGGCGTCGACCACCTCCATGGGACACTCGGGGTGCACGATCACGCGGACGCCGGGGTGCTCCGCCCTGGCCTGCTCGATCTGCGCGACGGTGAAGCGCCGGTGGACGGAGCAGAAGCCGTGCCACAGGATCACCTGCGCGTCGACGAGCTGCTCCGCGGTGGAGCCGCCGAGCGCTCGCCGCGGGTTCCACAGAGGCATGCGGTCGAGCGGCACGCCCATGGCCTTGGCGGTGTTGCGGCCCAGGTGCTGGTCGGGGAAGAAGAGCACCCGGCGTCCGCGTGCGAACGCCCACTCGAGCACGGTGTGCGCGTTGGACGAGGTGCACACGATGCCGCCGTGCCGCCCGACGAAGCCCTTGATCGCGGCGGAGGAGTTCATGTAGGTGACCGGGATGACCGGCAGCAGGCCGTCGTCGTCCGGGGTGTCGAGGTCTCCGAGCACGTCGCCGAGCTGCTCCCAGCACTCCTCGACCTGGTCGATGTCCGCCATGTCGGCCATCGAGCAGCCCGCGGCGAGATTGGGCAGGATCACCGCCTGCGTCGGCTGCGAGAGCAGGTCCGCGGTCTCGGCCATGAAGTGCACGCCGCAGAAGACGATGGCCTCCGCGTCGCCGCGGCCCTGGGCGGCGGTCGCGAGCTGGAAGGAGTCGCCCACGTCGTCGGCGTGCTTCACGACCTCCTCGCGCTGGTAGAAATGGCCCAGGATCACGACGCGGTCTCCCAGGGTCGCCTTGGCCGCGCGGATGCGCTCGTCCAGCTCGGCCTCGCCCGCCTCGCGGTAGGCGGCGGGCAGCTCGCCCTGGCGGGGGGCGCCGGCGGGGATGACGTCCCCCATCGAGGAGCCGGGGCCGTATCCGGGGCGGGAGTCGAAGTCCCAGGGCCCAGCCGCGAGGTCGGTCGCGCACGTGGCGTCGGTGGACGCACCGCTCACGATGGCCTGGATCGCGTGGTCGACCGAGGCGTCGAGCGGCGGGACGGCGGGCGTGGGAACGAGGGTGGTGCTCATCGGATGCTCGTCTCTTCTGGTCCGAGCGGGCCGCGGTCGGCCAGCTCGAGGTCGGTGTTGTCCCGGTACAGCCGGGCGGGGCGGTGGCTGCCGGTGCGGAAGCGCTCGGTGGGCAGGAGGTTGCCCGCGGCCTCGACCTGGCGGCGGAAGTTGGCGGGATCGAGCTGGCGGCCGAGGATCGACTCATAGGCCTCCCTGAGCTCGGCGAGGGTGAACTCCTCGGGCAGGAAGCCCTGGGCGACGCGGCTGTAGCCGACTTTGTTGCGCAGGCGCCAGAGCGCGTACTCGATGATCCGGGCGTGGTCGAAGGCGAGGGCGGGAAGGTCCTCGACATCGAACCAGCGCACGTTCTCCGGCGCGCGGCCGGAGGCGCGGTGGGCGGCGATCTGCTCCTGCACGTCGTCCTGGCGCAGCAGGGCCCAGTACACGATCGACACCACGCGGGTGGGGGAGCGGTCGACCGCGCCGAACGCGTAGAGCTGCTCGAGGTAGCTGGGCGACAGTCCCGTGGTCTCGGCCAGGGTGCGGGCGGCGGCGTCGACGGGGGACTCCTCGACCGTGAGCCAGCCGCCGGGAAGCGCCCACCGGTCGGCGAAGGGCTCGCGGGTGCGCCGGACGAGGGGGAGTGCCAGCACGGCGGCGCCGTCGTCGGAACGCCGCAGCGTCAGGATGACCGTCGAGACGGCGACCCGGATGTCCGAGCTTTGAGTCATAACTACCTTAACCTCCACCGTCGATCTTAGTGTCAACGCGACCCTTAGTGCACGCGGATGACGCCGGGGCCGCCGAGTCCGAAACGTTATCTCTGCGAGGTGGTCGGGCTTGTTCCGCCGACGAGGGTTTGTTAGGTTACTGTCCTAACAAACCCCTTCGAGGGCGGCCGCGGGCCCCTTCTCCCGGGGTTCCCGTGAACCCCAAGCCCGGGGTTCGGCTCCATCCGGAGAAATCCCTCCTGCAGTGCAGCACCGAGAGGAAATGAAGAATGATCCGTAACGGAAAGCGCAAGCTCGCGCTCACGGCGGTCGCGGGGGCCTCGGTCCTCGCGCTGGGCCTCACCGCCTGTGGCAGCGGCGGCGGCAGCGAAGGCGGAAACGCCGACGGCGACCGCGCCCTTCGCGTGTGGGCCGGCAGCCAGACCCCGATCACCACGAACTACAACCCGTTCGCACCGACCGTGCTCCACGGCGCGCTCGGCCCCATCTACGAGCCCCTGTTCTTCTACAACAAGACGAAGGACGAGGAGCCCATCGGTCTGATCGGCGACTCCTTCGAGTACAACGAGGACGGCACGCAGATCACGGTCAAGATCAAGCCGGACCTGAAGTGGAGCGACGGCGAGCCGCTCACCGCGGAGGACGTCGTGTTCTCCTTCATGTACGAAGCCAACAACCCCACCGGCAACGGCCTCGTCTCGGCCGAGGCGACCGACGAGACCACGGCCGTCCTCACGTACTCCATCCCGCAGTACACCACCGAGTTCCAGCGCATGGGCTCGAGCTACATCCTGCCCAAGCACATCTGGGAGGAGATCACTGACTACGCGAACTTCACCAACGAGGAGCCGGTCGGCTCCGGCCCGTACGTGGTCGACAAGACCACCAGCGAGTCGTACACGCTGGTCGCCAACGAGAACTACCGCGATGCGGACGAACTCGGGGTGAAGAAGGTCCAGTACATCGCCGTCGACAACAACCAGACCGCTCAGGACCTCCTCGCCGCGGGCGAGCTGGACTGGACGGGCATGTTCATCCCGAACCCGGATGACGTGACGGGAAACGGCAAGATCGAGTGGATCAACACGCCGCAGGACCCGACGGTGCTCTACACCTGCTCCAACGCCGAGCTCGGCTGCACCGGTGCGCAGACCGACGTCGCCGTCCGCCAGGCGCTGAACGTCGCGATCGACCGCACCACCATCAAGGACAAGGCGTTCGTGGGTCTCACGGGCGACGTCTCGCCCGCCTACACGCTGCTGCCGCGTGACGAGAAGTGGCTGACCGACCCCGCGTACGAGGTGAGCCCGCAGGAGGCCGACGACGCCGAGGCCGGCGAGATCCTGGAGGCCGCCGGCTACACCAAGGGCTCCTCCGGCATCTACGAGAAGGACGGCGTGCCGGTCGAGCTCAGCCTCATCTCCGTCGACGGCTGGACCGACTACAACGACGCCGCGAAGCTGATCGCCGAGCAGGCGGAGGCCGCCGGCATCAAGATCACCACCTCGACGGTGCAGTGGCAGGAGTTCGTCGACGCGCGTCAGTCCGGTCAGTACGAGCTGATCGTGGGCGGTGTCATCGGCACGACCATCGCCGACCCGTTCCAGATCTACCGCGACTGGTTCGGCGGCACCCAGGTGCAGTCGACCAGCCCTGTCGGGCAGGACGTCCCGACCAGCCGGTGGAACTTCAGCCGGTACAACAACCCGACGGTCGACGCGGCGATCCAGTCCGCGATCGGCACCGACGACGAGGCGACGAAGAAGGAGCTGTACGCCACGATCCAGTCCGAGATCGTGCGTGACCTGCCCTACATCCCGCTCGTGATCAACGCCACGCAGACCTTCTACAACACGAAGGACTACACGGGCTGGCCGACCGAGGAGAACCTCTACGCCTTCCCGCCGTCGTGGGGTGCGATCGCCGCCGGGTACGTGCTGACGCAGATCAAGCCCGTCCAGTAAGGCCGAGAGGAGTCGGGGAAGCAGGAAGTCAGGACACTGTGACATGAAGTTCTATGCACGAAGGATCGGGTTCTACGCGTTCACGCTGTGGGCCGCGATCTCCATCAACTTCCTGCTTCCCCGGCTCATGCCGGGGGACCCCGCCGACATCATGATCGCCAAGATGCAGCGGGCAGGCGGAGAGGTCTCCGAGACCACCATCCGCAACATCAAGCTCCTGCTCGGCGGGGACGACTCCTCGCTCTGGGAGCAGTACATCGCCTACTGGGGGCGCATGCTCCGTGGCGACCTCGGGGTGTCGGTGACGAAGTTCCCCACACCGGTCGCCGACCTGATCGCCGGCGCCCTCCCCTGGACGCTCGTGCTCGTCGGCACCGCGACCGTCATCTCCTTCCTGCTCGGCGTGCTGCTCGGCGCCTGGGCGGGATGGAAGCGCGGGACCTGGGTCGACCACCTGATCCCCGCCACCACGGTGCTGCAGTCCATCCCGTACTTCTGGATGGCCCTGATCCTCGTCGCGGTCTTCGCGGTGGGCCTGGGGTGGTTCCCGATCTTCGGCGGCTACGACGTGTTCGACTTCCCGAACGGCCCCGAGCCGACCTGGGCGTTCTTCAGCGATGCCGTCGCGCATTCGATCCTCCCGGCCCTCACGATCGTGATCAGCTCGGTCGGCGGCTGGATGTTCGGCATGCGCAACATGATGGTCTCCACGCTCGCCGAGGACTATGTGCTGACCGCCGAGGCCAAAGGCCTGCGCCCGCGTCGCATCATGATGACGTACGCGGCGCGCAACGCCGCCATCCCCTCCATCGCCGGCTTCTCGATCACGCTCGGGTTCGTGGTGGCCGGCTCGATCGTGATGGAGCAGGTCTTCACGTACCCCGGCGTGGGAAAGCTCATGTTCCAGGCCGTCACCAACAACGACTACGCACTGATGCAGGGGCTCTTCCTCGTCATCACCATCACGGTGCTGGTCGCCAACTTCTTCATGGACCTCGTCTATGGCTTCATCGACCCGAGGGCTCGCCAGAATGTCTGACACGAAGAATCCGCTCCTCGTGGAGCAGCCGCCCGCCGTCGCTCCCGAGGGCACGGTCGCCGTGGCCACGCAGCGCCAGGAGCGCCGTCGTCGCCGCGTCCTGCCCAGCACCTCGCCGAAGTTCATCGTCGGTGCGACGATCGTGCTCGCCATCGTGCTGTTCGCCGTCATCGCGCCGTTCTTCACGCAGAATCCGCGCAGCACCGACAACGCCGCGCTGCAGCCGCCGTCCGCCGAGCACTGGCTCGGCACCACCAAGCTCGGCAACGACGTGTTCGCCCAGCTCGCGATCGGCGCCCAGGGCTCCCTGCTCGTCGGGGTGACCGCCGGCGGGATCGCGATCGTGCTCTCCCTGGTGTTCGGTGTGCTCGCCGGCTACCTCGGTGGCTGGCGCGAGGACGCGCTCTCGCTCATCACCAACGTCATGATCGTGATCCCCGGGCTGCCGCTCGTGATGGTGATCGCCTCGTTCGTCCCGCAGCGCAGCTGGCAGCTGGTCGCGTTCGTGCTCGGCATCACCGCCTGGGCCGGCGCCGCCTACGTGCTGCGACTGCAGACGCGGTCGCTGCGCACCAGGGACTACGTCTCGGCCTCGAAGGTGGCGGGGGAGCGGTCGCTTCGCGTCATCCTCGTGGAGATCATGCCCAACCTGCTGCCGCTGCTGACGGCGCAGTTCCTCTTCGCGATCATCTTCGCGATCCTGGGCGAGGCGGGGCTGTCGTACCTCGGCCTCGGCCCGAATTCCTCGATCACGTGGGGTTCGATCCTCAACGACGCGCAGTCCGGGCAGGCGCTCGGCCGTGGCGCGTGGTGGTGGTTCGTGCCGCCCGGTCTGCTGATCGCCGCGATCGGCGCCGGCCTCGCGCTCATCAACTTCGCGATCGACGAGGTCATCAATCCCAAGCTGCGCACCGCACCCGACGCCGCGCGGCGCGTGCGGAAGGCCGCCAAGAAGAAGGGGGTCTCCGCATGAGCGACGCCGTGCTGACCGCCAGGAACGTCTCGATCGAGTACGAGGTCGATCCGCCGGTGAAGGCCGTGCGGGACGTCACCCTGACGCTGAACCGCGGCGAGATCCTCGGTCTCGCCGGTGAATCCGGCTGCGGGAAGACCACCCTCGCCTACGGTTTGAACCGGCTCCTCAAGGCGCCGGCGCTGATGACGGACGGCGAGATCGTGTTCCACGACCGCGACGGCCACGACATCGACATCGTCGGTCTCGACGGCGAGGGCCTCCGCGCATTCCGCTGGGACAAGATCTCGATGGTGTTCCAGGGGGCCATGAACTCCCTCAACCCGGTGATCGACGTCAGGGCGCAGATCTTCGACATCTTCGACACGCACCGCCCCGGCATGTCCAGGAAGGACAAGCAGCAGCGGGCGGAGGAGCTGCTCACGCTGGTGGGGGTCGACCCCGCCCGGCTCACGAGCTTCCCTCATGAGCTGTCCGGCGGGATGCGCCAGCGCATGATGATCGCGATGGCGCTCGCGCTCGACCCGCAGGTGATGATCATGGACGAGCCGACCACTGCGCTCGACGTGGTCGTGCAGCGTGGCATCATCCGCGAGATCATGCGCCTGCGGGAGAGGCTCGGGTTCGCGGTGATCTTCATCACCCACGACCTGCCGATGCTGATCGAGATCAGCGACCGGATCGCGGTGATGCTGCAGGGCCGCATCGTCGAGCAGGGCACGGCGGAGGAGATCTACCGCACGCCGCAGCACGAGTACACCCGGCGGCTGCTCTCGAGCTTCCCCTCGCTCACGGGCGAGCGGGGCGACTTCGTGCGCAGCGGCGTGAGCCAGGAGGCGGCGCGATGAGCGCGAACACCGGGACCGACCGCGCGGCGGGCTCCCTCGAGGTCCGCAACCTGGTCAAGGACTTCCACCTGCGCTCGGGCTTCCGCACCAGCGTGCTGCACGCCGTGAAGGACGTCTCCTTCACGCTGGAGCCCGGCCGCACGACCGCGCTGGTCGGCGAGTCGGGTTCCGGCAAGTCGACCATCGCGCGCATGCTCATGAAGCTCGAGACGCCGACCTCCGGCAGCATCCTCCTGGACGGGGAGGAGACCAGCGCGCGTGGGCGGGCCATCGAGCGCTACCGCTCGGACGTGCAGATGGTGTTCCAGGACCCGTTCGCCTCGCTGAACCCCTTCCACACCATCGCGCACCACCTCGAGCGGCCGATCCGCCTGCACCACCCGAAGCTGCGCAGCGCCGAGGTGCGCGCCAGGGTCGTGGAGCTGCTGGAGCGCGTGCGGCTCACGCCGGGGGAGGACTTCGCGGAGCGCCGCCCCCACGAGCTCTCCGGCGGACAGCGACAGCGTGTCGCGATCGCCAGGGCGCTGGCCCCGGGCGCGCGCTTCATCGTGGCCGACGAGCCCGTGTCGATGCTCGACGTGTCGATCCGACTCGGCGTGCTCAACCTGCTCGCCGAGCTGCAGCGGGAGGAGAACCTGGGTGTGCTCTACATCACGCACGACCTGGCGACCGCGCGGCACTTCTCGGACGACATCATGGTGCTCTACAAGGGCGACGTGGTGGAGCGCGGGCCCGCCGACGAGGTGATCCTCAACCCCCAGCACGAGTACACGAAGACCCTGCTGGGCGCGGCGCCGGAGCCGGAGAACCTGGGTCGTCTGCGGGACGAGGTGCGCGCCGAGCTCGCCGGGCTCTGAGCGGCGGCCTCGGGCTCCTGCGTCCGTGGCGGGCGTCGCGTCGAGGGCACGCGGCCGCCGCGGTGTCCCGCTAGACTGAAGCCACAATCGAAGACAGGCCGAACGACCACCGCGGGAGAGCCCCGGCGAACGCAGCCGGGCACCGAAGGAGCAAGCCTCCCCGCCAATCTCTCAGGTACGCGTACCGCGCTGGTCCGGCCGCTCTGGAAAGCGATCCCCGCTCGTCGGGGGATCCGCCGACGGTGAAAGCCTCGCGTCCGCGCGGGCGAAACTCTCAGGCCGATGACAGAGGGGGAGTTCCGAGGGACGACGATGTCGCCGTCCCGCCCGACCAGTCCGGGAGAACTCCATGTCCGAACCCCGCTACACCCCGCTGCGTGCGCGCCATGAGGCGCTCGGCGCGTCGTTCACCGACTTCGGCGGCTGGCAGATGCCGGTGCGCTACACCTCCGATCTCGCCGAGCACCACGCGGTGCGCCGGGCCGCCGGCCTGTTTGACATCTCGCACATGGCCGAGTTCACCGTGCGCGGCGCCGGCGCGGCGGACTACCTCGACTACGCGCTCGCCGGTCGGCTCTCGGCGCTCGCGGTCGGGAAGGCCAAGTACTCGCTGCTGCTGACCTCCCGGGGCGGCATCGTCGACGACGTGATCGTGTACCGCCTGGCCGACGAGGACTTCCTCATCATCTCGAACGCCGGGAACCGCGATGCGGTGCGGGCGGCACTCCAGGAGCGCATCGAGCCGTCCGCCGTCGCCGATGTCGCGGTGGCCGACGTCTCGGACGACTACGCGCTCCTCGCGGTGCAGGGGCCGAACGCGGAGCAGATCCTGGCCGACACCGCGGCGATCGCCGACGTGAGCGTGCCGCTGGCCGAGCAGAAGTACTACGCGTGGGCGTCGGCCTCGTTCGCCGGGCAGCCGCTGCTCCTGGCGCGCACCGGCTACACGGGCGAGGACGGCTTCGAGCTGCTGGTGCCGGCGGCGCTCGCGGTCGACCTGTGGGACGCGGTGCTCGCGGCGGGGGAGTCGCACGGGCTGGTGCCCGCTGGGCTCGCCGCCCGTGACACCCTGCGCCTGGAGGCCGGCATGCCGCTGTACGGCCACGAGCTGAGCCTCGACACGACGCCCGCCCAGGCCGGGCTCGGCCGCGTGGTCGTCTCCGCGAAGGAGCGCTTCGTCGGCAAGGACGCCGTGGCGCAGCCGGACGCCCGCGTGCTGGTGGGCCTCGCCGCGGAGGGCAAGCGCGCCGGTCGCGCCGGCTACGCGGTGGTCGACGCCGACGGAGCACCCCTGGGCGAGATCACCAGCGGCGCCCTGAGCCCGACGCTCGGCCACCCCATCGCGATGGCCTTCGTCGACCCTTCTTCCGCCGAAGAGGGAACCGCAGTATTCCTTGATGTGCGGGGGACCCGCATCCCCGCGACCGTGACCGCCCTGCCTTTCTACCGGAGGAACAGATGACCGACCTCAGCGCACTGCACTACACCGAGGAGCACGAGTGGATCGCCGCCGACGGCGACACCGTGACGATCGGGATCACCGACTACGCCGCCGAGAAGCTCGGTGACGTGGTGTTCGTCGAGCTGCCCGCCGTCGGCACCGAGATCACCGCCGGCTCCGTCGTCGGCGAGATCGAGTCGACCAAGTCGGTGGGGGAGCTCTACGCTCCGGTCGCCGGCACCGTGACGGCCGTGAACGACGCCGTCGTCGACGACCCGTCGCTCGTGAACGCCGAGCCGTTCGACGGCGGCTGGCTGCTCAAGGTCTCGGTCGCGGACGGTGCGCTCGACGGACTGCTGGACCGCGACGCCTACGTCGCACTCACGGAGGGCTGATCCAGAAGTGGTTGCTTTCGCCGATCGTCACATCGGACCCACCGACGCCGCACAGCGCACCATGCTCGACGCGCTGGGGATCGGCGCCGCGGAGGACGGCGCGCTGACCCCGGTCGAGACGCTGATGCGTCAGGCCGTGCCCGCGTCCATCTACACCGGCCCCGAGGCCGCCGCCGCCGCCTCGCGGATTCCCGCTGCCGCGACGGAGACCGAGGCCCTGGCCGAGCTCCGTGCCCTCGCGTCGCGCAACGCGGTGAACCGTTCGATGATCGGCCTGGGCTACCACGGCACCATCACCCCGCAGGTGATCCAGCGCAACGTGCTGGAGAACCCGTCGTGGTACACGGCGTACACGCCGTATCAGCCGGAGATCTCCCAGGGCCGCCTGGAGGCGCTCATCAACTTCCAGACCATGGTGGCCGAGCTCACCGGGCTGTCCACGGCGAACGCGTCCATGCTGGACGAGTCCACTGCCGTGGTCGAGGCGATGCTGCTCGCCCGCCGGGCCTCGAAGTCGGGGTCGAACGTGTTCGCGGTCGACGCGGACGCGCTGCCGCAGACGCGGGCCATGCTCGCCTCGCGCGCCGAGGCACTGGGCATCGAGCTCGTCACGGTCGACTTCACGGCCGGCGAGGAGCTGCCCGCCGCGCTGTTCGGCGTGTTCGTGCAGTACCCGGGCGCGTCCGGGCGGGTCTGGGACCCGACGGCCGTGTTCGACGCCGTGCACCTCGCCGGAGGACTCGCGGTGGCCGCCGCCGACCTGCTGGCGCTCACCCTGCTCGCCTCGCCCGGCTCCCTCGGCGCCGACGTCGCGGTGGGCACCACGCAGCGCTTCGGCGTGCCGATGGGCTTCGGCGGACCGCACGCCGGCTACATGGCGGTGCGCTCCGGGCTCGAGCGGCAGCTGCCGGGGCGCCTGGTCGGCGTCTCGGTCGACGCGGACGGCAAGCCCGCCTACCGCCTGGCGCTGCAGACGCGCGAGCAGCACATCCGGCGGGAGAAGGCCACGTCCAACATCTGCACGGCGCAGGTGCTGCTCGCCGTGATGGCCTCGATGTACGCGGTCTACCACGGGCCGGACGGTCTCAGCGCGATCGCGCGGGACGTGGCGGCCAAGGCGACGCTGCTGCGCGGCTGGCTGGTCGAGGCGGGCGTGGAGGTCGTGCACGAGCACTTCTTCGACACGCTCACGGTGCGCACCCCCGGGAGGGCCGCGGAGCATGCCGACCAGGCGCGCGGCGGCTACGGGATCCTGCTGCGCGTGGCCGACGCCGACACCATCGGCATCGCGGTGGACGAGACCACGACGATCACGGAGCTGCATCAGGTCGCGATGGTGTTCGGCGGGAAGCAGGAGCGCAGCTTCGCGTTCATCGCGGGCGCGGCCGACGCGCTGCCGTCCGCGCTGCGCCGCCAGGACGAGTACCTCACGCACCCGGTGTTCCACGCCCACCGCAGCGAGACCGCCATGATGCGGTACCTCAAGAGCCTCGCCGACCGCGACTACGCGCTCGACCGCGGCATGATCCCGCTCGGCTCGTGCACCATGAAGCTGAACGCGGCGACCGAGATGGCGGCGATCACCTGGCCCGAGTTCGCGGGCATCCACCCGTTCGCCCCGGAGGCCGACGTCCGCGGCTACCTCGAGCTCATCGATCAGCTGGAGGGCTGGCTCGCCGAGGTCACCGGCTACGACGCGGTGTCGCTGCAGCCGAACGCCGGGTCCCAGGGCGAGCTCGCCGGGCTCCTCGCGATCCGCGGCTACCACCACGCGAACGGCGACCAGCACCGCACGGTGTGCCTGATCCCCTCGTCGGCACACGGCACGAACGCGGCCTCCGCGGTGCTGGCGGGCATGAAGGTGGTCGTGGTCGCGACCGATGAGCTGGGCAACGTCGACCTCGACGACCTGCGCGCCAAGATCGCCCAGCACGCCGACGACCTGTCGGCCCTCATGATCACGTACCCGTCGACGCACGGCGTGTACGAGGAGCAGGTGGTGGAGATCACGAGCGCGGTGCACGAGGCCGGCGGGCAGGTGTACGTCGACGGCGCCAACCTCAACGCACTCCTCGGCTACGCCCGGTTCGGCGACCTCGGCGGAGACGTCTCGCACCTCAACCTGCACAAGACGTTCGCGATCCCGCACGGCGGCGGCGGCCCCGGCATCGGTCCCGTGGCGGCCAAGGCGCACCTCGCGCCCTTCCTCCCGTCGCACCCGCTGGCGCAGCGCGCCGAGCACGTGGGCGGCCACACGTTCGAGGGCCCCGTGATCTCCGCGGCGCCGTACGGCTCGGCGGGCATCCTCCCGATCTCGTGGGCGTACGTGCGGATGATGGGCGCGGACGGCCTTCGTCGGGCGACCGCGGCGGCCGTGCTCTCGGCGAACTACATCGCCGCGCGCCTCGCCGACCACTTCCCGGTCCTGTACACGGGGGAGAACGGCCGCGTCGCGCACGAGTGCATCCTCGATCTGCGGCCGCTGAAGGAGGCGACGGGGATCACGGTCGACGACGTCGCCAAGCGCCTGATCGACTACGGTTTCCACGCGCCGACCATGTCCTTCCCGGTGGCGGGCACACTCATGGTGGAGCCGACGGAGTCGGAGGACCTCGACGAGATCGAGAGGTTCATCGAGGCGATGGTCATGATCAAGGCCGAGGCGGATGCGGTCGCGGCCGGTCGCTGGCCTGCCGACGACAACCCGCTGGTGCGCGCGCCGCACACCGCCGTGTCGCTGATCGCGGGGGAGTGGTCGCACGCCTACACCCGCGAGGAGGCCGCGTATCCGGTGGCCGCCCTCGTGGCCGCCAAGTACTGGCCGCCGGTCCGCCGCGTCGACCAGGCGTACGGCGACCGCAACCTCGTCTGCGCATGCCCTCCCGTGGAGGCATTCGCCTGAGCCCGGCACCCTCGTCCGACGGCGTCGCGACCGCTGCACCGGGGGCGGGCGCCGTCGGCGTTGCGCCGTGTTTCCGGCGCGTGACGATTGGTCACCACTCAGTAACAGTTCGTTAGCTCAGTGCGGCTGAACGTCGACCCGCAGGTTACGCTCAGGTATCCCTGCGCGCTCGATGATGCGCGCGCAGTATTCCCACGTCCACAGGAGGACACAAAGTGAAGCGCAACAAGATCGCCCTGGCGGGCGTCGCGCTGTTCGCGGTCGGCGCTCTGGCGCTCGCGGGCTGCGCAGGCGGATCCGGAAACACCGGTGACGGCGACAACGGCGGGGCGAAGGCCGACCCGGATGCCATCATCACGACGAACGGCTCCGAGCCCGAGAACCCGCTGATCCCGACCAACACGAACGAGGTCGGCGGCGGCAAGATCCTCGACGAGATCTTCGCAGGGCTCGTGTACTACGACGCCGAGGGCAAGCCGGTCAACGACATGGCCGAGGAGATCACGACCGAGGACCCGCAGCACCTCACGGTCAAGCTGAAGGAGGGCCAGACGTTCTCCAACGGTGAGGAGGTCACAGCCGACAACTTCATCAAGGCGTGGAACTACGGTGCTCAGGTCGAAAACGCGCACCTCTCGAACTACTTCTTCGAGGACATCGAGGGCTTCCAGAACACGCCAGACGTCTACGGCGCGCAGGGCGACATGTCCGGTCTGCAGCAGGTCGACGACTACACGTTCACGATCACGCTGAACAAGCCGGCCGCCGACTTCGCGCTGCGCCTGGGCTACTCGGCGTACTACCCGCTGCCCGACGTGGCCTTCGAGGACATCGACGCGTTCGGCGAGAACCCGATCGGCAACGGCCCGTACATGCTCGACGGCGAGGGCGCCTGGCAGCACGACGTGCAGATCGACCTCGTCCGCAACGACGACTACCAGGGCGGTCGCAAGGCGGCCAACGGCGGCCTGTCGATCATCTTCTACGCGACGCAGGACGCGGCGTACGCCGACCTGCAGGGCAACAAGGTCGACGTCATCGACGTCATCCCGGCCGTGTCGCTGCCGACCTTCCAGGACGACCTGGGCGACCGTGCGGTGAACCAGCCGTCGGCCGTGTTCCAGTCGTTCACGATCGGTCAGTTCCTCCCGCACTTCTCCGGCGAGGAGGGCATCCTCCGTCGTCAGGCGATCTCGATGTCCTTCGACCGCGAGCAGATCACGGAGAAGATCTTCTTCGGCACCCGCACCCCGGCCTCCGACTTCACGTCGCCGGTCATCGACGGCTGGTCCGACTCGATCCCCGGCGCCGAGGTCCTGGAGTACGACCCCGAGAAGGCGAAGGAGCTGTGGGCCGAGGCCGACGCCATCGCCCCGTGGGAGGGCGAGTTCAAGATCGCCTACAACACCGACGGCGGCCACCAGGAGTGGGTCGACGCGGTCACCAACGCGATCTCGAACACGCTCGGCATCGAGGCATCGGGCGACCCGTACCCGACCTTCTCGGTGATCCGCGAGCAGATCAACAACGACGCCATCAAGACGGCGGCGCGCTCGGGCTGGCAGGCCGACTACCCCGGTCTGTACAACTTCCTCGGCCCGCTCTACGCGACCAACGCCGGCTCGAACGACGGCAACTACTCGAACCCCGAGTTCGACAAGCTGATCGCCGACGGCATCAGCAACACCGACACCGCGGCCCAGGTCGAGGAGTTCACGAAGGCGCAGGAGATCCTGTTCAACGATCTCCCCGCGATCCCGCTGTGGTACTCCAACGTGACCGGCGGCTACGCCGACACCGTTGACAACGTCACGTTCGGCTGGAACTCGGTCCCGCTGTACTACGAGATCACGAAGGCCGCCGAATAGGCCTGACGGATCTCGCATCCGCGAGGCGGTGACGGTCTCCGTCACCGCCTCGTCGGGTGCTCCCGTCGTGCCTGCTCGCGCCCTCCCGAAAGGGACAGCGGATGCTCAGCTACATTCTCAGACGTCTTCTCCAGGTGATCCCCGTGTTCTTCGGGGCCACCCTGCTCATCTACTTCCTCGTCTTCGCCATGCCGGGGGACCCGATCCTGGCTCTGTTCGGCGATCGCACGCCCAGTGAGGCGCTCGTCAACGCGCTGCGCGAGGAGTACCACCTGAACGACCCGTTCCTGGTGCAGTACTGGTACTACATCACCGGTGTCTTCCAGGGCGACCTCGGCACCACGTTCTCGGGCCGCTCGGTCTCCGACGTGCTCGCCGAGACGCTTCCCGTCACCGGCCGCCTCGCCATCATGGCGATCGGGATCGAGTTCACGCTCGCGATCTCGATCGGCACGATCTCGGCGCTGCGCAAGGGCAAGCTCTTCGACACGACGGCGCTTCTCGTCGCGCTCATCGCGATCGCGATCCCGATCTTCGTGCTCTGCTTCCTGGCGCAGTACTTCCTCGCGATCCAGTGGGGATGGTTCAGCCCGACCGTCGGAGCCGACAACGACTGGGGCGGCCTCTGGCTCCCCGCACTCGTGCTCGGGTTCAGTCTCTTCGCCGTCAGCATGCGCCTGATGCGCAGCTCGGTGATCGACACGCTCAACCAGGACTGGGTGCGCACGGCGTACAGCAAGGGACTCTCGCGCGGACGCGTGATCCCCGTGCACGTGCTGCGCAACTCCCTGATCCCCGTCATCACCAACTCCGCCACGAACTTCGGTGTGCTCCTCGTCGGCGCCACCGTGACCGAGGGGATCTTCAACGTCCCCGGTGTCGGCAACACGCTGTATCAGGCGGCGATCCGCGGGGAGGGGCCCACGGTGGTCTCCTTCGTCACCGTGTTCGTCATCCTGTACGTGCTGGTGAACCTTGTCATCGACCTGCTCTACGGTCTGCTCGACCCGAGGATTCGCTATGTCTGATCCCACCACGCACAAGCACTACGTCGCCCCGGTGGAGACGGAGACGATCGCCGTCGACGCCGTCCGCGTGTCGGAGAAGCCCAGCAACCTGTGGCGTGACGCGTGGCGCGACCTCCGTCGTCGCCCGCTGTTCTGGTTCTCGGTGGTCCTCGCGGCCGTGTTCATCCTGATGTCGCTGTGGCCGACCCTGTTCACGCAGGTGTCGCCCCGTGCGTGCGACCTCATGTACAGCAACGAGGGACCGACGCCGGGCCATCCGCTCGGGTACACGTTCCAGGGCTGCGACATCTACGCCCGCGTCGTCTGGGGAGCGCAGACGTCGCTCGCCGTCGGCCTCATCGCCACCGTGATCTCGGCCGTGCTCGGGCTCATCATGGGCGCGCTGGCCGGATTCTACGGCGGCTGGCTCGACGCGCTGCTGTCGCGCATCGGCGACATCTTCTTCGCGATCCCGTACATCCTCGCGGCTCTGGTCGTGATGACGGTCTTCTCGGAGTACCGCTCGGTGTGGACGCTGGCGCTCGCGATCGGCGGGTTCTCGTGGGCCTCGACGGCGCGCGTCGTGCGCGCCGAGGTGCTGCGGGTGCGACAGGCGGACTTCGTCATGGCGTCGCGCTCGCTCGGCCAGTCGCGGTCCAAGACCCTGCTGACCCACGTGATCCCGAACGGCATCGCACCGCTGCTCGTCGTCTCGACGCTCGGGCTGGCGGCGGCGATCGTCGCCGAGGCGACGCTGTCGTTCCTGGGCGTCGGTCTCGGCGGCACGGTCGTGTCATGGGGCAACGACATCAGCCAGGCGCAGGCGGCTCTGCGCATCGCGCCGATGTCGCTCATCTATCCGTCGATCGCGCTCACCCTCGCGGTGCTCGCGTTCGTGAGCCTGGGCGAGCTCATCCGAGACGCCCTCGACCCGAAGGCGAGGGCACGCCGATGAGCGAGCACAACGCCGCACAGATCCCGCTGCTGAGCGTGCGCGACCTCACGGTCGCGTTCCGCGGCCAGGGCGGCATGCGCGAGGTCCTGCACGGGGTCAGCATCGATGTGATGCCGGGCGAGACCGTGGCCATCGTGGGCGAGTCCGGATCCGGCAAGTCGACCACGGCCACGGCCATCGTCGACCTGCTCCCCGGAACCGGCACGATCACGGGCGGCTCGATCACCCTCGAAGGGCGCCCGCTCACCGGACTCGGCCGACGGGAGATGGAGGCGGTGCGCGGTCGCGACATCGGCTTCGTCCCGCAGGATCCGATGTCGAGCCTGAACCCGGTGTGGAGCATCGGGTTCCAGGTCAAGGAGGCGGTGCGCGCCAACGGCATCGCGCGCGGTCGCGCCGCCGCCAAGGAGCGCACGATCGAGGTGCTGCAGCAGGCGGGGCTGGCCGACGCCGAGCGGCGTCTGCACCAGTATCCGCATCAGTTCTCCGGTGGCATGCGCCAGCGGGCGCTGATCGGCATCGGCCTCGCGGCCGACCCGAAGCTGCTGATCGCCGACGAGCCCACCTCGGCGCTCGACGTGACGGTGCAGCGGGTGATCCTCGACCACATGGCCTCGCTCACGCGGGACAAGGGCACGTCGGTGCTGCTGATCACGCACGACCTGGGTCTCGCCGCCGAGCGCGCCGAGAAGATCATCGTGATGAACGGCGGCAACATCGTCGAGGCCGGCCCGAGCAGGCAGATCCTCGAGAACCCGCAGCACCCCTACACCAAGCGGCTGGTCGCCGCGGCACCCAGCGTGGCGTCGCAGCGCATCCAGGCCGTCGTGGAGGACCGCGGCATCGAGACGACGGAGGACCTCGCCGCCATCCCGCCGACCGTCCGGGTCGCGGGGCTGACGAAGGACTTCAAGATCCGTCAGGGCAACTTCCGCAGCGAGGCCTTCCGGGCGGTCGACGACGTGTCGTTCGAGATCCCGCGCGGCAAGACGCTCGCGCTCGTGGGCGAGTCGGGGTCCGGCAAGTCCACGGTCGCGAAGATGGTGCTGAAGCTCGAGGATCCGACCAGCGGGACGATCGAGATCGACGGGCAGGACGTGTCCGGCCTGTCCGCCTCGCAGGCGTTCGGGCTCCGGCGGCGTATGCAGCCGGTGTTCCAGGACCCGTACGGCTCGCTCGATCCGCTGCGCAACATCGGGAACACGATCGCGGAGCCGCTGCAGATCCACGGCGTCGGCGACCGCGCGTCGCACCGGGCCAGGGTGAGGGAGCTGCTGGAGCAGGTGGCTCTCCCGCAGGAGCTCGCCAGCCGGTACCCGAACGAGCTCTCGGGCGGTCAGCGACAGCGCGTCGCGATCGCCAGGGCGCTCGCGCTCAAGCCCGACATCATCGTGCTCGACGAGGCGGTGTCGGCGCTCGACGTCCTGGTGCAGGATCAGATCCTCAAGCTCCTCGCCGACCTGCAGTCCGAACTGGATCTGACGTACCTGTTCATCACGCACGACCTCGCCGTGGTGCGGGTCTCCAGCGACCTCGTGTGCGTGATGGAGAAGGGGCGCGTGGTCGAGCAGGGCACGGTCGACGAGATCTTCGCGAACCCGCAGGAGGAGTACACGGAGCGGCTGCTGCAGGCCATCCCCGGAGCCTCCATCCCGCTGGGCGGCCACTGAGCGTGGCCCCGTCCGCACACCCCGAGGACGCACGGCTCTACCGTGCGTCCTCGGGCACGGTCATCCTGGTGCTGAGCGTGCTGCTCGTGCTGTTCCTGCTCGGAGACACCGTCGTGAACGGCAGCGTCGTGCAGGCGCTGCTGATCGCACCGTGGATGCTGCTGGCGCTGTGGATCGTCTACGAGATCAGCTTCGTGTCGTCCGTGCGCGTGGATGCCGAGGGCGTGACCGTGCGCAACCTGCTGCGCCGCACGAGCTTCGGCTGGGCGCGGGTGCGCGACATCGATATGCGCTGGCAGCTGGAGTTCCAGCTCGACGACGGCCGCACCGTCAGCTGCTGGGGAGGCCCGGCCAGGGCGCGCCCGCCGCGGCCGAGCCGCAGCGAGGACGACGAGCCCAAGGTGCCGGCGGGGCTGCAGGCCCTGACAGCGATCAGGGACCGCTGGAGCGCGGCCCCCGCGACGGCGGACGCGCCCATCCGTCGCACGTGGGACGGTGCCGCGCTGATCGCGCTCGCGGTGATCGTGCTGTGGGCGGCCGCGGCACTGGTGTTCGTGAACGCCACCTGATCCGGGTCAGCCGGGCAGGCCGAACAGGCTCGGCCAGGTGGCGGCCGCCCAGGGGTAGCCGACGAAGACGGTGGCGTCGATCAGGAAGTGCGCCACCAGGAACGGCAGCAGCCGTCCGGAGCGCTGGAACAGCCATCCGAAGAGCAGGCCCATCGCGAGGTTGCCGATGAAGGCGCCCGGGCCCTGATACAGGTGGTAGCTCGCGCGCAGCACCGAGGTGGCGACGATGATGGCCCAGGGCGACCAGCCGAGCTGCCGGAGCCGCGCGAACAGGTAGCCGAGCACGACGAACTCCTCCTGCAGCGAGGCGCGGGCCGCGGCGAGCAGGAGCACGGGCACGGTCCACCAGTACGCGTCGAGGCCCGCGGGGTTCACGGCGACGAAGAGCCCGGTCGCGCGCCCGACGAGGTAGAGCGCGAGTCCCGGCACCCCGATGGCCACCACCAGGAGCACTCCGCGGCCGACGTCGCCGATGACCCTGGTCCCGTCCAGTCCGAGCCGCGCGAGGTGCGGGCGGCGTCGCTGCCAGAGCAGGAAGCACACGAGCAGCACCGGCACGAGGGAGAACCCGATCGAGAGCAGCTGATAGATCAGGTCGAACAGCTCGCGGTCGCTGCGCGAGGGGTTGAGCGTGGCGGTCTGGTCCGCCAGGGGCACGTCGTCGGTGAGCCGATAGGCGAGCTGCACGATCGCGTACACCGCCGACTGTCCGAGCCCCAGGGCCAGCACGATCGCGATCTCCCACCACAGGCGGGCGCGGCTCTCGCGCGGGGCGGGGAGAGGGGCGGCGGGGGTCACGAACTCGATGCTACGACCTGCGCTCAGGAAGGCAGGCCGCCGGTACGTTATCCTGGAACGTCGGCTTCCCGGCGCAACCCCACACCTTTTGAGGACCCTTGTATGGCGCACGCCCTCCGCTCTGACCTCCGCAACGTCGCAATCGTCGCCCACGTCGACCACGGCAAGACCACTCTTGTCGACGCGATGCTCCGCCAGACGGGGTCCTTCGGCGAACACTCGCACGTGGAAGAGCGCGCCATGGACTCGAACGACCTGGAGCGCGAGAAGGGCATCACGATCCTCGCCAAGAACACGGCGATCACCTACAAGGGCAAGCACGCCGGCGGCAAGGAGATCACGATCAACGTGATCGACACCCCCGGCCACGCCGACTTCGGCGGCGAGGTCGAGCGCGGCCTGTCGATGGTCGACGGCGTCGTGCTGCTCGTCGACGCGAGCGAGGGCCCGCTGCCGCAGACCCGCTTCGTGCTGCGCAAGGCGCTCGAGGCGAAGCTGCCCGTGATCCTGCTGGTCAACAAGACGGATCGCCCGGACGCGCGCATCGCCGAGGTCGAGGAGGAGGCGCACGACCTGCTGCTGGGTCTCGCCTCCGACCTGGTCGACGACGTGCCCGACCTGGACGTCGACGCCCTGCTCGACGTGCCGGTGGTCTACGCCTCCGGTCGCGCCGGCGCCGCGTCGCAGAACCGTCCCGCCGACGGATCGCTGCCCGACAACGACGACCTGGAGCCGCTGTTCGAGGCGATCCTCGAGCACGTGCCGGCCTCGGCGTACGACGACGAGGCGCCGCTCCAGGCCTGGGTCACCAACCTCGACTCCAGCCCGTTCCTCGGCCGTCTCGCCCTGCTCCGCGTCTTCAACGGCACGCTGAAGAAGGGGCAGACCGTCGCCTGGGTGCGCTCCGACGGCACCACCAGCAACGCCCGGATCACCGAGCTGCTGAAGACCCGCGCCCTGGAGCGCTACCCGGCCGAGTCCGCGGGCCCCGGCGACATCGTCGCGATCGCGGGCTTCGAGGACATCACGATCGGCGAGACGATCGCCGACCCCGAGGACATCCGGCCGCTGCCGGCCATCACGGTCGACGACCCCGCGATCTCGATGACGATCGGCACCAACACCTCGCCGCTGATGGGCAAGGTGAAGGGGCACAAGCTGACCGCGCGCATGGTGAAGGACCGCCTGGACCGCGAGCTCATCGGCAACGTCTCGCTCAAGGTCGTCGACATCGGCCGTCCCGACGCCTGGGAGGTGCAGGGTCGCGGTGAGCTCGCCCTCGCCATCCTCGTCGAGAACATGCGCCGCGAGGGCTTCGAGCTCACGGTGGGCAAGCCGCAGGTCGTCACCAAGAAGATCGACGGCAAGACCTACGAGCCGTTCGAGCACCTGACGATCGACACGCCGGAGGAGCACCTCGGCGCCATCACGCAGCTCCTGGCGAACCGCAAGGGCCGCATGGAGAACATGACCAACCACGGCACCGGCTGGGTGCGCATGGAGTTCATCGTCCCCTCGCGCGGCCTCATCGGCTTCCGCAGCGAGTTCCTCACGACCACGCGCGGCACCGGCATCGCGAATGCCATCTCGCACGGCTACGAGCCGTGGGCGGGGCACATCACGACGCGTCAGAACGGCTCCATCGTGGCCGACCGCGCAGGTGTCGTGACGCCGTTCGCGATGATCGCGCTGCAGGAGCGCATGTCGTTCTTCGTGCAGCCGACCGAAGAGGTCTACGAGGGCATGGTCATCGGCGAGAACTCGCGCGCCGACGACATGGACGTGAACATCACCAAGGAGAAGAAGCTCACCAACATGCGCTCCTCCACGGCCGACAACTTCGAGTCGATGACGCCGCCGCGTCTGCTCACCCTGGAGGAGAGCCTGGAGTTCGCGCGCGACGACGAGTGCGTCGAGGTCACGCCGGAGAAGGTCCGCATCCGCAAGGTGATCCTCGACCAGACGGTCCGCGGACGCGAGGCCTCGCGTCTCAAGCGTCAGGACGCGAACGCCTGATCGCACGCCGATCCTTCGGGAAGGGCCCCACGTCGCCAGCTGGCCTCGCGGGGCCCTTTCTCATGAAAATCCCAGGTGAGGGCTAGTTTTTGTTCAGCTTGACGATGCAGACTCGGTGACTTGCGCCTGGGGCGAGCTCCCGATGAGTCCCCTGCAAGGGCGTACGACGACCCGAAAGTCGAACCCATGCTTCAGAAGACCCGTGCGCTTCGGCGCGCCTCCGACGCGGCAGCCGCCCGCGCCACTGTCACCGCTCGCACCCCGCTGCTGATCCTCGGCACCGCGGCCGCCGCGCTCGTCGGCATCACCCTCACCGTGGGCATCGCCCCCGCGGCCGGGGCCGAGCGCCCGGACGCGGCCTCCGCCGTCACGAGCCAGGCGTTCGGCGCCGAGCCGCTCACGCGCATGGCCGACAAGGCCGTGATGACGGTCTCGGCCGGGGAGGACGCGGTCGCCGCGGCCGATGCTCTCACCGCCGAGGTCGCCGCCTCCGGGCTCGATGTGAGCGCGGCGGCGCCCGTCGACACCGCGCAGCTGGAGGACGACCTGGACACGCTCTCCGACCGCAGCACGCTCCCGCTGCTGCTCGTGACGGTCACCGCCGAGCAGGCCGCGGCCGAGACGGAGGAAGTCGTCAGCGCGACCGCCACGCTGCAGCAGGCCTTCACGGCCGCGCAGGAGCAGAAGGCCGCGGAGGAGGCCGCCGCGGAGGCCGCCCGCGTCGCGGCCGAGCAGGCCGCTGCCGCCGCCGCCGCCCTCGCCTCCGCCAACACGGTGGACGGCGCCAAGGCCACGGCGCAGCAGATGATGGCCGACCGCTACGGCTGGGGCGGGGACCAGTTCTCCTGCCTGAATTCGCTGTGGAACAAGGAGTCCGGCTGGAACTACAAGGCCTACAACCCCAGCGGCGCGACCGGCATCCCGCAGGCGCTCCCCGGCAGCAAGATGGCCTCGGCCGGCAGTGACTGGCAGAGCAACGCCGCGACGCAGATCGCGTGGGGGCTCGGCTACATCGCGGACGTCTACGGCACGCCGTGCAGCGCCTGGGGGCACTCGCAGGCTGTGAACTGGTACTGACCGGCGCGCGGGTCGGGGGCTCGTCACCCGCGGGTGACGGCATGACGGGGGCGCGGGCCGAGGGCTCGTCACCCGAGGGCGGCAGCCTCTAGCGGCGCGCGGGCGCGAGCGCTACGGTGACGGTGACGACTGGGGGCGTCTCGGATCCGAGGAGGACGCGTGCTCGACCCGGCTGCCTGGCTCGACGTGCCGCAGGAGGTCTCGACCGGAACCCTGCCGGGGTGGGACCGCGTCGAGGAGATCGTGCGCGAGGCCCATGCACGGTATGCGCGGGAGCAGGGCGGGCGCGTCGCGGACTACATCCCGGTGCTCGCCGAGGTCGACCCCGAGCTGTTCGGTCTCGCCGTGATCGAGGTCGGCGGCGGCGTGCACGATGCGGGCGACGCGCTGCATGCGTTCTCGATCCAGTCGATCTCCAAGATGTTCGTCTACGCGCTGGCGATCCAGGAGCACGGGCACGAGCGGGTGCGCGACATCGTGGGCGTCAACAACACCGGACTCGCGTTCAACTCGGTCGTCGCACTCGAGCTGAACGACGGGCACCCGCGCAATCCGATGGTCAACGCGGGCGCGATCGCGACGACGGCGCTCATGCCCGGCACCACCGCCGTCGAGCAGTGGGAGCGGGTGCGAGAGGGCCTATCCGCCTTCGCAGGGAGACCACTGAGCCTGGACGGCGTCGTGTACGCCTCCGAGGCGGCGTCCAATGAGCGCAACCGGGCGCTCGGCTGGCTGCTGCGCAGCTACGGGCGGCTCGACGGCGATCCCGATGAGGTGGTCGACGTCTACACCCGGCAGTGCGCCCTGAGCGTGACCGCGCACGACCTGGCCGTGATGGGCGCGACGCTCGCCGACGGGGGAGTGAACCCGATCACGGGGGAGCGGGTCGTGTCTGCCGAGGTGTGTCGCGACACGCTGGCCGTGGTCGCTGCGAGCGGTCTGTACGAGCGCTCGGGGGACTGGCTGTTCGAGATCGGTCTCCCGGCGAAGTCGGGGGTGGCCGGTGGCATCGTCGCGGTGTCGCCGGGCAAGGGCGCCGTCGCGGGCTTCTCCCCGCGGCTCGACGAGGCGGGCAACTCGGTGCGCGCGCAGATGGCGATCGGCCACCTGTCGCGTTCGCTGGGGCTGAACCTGTTCGCGTCCGCGCCCGCTCCAGGCCAGGGCGGCTCGAACGAGCGCGCGGCGACGAGACGGCGATGACACCGGAGGAGCGGACATGACCGAGACGACGACGCAGGCCCCCGTGAAGAGCTCGTGGCTGCCGATGGTCAGCCTGTTCCTCGCGCAGGTGCTGATGTCCTTCAACGTCGCAGCGCTGCCGATCTCGCTCGGCGGCATGGTGAGCGACTTCGGGGTGCCGCCCACCGTCGCGAGCACCACGATCGTGATGTACGGCCTGGCGGTCGCTGCTCTCGTCATGACGGGAGCGAAGCTCGGCCAGCGGGTCGGCTGGGTGCTGATCTTCCGGGTCGTGGTCGCCCTGTTCGCCGGCTCGGCGGTCATGATGCTGATGGCGCCGACGGTGTGGTGGGCGATCGCCGGTCAGGCCGTCGCCGGCGCGGCCGCGGCGATCATCGTGCCGTCGATCGTCGCCCTGATCGCGGAGAACTACCGCGGACCCCAGCAGGCCACCGCGATCGGCGCGATCGGCTCCGCGCGCGCCATCTCGGGCGTCAGCGCGTTCCTGATCGGCGGAACGCTGGGGACCCTGGTCGGGTGGCGTCCGCTGTTCTTCATCGTGCTGGGCATCGCGGTCGCGGTGTTCGCACTGAGCTTCACGCTGCGGGGCGACCGCGGGGACGCGTCGATCCGCATCGATCTCGTCGCGTCGCTGCTCATCGGCGCGGCGATCGTGCTGCTCACGCTCGGGTTCAACAACCTGAACAGCTGGGGAGCCGTCGCGGCGACCCCCGCGGCGCCGTTCAGCATCCTCGGGCTCTCACCGGCGCCCGTGCTCATCGTGCTGGGCCTCGTGCTCGGACAGGGCTTCTTCCTGTGGACGCGACGGCGGATGCGCGAGGGCAAGGTGCCGCTCATCGACCTCAGCGTCCTCGGGTCCTCCCGGGAGCGGGCGGCGGTCTACGCGATGTTCATCGTGGTGGCGCTCGAAGCCTGCGTGAACTTCACGATCCCGCTGTACATCCAGATCGTGCAGGGGCGCACGCCCTTCGACACCTCCCTCGCCATGATGCCGTTCAACCTCACGGTGTTCATCACGGCCACGCTCGTCGTGCGCTTCTACACGCGGTACCCGCCGCGCACGATCGGCGTCTTCGGGTTCATCCTCACGACGGCGGCGCTGGTCTGGCTGTCGGTCGTGGTGACGAACAACTGGGAGACCATCCCGACCATCGCGGGGCTGATCGTGTTCGGCATCGGACAGGGCGCACTCGTGACCCTGGTCTTCAACGTGCTGGTCACGGCGGCCCCTGCCGAGCTCGCGGGCGACGTGGGCTCGCTCCGCGGGACGACGCAGAACCTCGCGAGTGCGGTCGGCACGGCGCTCGCGGGGGCGCTGCTGGTGTCGCTGCTCGCCCTGAATGTCGGGCGCGCGGTGGTCGAGCATCCGGAGCTGCCGCCGTCGCTGGTATCCCAGGTCGACCTGAACGAGGTGAACTTCATCAGCAACGACGACCTGCGCGTGGTGCTCGAGACGACGGATGCCACGCCCGCGCAGGTGGATGCCGCGGTGGCCGTGAACGAGGAGGCGCGGTTGCGCACGCTGAAGCTGGGGCTGCTGCTGCTCGCCGCGGTGAGTGCGCTCGCGATCCTTCCCGCGTCGCGGCTGCCCCAATACCGGCCGCACGAGATCCCTGATCCCTCGCCTCGACGCGGGGCGGAGTGACGGTCAGCGCAGCTCCGAGATGAGCACGGCGCTCGTGCCCGGCTTCGTCGCCTCGAAGATGTGCGCCGCGTCCCCGGGGTAGGTGAGGTAGTCGCCGGGGTCGAGCACGATCGGCTCGTCGGGCGGTCCGATGCGGGCCTGCCCTGCGATGAGGATCACGTGCTCGATGGTGCCGGGGTGGTGCGGATCCGAGCGGCGCGGATCACCGGGTTCGGCCTGGATCAGGTAGACGTCGCGCCGTGCACCCGGCGGGCTCGCGGAGAGCAGCGTGGCGCTGTAGGCGGCGGCAGCGGAGGGGACTCCCGCCAGCTCGTCGGCGCGGATCAGCGTGGGCGCATTCGCCTGCTGGTCGACGAGCACGGCGAACGGGACCCCGAGGGCGACGCCGAGCGCCCACAGCGTCTCGACGCTCGGGTTGCCGGCGCCGTTCTCGAGCTGCGACACCGTGGCCTTGGACACGCCGGCGCGACGGGCGAGCTCCGAGACGGACAGCCCGGAGCCTTCGCGCTCGCGGCGGAGCGTGCGGGCGATGCGGGTGCGGAGGTCTTCCATGTGTTCATCATGGCAAACGTTCGTTCGCTTGACTATGCATCCATTGGTGTTCAGAATGATGATCGTGTGTTCATCAGAGCGAACAGCGCGGAGGAGCGGATGGTGACCGCTGAGCGGGAGGTGTGGCGCGAGGCGCTGGGCGTCGTGCTCGCGACCAGCGCCTACGGCATCTCCTTCGGAGCGCTCGCCGTCGCCGCCGGCCTCGACGTGTGGCAGACGTGCGTGCTGAGCCTGCTCATGTTCACCGGCGGCTCGCAGTTCGCGTTCGTGGGGGTGTTCACGGCGGGCGGACTCGCCGCACTGCCCTCGGCCATCGCCTCCGCAGCCCTGCTCGGCGTCCGCAATGTCGCCTACGGCATGCGCATGTCCCCGATCGTGGGGGGCGGTCCGCTGCGTCGCGCCGCCGCCGCGCACTTCACGATCGACGAATCCACGGCGGTCGCGATCTCGCAGGGCGACCCGCGCCTGCGCCGCGTCGGCTTCTGGGTCACCGGGATCGGCATCTTCCTCGGCTGGAACGCCACCACACTGATCGGGGCCCTGGTCGGCGACGTGCTGGGGGACCCGAAGACCTGGGGGCTCGACGCCGCCGCTGCCGCCGCATTCCTCGCTCTCCTGTGGCCGCGGCTGCGGCAGCGCCAGGCCGTCGCCGTCGGGGTCGCAGCGGCCGTGGTCGCCGCCGCCCTCACGCCGTTCCTGATGCCGGGCCTGCCCGTGCTCGTCGCGGCTCTGGTCGCGATCGTGGTGGGCTGGTTCAACTGGCTGGGGCGCGCGGCTGACGCGGACAGCCCGACGACGGGGGAGACGGCATGAGCCTGTGGAGTGCGATCCTGCTCGCCGCGTTGATCTGCCTCGCGCTCAAGGCCGCGGGCTATCTGGTGCCCCCGAAGGTGCTCGAGGCGCCGCGACCCGCGCGCATCTCGGACCTGCTCACGGTCGCGCTGCTGGCGGCGCTCGTCGCCGTGCAGACCCTCGGGGCCGGACAGGCGATCACGGTGGACGCCCGTGTCCCGGCGCTGCTCGTCGCGGCCGGCCTTCTCTGGCTGCGGCAGTCGTTCCTGGTGGTCGTGATCGCCGCGGCACTGACCGCTGCGCTGCTGCGCCTGTGGGGTCTCGCGGCCTGAACGCCGGGGTGGACGCCGCCCCTACGCCGGTAGGATCGACAGGTGCGCGTGAACTGGGTCTCGAGAGTGCTGTCGTGGGTCGCCGCGGCGCTGGTCGGCGGGGTCTACGGCGTCGCCGGCACGATCGCGCACAGCGTCATGTGGGGGCCGATACCGATCGGACTGATCGTGGCCGCGATCGCCTGCGCCGCGATCCTGATCGCCGTGCGCGCGCTGACGCACGACCGCGGGGCGGCTGTCGCCGCCGGGCTCGGGATGCTGGGCATGCTGGTGCTGATCTCCGGTGTGGGGCCGGGAGGATCCGTGGTCGTGCAGGACTCGCTGAGCGGTCGCATCTGGACGTATCTCGCTGCCGGGATCGTGCTCCTCGTGATCGCGTGGCCCTCGTTCTCACGCACGCGAGCACGCCCGATCGCGTCCCCGCCCGTGCCGCCGGTGCCGCCGGCGGAAGACCGAGGCCTCCGCGCGCCGTAGACTGGAGGGGTGACGTATGTGATCGCCCTCCCGTGCGTCGATGTCAAGGATCGCGCCTGCATCGACGAGTGCCCCGTTGACTGCATCTACGAGGGCGAACGGTCGCTGTACATCCATCCCGACGAGTGCGTGGACTGCGGTGCCTGCGAGCCGGTCTGCCCCGTCGAGGCCATCTACTACGAAGACGACCTGCCCGACGAGTGGCAGGACTACTACAAGGCCAACGTCGAGTTCTTCGACGAGATCGGGTCTCCGGGAGGCGCCGCCAAGGTCGGCGTGTACCCGTTCGACCACCCGATCATCGCCGCCCTCCCGCCGCAGGGCGAGTAGGCCCGCTCCGTGAGCGTCCGCGACCTCGCCGACTATCCCTGGGACGCCGTGGTCCCGTACCGCGAGCGCGCCGCGCGGCACCCGGACGGTCTCGTCGACCTCTCGGTGGGATCGCCCGTCGACCCGACACCCGCCGTCATCCGGCAGGCGCTCGCCGACGCCACCGACGCCCACGCGTACCCGCAGACGGTCGGCACGCCCGCCCTCCGCGAGGCCATCGTCGCCTGGTACGCCCGCCGCAGGGGCGTGCCGGATCTGCGCGTCGACAACGTCCTGCCCACCATCGGCTCGAAGGAGCTGGTGGCGCTGCTGCCGACGCTTCTCGGACTGGGCGCGGACGACATCGTGGTGCACCCGCGCGTCGCCTACCCGACCTACGAGGTGGGTGCCCGGGTCGTGGGCGCAACGCCTGTCGCCGTGGACGACCCCGCGGAGTGGCCGGAGGGCACGAAGCTCGTCTGGATCAACACCCCCGGCAATCCGGACGGGCGCACCTGGACGGTCCCGGAGCTCGCGACCGCCGTCCGGCGTGCGCGCGAGCTGGGAGCGGTGCTGGCCAGCGACGAGTGCTACGCCGAACTGGGCTGGGACGGGCCGTGGCGCACCGAGCCGATCCCGTCGATCCTCGATCCGCGCGTGACCGAAGGCAGCCGCGCGAACCTGCTCAGCGTGTACTCGCTGAGCAAGCAGTCGAACCTCGCCGGCTACCGGGCGGCCTTCGTCGCCGGGTGCGCGCGCATCGTGGGCGACCTGCTCGCGGCGCGCAAGCATCTGGGACTCATGCCGCCCGCCCCCGTGCAGCAGGCCATGGCGGTCGCTCTCGGCGACGACGCGCACGTGGCAGCGCAGAAGGAGCTCTACCGCGTCCGGCGCGAAGAACTGCTCCCTGCGCTCGCCGCAGCGGGGTTCCGTATCGACGGCTCCGAGGCGGGGCTCTACCTGTGGGCGACGGAGGGCCGCGACGCGTGGGAGTCCATGGGGCGTCTGGCCGACCTCGGCATCCTCGGCGGCCCCGGCCCCTTCTACGGTGCCCACTCCGGGGAGCACGTGCGACTCGCCCTGACCGCTCCGACCGAGCGTGTCGTCGAGGCCGCCCGCCGCCTGCGCGCGGCACAGCTGTAGGTTCCCTCATCGGACCGGCCATCCGTTTGGCGGTTGTCACAGTAGGCCTGCGCGACTACTAGGCTGTAAAGGCGATTCGGTCAGCACCTGACCAGGCGCTCGGCGCCCGAGAGATCGCCAGTTCCGGCTTGATCACGAACTTGCTGACACCATGCGACGCGCAGGCGGTCAGACTGAAGGAGGAGGTCCGCGTGAGCGCTGCGGCAGACCAGACGGCGAAGCTGACGATCGGCGACACCACCGCCGAATTCCCTCTGGTGCGCGGCACCGCCGGCCACGACAGCATCGACTTCTCGACGCTGACCAGGCAGACCGGCTACACGGGTCTGGACTACGGCTTCGTGAACACCGCCTCCACCAAGTCCGAGATCACGTTCATCGACGGTGACAAGGGCATCCTGCGCTACCGTGGCTACCCGATCGAGCAGCTGGCCGGCAGCACGAGCTACCTCGAGGTCGCCTGGCTGCTCATCTACGGCGAACTGCCGTCCGCATCCGAGCTCGCCGAGTTCGACGAGAAGATCCGCCGGCACACGCTGCTGCACGAGGACCTCAAGCGCTTCTTCTCCGCGCTGCCGCACACCGCGCACCCCATGTCGGTGCTGTCGTCTGCGGTGGCTGCGCTCTCCACGTACTACGAGGGCCAGACCGACCCGCACAACCCCGAGCACGTCGAGCTGAACATGATCCGGATGCTCGCGAAGCTCCCGGTCATCGCGGCCTATGCGCACAAGAAGAGCGTCGGCCAGGCCTTCCTCTACCCGGACAACTCCCTGGGCTTCGTCGAGAACTTCCTGAAGCTCAACTTCGGCGTCAACTCCGAGCCGTACGAGATCAACCCCGTGATGGTCAAGGCGCTCGAACTGCTCCTCATCCTGCACGAGGACCACGAGCAGAACGCCTCCACCTCGACCGTGCGCCTGGTGGGATCCACGGGCGCCAACCAGTTCGCGTCGATCTCGGCCGGCATCCAGGCCCTCTCGGGTCCGCTCCACGGCGGGGCGAACGAGGCCGTGCTCACCATGCTCGGCCAGATCCGCGACTCGGGCCAGAGCGTGTCGCGCTTCGTCGAGCGGGTGAAGAACAAGGAAGAGGGCGTGAAGCTGATGGGCTTCGGGCACCGCGTCTACAAGAACTACGACCCGCGCGCCAAGCTCGTCAAGGAGGCGGCCGACGAGGTGCTCACCTCGCTCGGCGTGACCGACCCGCTGCTCGACCTCGCCAAGGAGCTCGAGGAGATCGCCCTCGCGGACGACTACTTCCGGGAGCGTCGCCTGTACCCGAACGTCGACTTCTACACCGGCGTCATCTACAAGGCGATGGGCTTCCCGACCCGGATGTTCACCGTGCTCTTCGCGATCGGGCGGCTGCCCGGCTGGCTCGCGCAGTGGCGCGAGCTGCAGCTCGACCCGCAGACCAAGATCGGCCGCCCCCAGCAGCTGTACACGGGCTCGCCCGAGCGCTCCTTCCCGACGCGCTGACCCCTCAGACACGAGAACCCCCTCACGCGCCAGGCGCGGAGGGGGTTCTGTCGTCTCGGTCTGCGGGTCTGCGGTGGGGTCAGCGTCCCTGCGCACCGCCGCGGCTGCCCTGACGGCCCTGGCCGCCCTGGTGCTGCTGACCCTGCGCGCCGCCCTGGCCCGCAGGGCGACGACGACGACGGCGTCGGGACGGCGGCGTCGTGGCGCTGCTCTTCTCCCCGCCGGCCGGGCGCTGCTTCGGCGACTGGCGCTGCTGCTGCTGAGGCGGCGCGGGGCGCACGTGCGGCGCTCGCTCCGGCACGAGCTCGGTCACGGCGTCCTGGGTCAGCTGCTCGAGCGGCGCGGTGATCGCGGCCTTGCGCAGCAGGTCCTTCACGTCTCGGCGCTGCTCGGGCAGCACGACCGTCACGACGGTGCCGGCGGCACCTGCCCTGGCGGTGCGGCCGGAGCGGTGCAGGTACGCCTTGTGCTCGACGGGCGGATCGACGTGCACGACGAGGTCCACGTTGTCCACGTGCACCCCGCGCGCGGCGACATCCGTCGCGACCAGCACGCGCACGCCGCCGTCCTGCGGGTCGGCGGAGAACGCGCCCAGGTTGCGCTCACGCGCGTTCTGAGAGAGATTGCCGTGCAGGTCGACGGCCGGGATGCCCGCCGCGGTCAGCTGCTTCGCGAGCTTCTTGGCCTGGTGCTTGGTCCGCGTGAAGAGGATGCGGCGCCCGGTGCCGGAGGCGAGGTCGCGCACCAGCACGGTCTTGTTCTCCGGGGAGTCGACGACGAGCACGCGGTGCGTCATCTCGCCGACGGGCACGCTCGCCTCGTCCACCTCGTGGCTGACCGGGTTCGACAGGAACCGGCGTGCGAGGGTGTCGATGCCCCGGTCGAGCGTCGCGCTGAAGAGCAGACGCTGACCGCCGGCCGGCGTCGCGGCGAGGATGCGGGTGACACCGGGGAGGAACCCGAGGTCGGCCATGTGGTCGGCCTCGTCGAGCACCGCCACCTCGATCGCGCTGAGCCGCAGGACCTGCTGCTTCATGAGGTCTTCGAGCCGGCCGGGGCACGCGACGACGATGTCGACGCCGCCCCGGAGCGCCTGCTCCTGCGGACGCTGGCTGACGCCGCCGAACACGGTCGTGACGGTCAGCCCCGCGGCTTCGGCGAGCGGGGCGACGGTCGCCGCGATCTGGGTCGCGAGCTCACGGGTGGGGGCGAGCACCAGCCCGCGGGGCAGGCCGGAGCGGCGCTTGCCACCGGACGCCGCGAGACGTGCCACGAGGGGCAGGGCGAACGCGATGGTCTTGCCGCTGCCCGTGCGACCGCGACCCAGCAGGTCCCGTCCGGCGAGCGAGTCGGGCAGGGTGTCGCGCTGGATCGCGAACGCCTCGGTCTTGCCGGAGGCGGCGAGGACGGCGGCGAGCTCGGCGGGAACGCCGAGATCGAGGAAGGAAGGCATGCAGAAAGCTCCGTCAGCGCCCGACAGGGGCGCGGTAGTGGGGTGAGGTGGGCGAGGACACGGCGGATCGCGCGTCCGTTCGCCGTGCGTATGGCCAGTTCGGGCTGGTGATGGGAGCGCGGTGCGCTCGCTTCGGTCCTCGGAGACCCCTAGACGACGACGATGCTGACCGGCCGGTGGCGCGAGCAGCTCGTTCAGTCTACCAGTGGCGGCATGTCGGAGGCTGCATGTCGCCTGTTCAGGCGTGCAGCACCTCGTTCAGCGTGACGCCGCTGCCGGCGCGCCGCACCGCTTCGACGGCGCCGCTGACCGAGTTGCGACGGAAGAGGATCCCGTCCTGGCCCGACAGCTCCGCGGCCTTGACGGTGGTGCGTGCGCCGTCCGAGGTGACCGGACCGTCCACGAGTACGACCTTCGTCCCCGCGGTGACGTACAGGCCCGCCTCGACCACGCAGTCGTCGCCGAGCGAGATGCCGATGCCCGCGTTCGCGCCCAGCAGGGTGCGCGCGCCGATCGACACCCGGTGGGTTCCGCCCCCGGAGAGCGTGCCCATGATCGAGGCGCCGCCGCCGATATCGCTGCCGTCTCCGACGACGACGCCCTGCGAGATGCGCCCCTCCACCATGGAGGCGCCGAGAGTGCCCGCGTTGAAGTTCACGAAGCCTTCGTGCATGACGGTGGTGCCGGGGGAGAGGTGGGCGCCGAGTCGCACCCGGGAGGCATCGGCGATGCGGACTCCGGCCGGCTGCACGTAGTCGGTGAGTCGCGGGAACTTGTCGAGGCCCTGCACCTGGATGCCGGCGCGCTGCAGGCTCGGCCGCAGCCGCGTGGCGTCGTCGGGGTGCACCGGACCCGCATTGGTCCAGGCCACGGTGGACAGGTGCGGGAAGATGCCGTCGAGGTTCACCTCGTTCGGGCGCACCACGAGGTGCGAGAGCGCGTGCAGCCGCAGGTACGCGTCCGCCGTGGAGACAGGGGCCGCGTCGAGGTCGAGCTGCACCTGGACGACCTCCACCGTCACGTTCCGGCGCTCGTCCGTGCCTGCCGCGGACTGCAGAGCGGCGATGGCTTCGGCTGCCTCAGCCGGGGAGGGTGCGGTCGTGCGCACCTCGGGGTACCACGCGTCGAGGACGGTGCCGTCTCCCGCCGTCGTGCTCAGTCCGATGCCCCACACAGTTCTCGCGTCGCTCATGCCTCCACGCTAGCGCGCACGCTCAGCGGCCTCGCACCGCATGACGCGGTCAGTAGGCTTAGGGGCATGGTGCTCGATCTGACCGCGTCCTCCGCCGACATCACTCGCGCGATCTGCGACATCCCGAGCGTCTCGGGCGAGGAGCAGGCCCTGGCCGACGCGATCGAGCAGGCGGTCACGGGGCTCCCGCACCTCGAGGTGATCCGTCACGGCAACACAGTGGTCGCGCGCACCGACCTCGGGCGGCCCCAGCGCGTCGCGATCGCGGGACACATCGACACCGTGCCGATCCATGACAACCTCCCGGTGCGGGACATCGAGATCGACGGCGAGCCCTTCCTGTGGGGTCGCGGCACGGTCGACATGAAGGCGGGCACGGCCGTCCAGCTGAAGCTCGCGGCGGAGCTCGCCGACCCCTCGATCGACATCACGTGGATGTGGTACGACAACGAGGAGGTGGCCGCCGATCTCAACGGCCTCGGTCTTCTCGCGGCCGCCCGCCCCGACCTGTTCGAAGCCGATTTCGCGATCCTCGGCGAGCCGTCCGACGGCGAGGTCGAGGGCGGCTGCAACGGCACGCTGCGCGCCATCGTCCGCACCACCGGCGTCCGCGCCCACAGCGCACGCGCCTGGATCGGGGAGAACGCGATCCATCGTGCGGCGCCGATCCTCGCGCGGCTCGCGGAGTACCGTGCGCGGGAGGTGCCGGTCGAGGGCCTGCTGTACCGGGAGAGCCTCAGCGCCGTGCGCATCTCCGGCGGCGTCGCCGGGAACGTCATCCCCGACGCGTGCGAGGTCGAGGTCAACTACCGCTTCGCCCCCAGCAAGTCCGCCGCCGACGCGGAGGCGCACGTGCGTGCGGTGCTTGCGGGCTTCGACGTCGAGATCACGGACGCGGCGGAGGGTGCGCGGCCCGGCCTGGACGCCGAGATCGCCCGCCGGTTCGTGTCGGCGGTCGGCGCCGAGCCGCGGCCCAAGTACGGCTGGACCGATGTCGCGCGGTTCTCGGCCCTGGGCATCCCCGCCGTCAACTACGGCCCCGGTGACCCGCATCTCGCCCACCACGACGAGGAGCGCGTGCCGCTCGCGCAGATCGAGGCGGTCGAGCGGGGCCTGCGCGCATGGCTCACCTCGCACTGAGCGCCGCTCGACACTGGGCGCGGCTTCCCCTCGCCGTCCGGATCGCTGTCGTGTACCTGCTGGCGCGGGTCGTCACGACCGGGTTCCTGATCGCGGCGGCCGGGCTGTCGACGGTGTTCTCGCGGTTCGGCGACGACGCAGGACTGATCGATTTCATTCTCGGCTGGGATGCGCAGTGGTACTGGCAGGTCGCCGTGCACGGCTACCCCACCGAGCTGCCCCTCACCGACGCCGGGGAGGTGGCCGAGAACGCCTGGGCCTTCATGCCGGTGTTCGCATACGCAGCCAATGCCCTGGGCTTCCTGCTCGGCTCGTGGGGAGCGGGCGCGTTCCTGCTCGCCTTCGTCGCCGGCTACCTCGCGTGCCTGGCGCTGCACCGGCTGCTGCGCGACCGCATCGGAGCAGGTGCCGCTCTCTGGTCCGTCGTGTTCTTCGCGTCGGGGCCGCTGGCCGCCCTGTTCCAGGTGGGTTACGCCGAGGCGCTGTTCCTGCTCCTGCTGTTCCTCGCCCTGGACGCGACCGCCCGCCGCCACTATGCGTGGCTTTACCTGCTGATCCCGCTGATGGGATTCACCAGACCGGGAGTCCTCGCGTTCGCCCTGTACCTCGGGCTGCACGGCATCCTGCGGTGGCGGCAGCGGCGCGGCGACCCGCTCGCGGCACGGGAGGTCGTGCACATCGTGGCCCTCGGCGCGCTTGCGACCGCGACGGGCTTCGCGTGGCAGGCCATCGCGGGCATCGTCACGGGCGACCCCGGCGCGTACCTCGCGACGGAGCTGGCCTGGCGTCGGCACTGGATCGTCGGCGGTGTCGACGGGTTCGTGCCGTTCGAGGGGTGGGTGCAGGCGTCGCAGTTCTGGTTCTCGCTGTGGGGCCTGCCCGCCTGGTGGGGACCGGTCGCCCTGATCCTGCTCGTGCTCGCCGCCGCAGCCGCGCTGCTGCTGTCGCCGCAGGTGCGCGCGCTCGGTGCCGACCTGCGCCTGTGGAGCGCCAGCTACCTGCTGTACCTGCTGGCCGTGTTCTTCCCGCAATCGAGCATCTTCCGGCTGCTGGTACCCCTCAGTCCGGCCTGGGGAGCGGTCGCCGTTCCCCGCTCGCGCCTGTGGCGGTTCGGCGTCCTCGCCCTGTGCCTGCTCGGGCAGTGGGTGTGGATCTATCACGTGTATGCCCTCGGGAGCACCTTCTGGCAGGTGCCCTGATGTCGCCGCGCGACGGCTTTGTCCTCGGGTGACGTCCACGGCGCGGTGTCACCCGATAAACTCGTTCCATACCACCGGAGGAAAGGGAGCCACGATGGCAGCGATGAAGCCGAGGACCGGAGACGGGCCCATGGAGGCCGTGAAAGAGGGACGACTCATCATCGTGCGTGTTCCGCTCGAGGGTGGCGGCCGTCTGGTCGTCTCCGTGAACGACGCCGAGGCAAAGGAGCTTCACGACGTGCTGGGTGCCGTCGTGGCGCCGGCCTGATCGAACCCGG
>NZ_JALXPE010000030.1 GCF_025143365.1 Microbacterium sp. p3-SID336 | reverse complement strand
GCATCGGCGGGCAGACCCCCTCAGAACGCGTTCACAACCTCACGGGGAAGTACAGCTACCCGCCGTGCACACTGCCGATGCCCTCGCCCTCGCCGGGCCACTCGACGTCGTCGTCGACCGGATCGAGATGCCCGCATTCAGGGCAGACCCACCCCGCAGTCGCCACCCTCTTCACGATCGCGCAATCGGGACAGCGGGGCTCCTCGCCGCCGGCGAGGAGTAGGTCCTCGAGGTCGAGTGGTGGTTCATCAGCGCTCACGACGCCATCGTACGCATGAGCGTCAACTTCGCCCGTCTAGCCCAACTGGCAGAGGCGCCGGACTTAGGATCCGGAGGTTCGGGGTTCGACTCCCCGGTCGGGCACACATCTCGGACAGCAACTGGCCGTCCAGCTCCCGGGAGAAGACAGTGCGACGGTCTGAGCGGTCTCCCGCGGTGGCCCGCCAGGTGAAGTCCAAGCAAAGCTGCTGCCTTGCGGCCTGGAGTCGGACGAACTGCTCCAGGCCTGCCCGCGACGAGAGCAGCTGGTGACGCCGCCGTCCTGATAAGACGGTGCTGCGACGTTCGATTCGTCGGTCGCGGACCATCAAGAGATCATGATCCCCCGTAGCTCAGCGGCAGAGCATCCGATTGTTAATCGGCAGGCCGGTGGTTCGATCCCACCCGGGGGAGCTGGGGACGTGGCAGAGGCGGTCAATGCGGCAGGTTGTGGACCTGCTCTGTGCGGGTTCGAGCCCCGTCGTTCACCCCATGTGATCTTGTCGTGCTGCAGCGCGACGAAACCGCGGTGCTCGAGGTCGCGCCTCTTTCACCGCGCCGGTACAAGCCCGGGTGACTGCGGCGCCAGCGCGTTGAGGTCGGTTCGATTCCGGCCCGGACTGGTGTCACCGGCGTCGTAGTTGCGCTTCGATAGCTCAGAAGGCCAGAGCGGTCCCCTCGTAAGGGACAGGCCCCGGGTTCGAATCCCGGTCGAAGCTCGCGCAGGGTAGGGCAGCTCGGTCAGCCCGCCGGTCTCATACGCCGGAGGTCGCAGGTTCGAATCCTGCCCCTGCACCCACGTCCTCCAAGCTCATATGGAAGAGCGCTCGGTTGAAGCCCGAGAGGTTGCCGGTTCGAACCCGGCGGTGGACACGGCGACCCGACGCGTCCGCCTGGATGCTGTTCGGCGCCATGGGGCACGACCGGCGAAGAAGGGACGCGCGCATCCCGCACCGCTCCACGGTGATAGCCGGCACCGGCCCCGCCAGGGCTTGTAGCTCAGCGGCAGAGCACCTCCTTTGCAAGGAGCAGCGCAGGGGTTCGAGTCCCCTCAGGTCCACGTCGGCGTCATCGGTTCTGCAGGACCGTGGCGCTGGTCGGAGATGGTGATGCGCATCGCCTTCTCCGCGCCCCGCGAGCACCGGCTGCGCCGGCCGGGGCGAAACGCCTCCTTAGCTCAGATGGCCAGAGCGTCCGCCTTGTAAGCGGAGGGCCGCCGGTTCGATCCCGGCAGGAGGCTCAGACCTCGTCTCCCGTGGCCACGAGAGACGAGCGAACGGTCCGTCACGTCGAAGAGGGGAACGCTACGGCACCTCGTCGGCCTCTCACGGTCCGCACCTTCACAGGTGGAACGCCCACGACAGTGGGAAGCGCGTCGGTGCCGAGCCGACGCGCACCAGGCCTCGCTCACGGGCGGGGCCGTCCGCACTGGTAGCTCAGCGGCAGAGCAGCTGGTTTACACCCAGTCCGGCGGGGGTTCGAGTCCCTCCCAGTGCACTTCGGCAGCATTGGTTGTCGAGCCGGGCACGGATGCCAACCGCGACCGGGAGGAGCGTGTCGGGATTCGCACCACGGCCTCCTCGCTGGGCGGCCAGCCCCTTCCGTGTTCGGCGGCGGAGAAGCCGGTGATGGGGTCACTCGTCACCGGTCTGGAGGAGTGGCCGAGTGGTCGAAGGCGGCGGATTGCTAATCCGTTGAGGCGGAAGCTTCACGCAGGTTCGAATCCTGTCTCCTCCGCGACGGGCGCGACAGCCCGCAGGTCAGGTACCGGGCCTGGAATCTGTCGAAGTGCGCGTGGCGCGGGCGTGCGCTCCTCTCTGGGGAGTCCAGCCGTCGCGAGACTCCGACGGTCACCGTGCCCCACGCCCGCCTGATGGAGTGGCAGACATGGCGCACTCAAAACGCGCTGCCGAAAGGCATCCGGGTTCGAATCCCGGGGTGGGCACTGGCCGGATGTCGCGCAGACATCGACAGGAGAACGAGGGTGAGCGCGCTGGATGGTTGGGCGCGGACACCAAACGATCGCCCTCGTCGCTGCATCCGGCCGACCGCGCGGTGTAGCTCAGACGGTAGAGCACGGCACTCATAATGCCGGTGTCGCGGGTTCGAGTCCCGCCATCGCGACCATGGCTCGGTAGCTCAGCGGAAGAGCGCCCGTCTCCTACACGGGGCGTCGTCGGTTCGAATCCGGCTCGGGCCACCCACGCAAGCTCGCCGGGCGTGCAACCGTCATGAGCACCTTCGACCGGGCAGGCCGCGAGCATCGAGGCAAAGGGGCGGATGGCGGGCAGTTCACTGGCAGGCAGCGAAGCGAGCCATCGGGCGAACTCGGGTCCAACAGTCGAGAGCAGGAAGTCGCAGCGGCGCACATCGCCGTGGGAGACACTGTTCTGTTCATGGGGGTGCCCGACGACCACGGGTGGCCGGACGTGGAAGCCGAAGTGCTCGAGGTTCGGCCCGGTGTCAACTTCGACTTCATCCGAGTCGTCGACATACGGTTCAGGAACCCGGACGGTTCCACCTGGGAGCGTCAGTACCATCGATCCGCAGTTCTGCGTAAGGCGACGGGGTCCCCGTAGTCGCCCATGGTGTAACGGCAGCACGCCCGCCTTTGGAGCGGGTCGCCCAGGTTCGATCCCTGGTGGGCGAGCTCTACAACTTCACATGACGCCGCACACGCGGCTGATCCCCGATGGTCTGCTGGCACGGCCAGCCGGATTCTGGGTCCGGCCTTCGCAGGTTCGATTCCTGCTCGGGGAGCGCACACTGAAAGGCTGCCGGCGGCCAGGTAAGCACCGGCAACAGGGTGACGACCCACCGTCAGCCCGCGGGCTAAGCCCGCGACAGCCGGAGAGAGCGGACCGAGGCTGCTCCGGTGCGGATCCTTCCGCGCAAGCTCCCGTTGCCGTCAACGGCGGGAGCGCACTCCCTATGGAGCTTCTTGGGGAGTGCGATGGCCCCTTGGTCTAGATGGTCGAGGACGCCTGATTCTCAGTCAGGAGGGCGCCGGTTCAAATCCGGCAGGGGTCGCAAGCGCCGAGACCGCCGGCGTGCGAGACGAAGCGTTCATCGCAGCGGTCGGGTAGCTCAGCCTGCACCAGCAGGAGGAGAGGCGACGGGGCGCACTGCCCGCGGCCGCCACCTGGCCCTCATAGCTCAGTAGGACAGAGCACCGGTCTACGGCACCGGAGGTCGGGGGTTCGACTCCTCCTGAGGGCACCACGCGCTTGTAGCTCAGATGGACAGAGCTTCCGCCTCCGGAGCGGACGGTCACCGGTTCGAATCCGGTCGAGCGCACATCGTGTTCCGCTGTGGACTCCGAGGACTGGAAATGCCGGATCCACGACCGTTCAGCAGAGAGGAGAGCGCCATGGTGAGGATCACCAGCGGCGTCGTCGTGCTGAACGCATCCATGGAACCGCTCGGAATCGTGCCGCTGCAACGCGCGCTGATCTTCCTGATACGTGAGCGTGCCACGATCGTTGACGCGGTTCCTGGCAGGGTTGTCCGTTCCGCCGAGGCCGAGTTCCCGATGCCTCGCGTCGTGCAGTTCCGAGAGATGGTGCGCGTGCCCTACCGGTACGGCACTGTCCCATGGTCGCGTGCCGGTCTGCTGCGCCGTGACGGCCATGAGTGCGCCTACTGCGGCCGTCACGCGACGACGGTAGATCACGTCATGCCGCGCTCGCGTGGAGGGCGGGACGAGTGGATGAACACGGTCGCGGCGTGCAGCCGATGCAACAACACCAAGGCCGACCGCACACCCGAAGAGGCGCGCATGGTTCTCCGCTTCGCGCCACGTGAGGTCACTCGCCGCGACACCATGATCTTGGCAATCGCTCAGACCGGCGCCGACCTCGCCGTAATCGGACTGGCGTGACCCGGTCCCGCCTGCACCGGCGGGACCGGGTATGTGACAGCCATGACCAGTACGACACCGGCCTCCCAGGACGACATCCGCTCAGCAGAGGATTTCGCGAACGAAGTGATGGTCGGCGTGGATGGCGAAAGCCTCGCGCGCGATCAGATCCACGCACTCCTCACGCGGTCGATCGAGGCTGATCGTGCGCGTCGTGCGGGCCCCTTTGAGGACCTCCACGCTTACCAGCACACGACGTCAGAGGGCATCAGCTACACCGTCGTGCAGATCGACACGACAGCGGGCGCACAGGAGCGCACCCGCATCTACGTGAACGACGGGTGCATCTTCGACGGTGACCCGATCACGGCCACGGACGAGCTGCGACGGCTCGTGGAGCTCTACGACAACGACGAGCACCAGGACAAGCCCTATGAGACCTGCGAGTGGTTGGCGGAGAGCATCCGCGACTACATCGGCGAGAGCGACCGTGACGGTGGATGATCATGTCCGACCCGACGCCAACCCTCGACCTGCACCGGTCGCATGGCAGCTTCACCGAGTACCCGCGAGAGCTCGTGTTCCCTGAGGGGTCGATGGTTCTGGTGACGTGCAGTGTGTGCCACCTCGTGCAGGCGATCTGCAACCACGACCGATGCGATTGGAACAGCCCCGGGACGATGCGGCGCTGCCGGCTGTGTGGCATCGACGTGACGTGATCATGCGGGCCTAGGCTGGAGGCATGCTCGTCGGCGTTATCCAATCCACCAGGATCCAGGAACTCACTCTCACTGGGGATGACACGGAGGACCTGAGGGAGAGGTTGGCGGCGCAGGTTCCGGACGGATGGGTTGTCACCGACAGTCCGATCACCAAGACGAAGCAGGTGCCCAGCCTGTCGATGGCTGCCAAGCTGGCCCACTGGGGCGATCTCGCCGAGGTCGAGGGAGAGAGCATCGACGCTGTGCGGGCCGTGGTGCCGGACGGGTATCGGCTGATCCTGGTGCGACGGCACTGATGTGGTGGGCAGTCACCGTTGCTCTATTGGTCGGAGCGATCCTGGCGGTCGCGTTGCGCAGGCTTTGCCGATTGCTCGTAGGTTGGCGACGTGTCGAGAAGCGGAGACATGTCCGAATAGTGGGCGACCTCGCCGCGTTCCGTTCAACACCGTTGACGCGCCACCCCGGGACTTTCGGGCTTTGGACCAAGTCCGGCCATGCGCGCGTCGGGGACGTCCTCAGCGATGATGGGAAGACGGTCGTCAGGCGACTCGAAACCATAACGGGATCACTCCAGAGTGGGCGCGGCGTCCTGGACGGACACATCCACGCTTCACCGGATGAGGTTGGCCCATACCGTGAGATCGTCGTCAACACGCCGTCAGGAGAAGCTCCGGCATGGTTTTTTGGCGACCCGGAAGCGACAACGTGGGCGATACACATCCATGGGATGAACGCCGATCGGATGAATGCCCTCCGGTCTGTTGCTGCGATGTCTGGCCACGCCGATACTGCTCATCTAGTCGTCTCATATCGAGGGGACGGGGAAGGCCCGCTGCAAATGGGGCGGGCGACACGTCTCGGTCTTGACGAGTGGAATGACGTCGAGGCGGCCCTCGCCTACAGCAGGCGGAACGGCGCGCATCGGATCTTGCTCGTCGGCTGGTGCCTGGGCGCAACGATTGCCCTTTTGCTCGGTGACCACAGCTCACACAAAGACCTCCTGCGCGGGCAGATCCTGATTTCCCCAGCGACCGATTGGCATGCTCTCGCACAGACCGCGTCGCGGAGAATGAAGTTGCCAGCGCCGGTACTTGCTGTCGAGCTGCTCACGATGTGCCTCGGCACACGACCTCTTTGCAGGCTGGCTGGGGTGGCGGAACCGATTGATTTCGCGAGACTCGACTGGTCGGGTCGCAGGACGGTGGACATCCCGACACTGGTAATACACTCGCGCGGCGATCGCACAGCTCCGTTCAGCAGTTCTAGGAGATTCGCTGACCGTTGCCCGAGCAGGGTTGTCCTTCACGAAACGACCCCCGCTGCTCATACCCGCGAGTACAACGTGGATCCTGACGGATTCTCCGACGCCATCCTGGATTGGCTGGCTCGACTCTAGCCACCATGGTCAAGCAGTCATCGCGCGCGGGCGACGATGGCGAGCAGCGAAGACGATCACGCCTTCTACATCCGCAACAGTAAGCAGCACGCCTTGCTGTGCGGCTGCACGGATGACCTCCACGTTGTGCGGCACACGCTGGCACGAGGCCTCCAACTCAAGTCGAATCCGAGTTGCGAGTCTGAATCTCCGGCTCGCGTCCGCCATCTGACTTGAGAGCCTGCGCGTCTGTGTCGTGATCACGAGCGCTTCCCCCTCCGTCGCATCATCCATTCGCCCCTCCAATCCCGAGGTCGGGGCGGAGCCGTCCGCCGAGATCTCGAAGCCTGCGAACGAGCCTGCAACAGAGTGCTTCATTTTGCAACCAATTGTTGCTAGGGTCATCGTGTGACCCGAACCACAGACCTACCCTGGGAAGAGATTTCCCGTCGGATTGAGCTGCAGATGCTCAATGCCGGCATCCGAAGTACTGCAGACTTGTCCAGAAGGACCGGGCTGAACCGGTCGACGCTGAGCCTAAAGATGACCGGCGTGCGCCGCTGGCGCATCGCTGACCTTGGCATCATCGCTGCCGCCCTGTCGACGTCAGTCGGCTACTTGATCGGTGAGGTCGAAGATCCTCGCAGCGCACCAGTCGTCGCAGACGCAGACGCAGACACGGAAACAGTGCTCGTGCCTACTGCCGAGTTCGCTCGTCGCCTCACATTTCTGGATGCTTCTGCACCGTCCATGGTCGGACAAGTCAGCGACCACGAGGTCCTGTTCGCGCTCTCGGACCTTGAGGAGGTCGCCGACGAGTTCAACGTTCCCCTCTCCTACCTGACGGAGTTCGGGGATGACCAGGATGCCGATCGTGTTGAGGCGCTCGTCGAGTTCTCGCGCGTTGCGGCAGCATCTGGAGTCCAGCGGATCGCCGCGCGATCGCTTTCAGCGCTCTCAGCGGCAGAGCTGCGCGCGCTCACCCAAGTGATCGGGACGCGGTAACCCAGCTCGGGTTGAGGAGCATGAGCATGAAGTCGACTCCGTGGGAAGATGCAGCCAGTATGAGGGCTCGAGCACTTGAGCTCTTCTCGCAATATGACCTGGCGCGGGTCAGGACCCCGCACGAGTTGACGACGAGGATTGCAGAGATCACCGGCAAGCCGATCAGGATCGAGAAGCTGGATGACCCCGCGCTCGTGCACACGACTGCCCTGTGGATCGAGTATGAAGAGCTCTCCAAGGTGGTTCTGAGGGCCACGGATCGCGTCTACTACCAGGTGCGAGGCCTCCATCATGAGTTCGGACACATGCTTTGGGGCCACCCGGGGTGCGAAGGGCTGTCCATGGATGACGGTATTCGTCGGCTTGCAGGAGCTGGCCAAGTCCGAGGGCGAGTGCTCATGACACCGAACTCCCTCTCGCCACTCGCGGGTGACGCGCTCCATGAAGGTGAGGCGGAGGCGATGGGGGAGATCATCACCCGGTCACTCTTGCGCCCCGAGTACTTCAACGATGAGCGGATCTTCGGCTGATCACATGAGGTACCTCTACCTAGGTGTCTTCGTCGTCCTCATTGCCGTCCTGATCGCACGCATTCCGGCTGCAGTTCGCAATCGAGAGTCGTGGATGACCTGGCTGGCTGTGTTGTTGGCCTGCCTCGCCATCATGACGCTCGGACCAGTCATACCGATTGAAGTCCTGGACTCCGGGCTCGGTGGTACTAACATCGTGTGGCTCGTGCAGTGTGTGCTGGCGACCTTCGCATTCTGGGCTTTCGCGGAAGCAGCGAAAGCCATCGACGGGATTGGCGCCCATCCGCTTCGAACTATCCCTGTTCCGGTCCTCGGGTGTGCGCTGTTCACGCTCCCCTTCTTCCTAAGCCGGAACAGAGGGCCGACAGTCGAGCACTTCTCGCGGGTCCACGCATACGACCCCGCCATCTATGTCAGTGCGCTGATCTACATGGCCGGACTGTGCTGGATCGTCGGAGGCATCGTCAGAGCCTCGCGCGGGCACACTGCTCCGGGGCACCGTCTGTTCCGTACTGGCGGACTTGCGATCATAGGAGGCTGCATCGTTGAGGCCATCACGATGACGGTCGACCACCTTCGGATCGGGAATCCAGCGCTGGTCCACATTGCGTACTGGGGCTTCGATGTCCTGTTCTACCCAGGGGTGATACTCATCGCCAGCGGGATGGTCTACTTCTCGATTAGACGGATCTCACGGGCGCGCCGGATTCGACGGCGGGCGGACGGTCTCCGCAAGATCATCACTCGGAATGGGCTGCCATCGCTCGATGACGAGGTCGGACACCCGGCGGACACGTACACGGTCTACTCCCTGTTGATCCGCATCAATGACCACCGGATTCTCGGCAACCTCACCCTGAGTCCTATTGAGGCCACGTTGGTAGCCGATTCAGAAGTCTGGGTCGAAGCCGACCTCCCACAAATGATCGAGGCCGCCGGGTGATTGCGAAAGGGAAGCACATGGGATCAGGACTCCTCAGTTGGCTGACGGCAGCCACTTCCCTGATCGTGGCAGCAGGGTTGGTCCTGGTGCTGGGCGTTGTATTGGCACGCAAGGCCGCCTCGTGGAAGATCCGACGCGACGAGGGCGTCCTGGCCTACGACGACACCACGATCACTTTCAAGCGCACTCCCGAGAGCGCGCATCCGGGCACGTTCGTTGTGCACTTTCCGAACGGCGCCGCTCAAGTCGGAGACATCGTCGATTCAGACGGGCGTCGTGTCACGCGCACCATCATCCGACAGCGAGGAAGCCTCGCGGGCGTTCGGACGGTTCGGTGGGAAGGGGAGACGCACTTCAGCCCAGACGAAATGGGAGTGCACTCCGAGATCACAATCAACGGGCCGCTTGGTCCGTGTCCTGCGTGGCAGTTCGGGCCGGACGGCGCCGACACGTGGTCAATCCACATCCACGGGATTCGGGCGGATCGGCACAATGCAATGCGGAGTGTCCCGGTGACATCGGCGGAAGGCCATACAAGTCTGGTCGTTTCGTACAGGGGTGACGCCGACACCACGGCGGCCCGAGGTCGCGCGGCATCGCTTGGCACAACGGAATGGGCCGACGTAGACGCTGCCGTCAAATACGCGGTCGCCCACGGTGCCGAGCGTGTCTTCCTCTTTGGCTGGTCCATGGGCGCATCCATCGCGCTCCTCGTCGCCGAGCGCAGCGCGGCCCGCGACGCGGTTGCGGGTCTCGTTCTCATCTCTCCGGCATCGGATTGGCGTGGGATCATCGCGCATGGCGCGGCGCGGCGACGGCTCCCGGCGACGGCTGGACTCCTGGGGCATCTGATGCTCTCCAATCGGGCACTCAGCCAATTGGCCGGCCTCACAACGCCGGCCAACTTCCAGGAGCTGGACTGGACGATTCCTGGACGCCTATCGATTCCGACCCTGGTCATCCACTCACCTGGGGACCGAACCGTGCCATTCTCCATCACGAAGAAGTTCGTTGAGGCTGGTGGCGACAGGGTGACGCTCTACACGGCACCCGACGCGGACCATTCCTGGGAGTACAACGTCGATCCAGATGGCTTTGACGCTGCAATCGGGAGTTGGCTGACTACCGTCGCATAGCTCACTGGGTCTTCGGCGGAGCGCCGGGTATGTGACCGGCATGAACTGCAACGGCATGTGCTTGACCGGCAGCGACCTCGGTGAGCCAGGTGACCTTGTCGCTTATCCGCACCCGGAGTGTCCGGTTCACAACCGCATCCTTTCGGCGTTCATCGAATCCGGCGGTAGTGCGGACCTGTGGGCCGGAGAGCTCGAGCGATGGCAGAGCGGGCTTCCGTCGCCGTGGGCGGAAGCCCGCGGGCTCGCCCCGGTCACGGATTCGTTCATGGAAGCGACCATCCTGATGATCCGTCTTCACGCTCATCGGGAGCAGGCAGCATGAAGCTCCCAGTCCTGACTCCTCGGATGATGACTGTCCTCACGGGGATCGCGATTTTCACGGCTTTGGCGCCCGCGACTGTCATGGCCGCAGCGCCGACAGTGATCTGGCTGGAAGGCGTCGCCTCCGACACCGATCCAGGACTCGGCTCCTGGATGATCCTGCTCGCAGCTGACCTGACGGCTCTGCTCGGGTTGCTGGCCTATCTCATGGTGTGGGGATGGCCGTTGGCCATCATCTTCCTCGCTGTGCGAGCACTTCGCGCCCTCAGACGGCGGTTCCCGCGAGCGAGACGAGCGAACGCCGACAAGGGCCGAGACAGGCCTGATCGGATGTCGCAGGACACGAAACGCCTGAACGCTCGTTGAAACGGGCGCTACGGGGCGGAGAGAGGCGCATTCCACTGGCTCACGGAACTCGTATGCGGGTTCCCGGCCAGGATCTGGTTGGTCATGTGAGGTACGCCCGGCAGGCGGCCGTGAGTGGCCTCCTGCATCATCTTCGCGTTGCGCGGGGTATGTGAAGGCATGCAACAGAGCCGCGCGGAACGGTACCTGAGCCCGCTGCGCTATCCCGGAGGAAAGGCGTCCATCGCGCCGATGCTCGGCGACATGTTCACCGGGCAGATGAGCGAGCTGCCCATCGAGATCTGGATCGAGCCCTTCGCTGGCGGCGCCGGCGCCGCACTCAACCTGGTAGAACGCGGTGCCGTCGACGAAGCGTGGCTCGTCGACGCGAATCCGGCGATCGCGGCGTTCTGGGCGACTGTGCTGGCCGACGGTGAGCATCTCGCGACCCAGGTCGAGCGCACCATCCCGACGATGCGCCTCTGGGAGAGGTCTCGGACCCTTCTCGAGATGGCCGATGGTGTCGACACATACGAGCTGGCCTTCGCCGCGTTCATCGTCAACCGCTGCTCCCGTTCCGGCATCATCGCGCCACGATCCGGACCTATCGGAGGACGCGCTCAGGACGGTCGTTGGACGCTCGCGTCACGGTTCAACGGACCCGCCCTCGCGGATCGGATCCGTCGAGTCCACGCGCTGCGATCGCGCCTGCGGTCTCGCTACGCGGACGGCATCCGATTCATCGAAAATGTCGACGAGGCCGGGATCTGCGAGGAGGTCGTCTTCTTCGTCGACCCGCCTTACCTTCGCGAGGGGAACCGGCTCTACGCGCACGGCATGGACCGTGCCGCTCACCAGCGACTCGCCACCGCGCTCAACGGCACGGCAGCACGATGGCTGCTCACCTATGACAACCACCCCGACGTCGCCACCGTCCTCTACCCGGAGAGGCGCGTCATCCCGTTCGGCATCCGGAACACCGCGAACCGGGCACGTCAGGCCACAGAGCTCGCGGTCATCAGCGACAACCTCAACTCGGACGCGTTCAACCTTCCAGACGCACCTATTGGAGAAGGGCTCGCCGCGACAACATGAGGCCGATGCCGGGTATGTGGTGCGCATGGACCGGAGAGGGCTCGGCGACCGCAGCGAAGCGACATCTGCTGGAAGGATTGACTTCATGTCCGAGACGTTCCGACGGGATCTTCACGAACTGAAGGGTGCGCTGCTCAACGCTGCAGCCGTGCGTGACCAGCGCAACCACTTCGACACGGCGACCGGCGAGCTCGGATGGGTGCTCTATGAACGGCACGTGATGCTCGACGCGACCAACCGGCTGCGAGCCTCCCGCGGTCTCCTCCCCGTCGACGAGGATGCGATCCTCCGCATCGAGACCAGTGCCTCGGGACACATCGACTACATCCTGAAGTTCGCCATCGGATGCGCAGAACTGACGCACGACCTCATCGACCATCACCGAGCGGATACCCCGCCACTCAGCACTGCCATCCGCAGATCCCTGGAGGAGCGCCGGCACCACCAGGGGAGCACGACTCGGCGAAGCGGAACCGCATGAGCACCCTTCACGAGCTCGTGGCCAACACCGGCATCGTGCCCACCGAGCACGGCTTCCGGATCCGCACCGCTGAGACCTACTTCGTAGAGGTGCATCGGGCGTTGTTTAACTGGCGTCTGGTTCTCCATGTCCACGGCGTCGAGTGCTCACCGTCGAGCGCCGAGCATCCGCACGGCATGTGCCCGACGCTCGAGCACGGATACTGCTACTTCGGACTCGGGCTGGAGAGCCTCGCGCGGGCGGTCGCCGCCGGCCTCGAATGGCAAGACCCGCTCCGCGCCGACCCAACGGGATTCGATCGGAAGGCGTTCTGATGGCCGCGGCCTCGAAACCGCGGCGGACGCCGTGTGCGAGTTGCCCGTACAGGACCTCGGTCGCGAGCGGCATCTGGCATGAAGAGGAGTACTCCAAGCTCGAACGATATGACCGCGACTTGGTGGACCAGCCGCCCGCTGTCTTCGTATGCCATCAAGGGAGCCGCGACATCTGCGCGGGCTGGCTGGGGCACCGAGACCCGGCCGATCTGCTGGCGGTCCGTCTCGGTGTGATCAGCGGGGAGATCGACGCCGCATGCCTCACCTACGAGACGAGCGCGACCCTGTTCGCCTCCGGCGCGGAGGCTGCGGCAAACGGGCGCCGCGAGATCGAACAGCCCGGAGAGGAGGCCGTCGCTGCGATCGCGAAGATCATCCGTGTTCGCGCAGGCTCTGCCGAAGGTCCCGTGCAGACACGAGCGCCGGCGTTAGGCGCGCACTGTCACGAGTTCGTCCCAGTGTGTCGTCGCGCGCTTGGTGAGCATCTCGCGCTTCATCTGCCACGACGGCCCCGGACGCATCCCGCCCCACCCGAGCCCGAGCGCCTCCTTGCCGGCCTTCCTCTGCACACTGTCGATGATGCCGGCGATCCCGGCGTCCTCGTGCGGGGCTCGGAAGGGTTCCAACGGCAGGTGCACGCCGGCAGGCAGGAGATCGACCATCATGAGTCCCGCTCGGGCATACCGGCTACCGTCCTGGATATAGGGGAGCAACTGATGGGCGGCCCTCGTGAGCTCGACGGGATCTGCTGTCGGGAAGGGCAAACGGACCTTCACCTGCGGGTAGTGCGTCTGCTCCGCGAAGTGAGCCGTGCCGACAAAGGCCACAAGAGTCTTGCCGACCTGATAGTGGCGGGTAAGGCGCGACGCCATCTGCTGGGCGTAGATGCTGAGTGCCTGGCGGATACCGTTCACCGTCGTCACCTTCTCGCTGAATGAGCGGCTGACGATCAACTGATCCTTCTTGCCTGTCCGATCTTCCTCCGGGCCGATGCACGCGACGCCGCGCAGCTCCAGAGCCGTTCGCATGACGGTGACGTTGAACTGCTTCCGGATGAACGTCGGATCCGCTGTCGCGAGATCCCAGATCGACTCGATGCCGAGAGTGCGCAATCGCCGCTCGAGGCGCGACGCGATGCCCCAGACCTCGGAGACAGGGAGGCTGCGCATCAGACGCTCCCGCCACTCCGGCCGGGTCGCGGGCCAGACGCAGACCCCGCCGAAGACATCGAGCTTCTTCGCGCAGCGGTTCGCCAGCTTGCTCAATGTCCGGTTCGGTGCGATCCCCACGCACACGGGCACGCCGATCAGGCGCCGGACCTCCGAGCGGACCGTGCGCCCCAGGTCGGTCATCGCCTCGCAGTTCGCCGACGTGCGTCGGTCGATCGTGAGGAAGGCCTCATCGATGCTATAGATGTCGACCTCGCTCGCGAACCGCTCCAGGACTCGTACTGGTAGGTCCGATTGTTGAAGAGTGCACTTTTCGCGCATTGTTCGTCGATGATGCGGAGGTCACGCGCGAGAGGTGCTGGCAGTCCTGCGTGAGCACGACAGGTGAACATCCGGTGACAATGCCATCTCAGAGTCGCGGACTGATTCGATAAGTGTCAATATAGAAGCATGTCGAATCAAGAGGTCGAGTTGGTCATCGTCGGGTCTGGTCCCGCGGGGTACACGGCGGCGGTCTACGCGGCGCGTGCGGGTCTCGCTCCGGTCGTGATCGCGGGCTCGGTGACCGCGGGCGGTGCGCTGATGACGACGACGGAGGTGGAGAACTTCCCGGGCTTCGTCGACGGCGTGCAGGGGCCGGAGCTGATGGAGTCGATCCGGGCGCAGGCCGAGCGGTTCGGCGCTCGGATCGTCTACGACGACGCGATCCGCCTCGATCTCGACGGCGACGTGAAGACCATCGAGACCGGTGCCGGGGCGACGTACCGGGCGCGGTCGGTGGTCCTGACGATGGGTTCCGCGTACCGCAAGCTCGGCCTTCCCGAGGAAGAGCGCCTGTCGGGGCACGGGGTGTCCTGGTGCGCGACATGCGACGGGTTCTTCTTCCGCGAGCAGGAGATCGTCGTGGTCGGCGGTGGGGACTCCGCGATGGAGGAGGCCCTGTTCCTCACCCGGTTCGCATCGAAGGTGACCGTCGTGCACCGCCGGGACGAGTTCCGGGCGTCGAGGATCATGGCGCAGCGCGTCCTGGACGATCCGAAGATCGAGGTCGCCTGGAACAGCGAGGTCGCCGCGATCCTCGGCGACGAGCAGGTCACCGGGCTCACGCTGCGCGACACGATCACCGGGGCCGAGCGGAGGCTCGACGCGACGGGGGTGTTCGTCGCGATCGGGCACGACCCGCGCTCCGAGCTCGTGGCCGGGCAGGTCGACACTGACGCGGACGGGTATGTGCGGGTCGCGCACCCGTCGACGCGGACGAACCTGGCCGGGGTGTTCGCGGCCGGGGATCTCGTCGATCACACGTACCGGCAGGCGATCACCGCCGCAGGCACCGGTTGCGCAGCCGCGCAGGACGCCCAGCACTACCTGTCGAACCTCGCACCCGCCACCGTTTCCGCACCTGTTCTGGAGGTCTCCGCATGAGTACCGTCACTCCCGTCACCGACGCTACTTTCCGGGCGGAGGTGCTCGAGTCCGAGCTGCCTGTCGTGGTCGACATCTGGGCGACCTGGTGCGGCCCGTGCAGGGCGATCGCCCCGATCCTGGACCAGCTCGCCGGCGAGTACGCGGGGCGGGTGAAGATCGTGAAGGTAGACGCCGACCAGAACCCCGAGACCGTGACCGCGGCCGGCGTGACCTCGATCCCGACCCTTGGCTTCTACCGGGCCGGGGAACGTGTGGACGTGCTGATCGGCGCGCACCCGAAACCCGTCTACGTCGCGAAGATCGAGGAGTTGCTCGCATGACCGACACCCTGACCCGCACCGCCCCGAAACGGCTCTCCACCCTCGACAAGTGGCTGCCGCTCTGGATCGGCCTCGCGATGGTCGCAGGCCTCCTGCTCGGCCGTTTCGTGCCCGCCATTTCAGACGCGCTCTCTGCCATGGAGGTCGGCGGGATCTCGATCCCGATCGGGCTGGGCCTGCTGGTGATGATGTACCCGGTGCTCGCGAAGGTCCGCTACGACAAGGTCGCCGCCGTCACCGGAGACAAGAAGCTCCTCGTCTCCTCGCTGCTGCTGAACTGGTTCGTGGGGCCCGCGGTCATGTTCGCGCTCGCCTGGGTCTTCCTGCCGGATCTGCCGGAGTACCGGACCGGGCTGATCATCGTGGGTCTCGCCCGCTGCATCGCGATGGTCGTGATTTGGAACGATCTCGCGTGCGGTGACCGGGAGGCGACCGCTGTGTTGGTCGCGATCAACTCGGTCTTCCAGGTCGTGATGTTCTCGGTGCTGGGCTGGTTCTACCTGACCGTGCTGCCGGGCTGGCTGGGGCTGGATGCGCAGGGGCTGGAGATCTCGGTCTGGCAGATCGCCCTGAACGTGCTCGTGTTCCTCGGGATCCCGCTCGTCGCGGGCTTCGCGTCCCGCTTCATCGGCGAGAAGCGCAAGGGGCGCGACTGGTACGAGGAGAGGTTCCTCCCGAAGGTCGGGCCCTGGGCGCTCTACGGACTGCTGTTCACGATCGTGCTGCTGTTCGCCCTACAGGGCAAACAGGTCACCTCCCACCCGATGGACGTCGCCCGCATCGCGCTGCCGCTGCTGGTCTACTTCGCGCTGATGTGGTTCGCCGGCATCCTGCTCGGCAAGGGGCTCGGTCTGGGTTATGCCCGGTCGACGACGCTCGCGTTCACCGCGGCGGGAAACAACTTCGAGCTCGCGATCGCGGTGGCGATCGGCACGTTCGGCGCCGCCTCCGGGCAAGCGCTCGCCGGGGTCGTCGGCCCCCTCATCGAAGTACCTGTGCTCGTGGGCCTGGTCTACGTCTCGCTCTGGGCTGCGCGAGCCTGGTTCCACACCGACCCCTACGCCACCACCGCCGAATCGAGGACGTCATGACCGACGCTGCTGTCATCGCCGACGCCGACGCGTGCGCCCCGTCCACGGCGCACGCCATCGGGACTGAGGCCGCGGCCACCGTGGCCGGCGCGCTGAAAGCGCTCGCTGACCCGCTGCGGCTGCGGATGCTCTCTGCGATCGCGACCGACCAGCGCGGCGAGTCCTGCGTATGCGACCTCGCGGACCTCGCCGAGGTGTCGCAGCCGACCGTCTCGCACCACTTGAAGGTGTTGAAGGAGACCGGGATGCTGCTGTCCGAGCGGCGCGGCACCTGGGTGTACTACCGCGTTGCCCCGGGCAAGCAGCGCGCCGTTGCAGCCCTCCTCGACGCGTTCGCTCCCGCCGCTGCCGTCACCGACGAGCCCGAGGACACCGCAGCACGGGCCGAGGCCTTGCAGCAGATGGACGCCCGGGTGACCCGTCTCGCGGAGGAGCTCGCGGACGAGCTGACCGGTCTGAACCGGGATCTCGTGATCGCGATCGTCCGTGAGTCCTACGCAGGCCTGGTGCGTTCGGCGAAGCTGACGGCGCATATGATCCCGCTGACCGAGCGGTTCGCCCGGCAGCGCCTGGCCGATCTGACCCGTGATCGGTCGGCCGGGGTGCCGCAGGTGCTGTTCGTGTGCGTGCAGAACGCGGGCCGCTCCCAGCTCGCCGCCGCGATCGTCAACCGGCTCGCCGACGGTGCCGTGGTCGCCCGCTCTGCAGGCTCCGCTCCGGCGTCGGACGTGCACCCGCACGTGCGCTCGCTCCTCGCGCAGATCGAGGACGGAACCGAGGCTGGCACCGCCTTCCCGAAGCCGCTCACCGATGACGCCGTGCGCGCGGCCGACGTGGTGATCACCATGGGATGCGGGGACGTGTGCCCGATCATCCCCGGCGTCCGGTACGAAGACTGGGCCGTCGGCGACCCGGCCCTCGCTTCCCCGGAAGGGGTCGACGCGATCCGCCAGGACATCGAGGGCCGCGTCCGCGGCCTCCTCGCCACTCTCACCGACTGAAAGAAGCGAAAGAACCATGACCAACCAGAAGCCGTCCGTCTTGTTCGTCTGTGTCCACAACGCCGGCCGCTCCCAGATGGCCGCCGGCTACCTCCGTCACCTCGCGGGTGATCGTGTCGAGGTCCGCTCGGCCGGGTCCATGCCCGCCGACCAGATCAACCCCATCGCGGTCGAGGCCATGCAGGAAGAGGGCATCGACATCACCGCCGAGGCTCCGAAGGTCCTCACCACTGAGGCCGTTCAGGACTCCGACGTCGTGATCACGATGGGATGCGGGGATGCCTGTCCGTTCTTCCCGGGCAAGCGCTACGAGGATTGGAAGCTCGACGACCCGGCCGGGCAGGGCATTGACGCCGTTCGCCCCATCCGCGACGACATCAAGGCCCGGATCGAGACCCTTCTCGCAGAACTGCTCGTCTGAGGAGCTGTGAGCACCGGAGGGGCAGAGGCCAATGGCCCTGCCCCTCCGCCGTGTTTCGGGTTTCTTGGTCCCTGCGGCGAACACCGTTGTGCCGTGAGGTGTGACCCAGTGATCGTTGTCACCGGTCGCTCTCTCTATCGAGATGCGCATTGCAGCGCTGCTTCGATCTGCTCCGGCGTGGGCGCTCCGGCAAACCCGCTCTCGGTCGCGTAGACCCGGCATGCGAGCGCGCGAACCGGGGCCGTCGGGAACAAGTCGACACCATCGACGAGGATCGTGGGCGAGCCTCCGAACTGAGTGCTCGCTGCCTCTGCCTCCGTCCGGATCGTCACCACCTCGACAGCCACGGTCCCGAACCCGAGCGCATCCAGCGCCGCGCGTGCGTTGGTTTCGGCGATGTCTGCGTTCGGGCAGTCGACGATGTGCAACAGTTCGACCTTCATGCGGTCTACTCCTTCCGAGTCCGGGCAGCGCGCAGCCCGTTGAGGATCACGGCGACCTCGGCGATCTCGTGCACCAGGACCACGGCGGCGAGGCCGAGGATGCCGAACAGGGCCAGCGGGAGCAGGGCGGTGATGATCAGTAGCGACAGGATGATGTTCTGGTTGATGATGTGGCGTCCGCGGCGGGCGTGGTCGAACGCGCGCGGGAGCAGGCGCAGGTCGTGGCCGGTGAACGCGACGTCGGCGGACTCGATCGCGGCGTCCGAGCCGGTCGCGCCCATCGCGATCCCGATGTCCGCGGCGGCGAGGGCGGGGGCGTCGTTGATGCCGTCGCCGATCATCGCCACAGCCCCCTTCTCGCTGAGCTCGCCGATCGCGGCGGCCTTGTCCTCTGGGCGCAGTTCGGCGCGCACGTCGCCGATCCCGGCTTGAGCGGCGAGGGCACGGGCGGTGCGGGCGTTGTCGCCGGTGAGCATGGTGACCCCGATGCCCTGGGCGGCGAGCGTGCGGACAACCTCGTCGGGGACCTCGGGGCGCAGTTCGTCGCGGACGCCGATCGCGGCGACCGCGATGTCGTCGCGGTGCACGATGACGACCGTCATGCCCTGCTCTTCCAGCCCCGCGACCCGGTCCCCGAGCGTCCCGGCGTCGAGCCAGCGCGGGCTACCGACCGTGATTCGCGCGCCGTCGAGCTTGCCTTCGATGCCGTGGCCGGCCTGCTCGGTCACACTCTCCGCAGCCGGAGCGCCCGGCGCAGCAGCGGTGATCGCGGCGGCGAGGGGGTGGGTGCTGTGCTGCTCCAGCGCGGCCGCCCATACCAGTGCCTGCGCTTCGGTCACGCCGTCGGCGGTGAGCACGGCGGTGACGGCGGGTTCGTTGCGGGTGAGGGTGCCGGTCTTGTCGACGGCGACGTGACGGATCACGCCGAACCTCTCGAACACAGCCCCGGACTTGATGATCACACCGAACTTGCTCGCCGACCCGATCGCCGCCACCACGGTCAGCGGCACCGAGATCGCCAGCGCACATGGGGACGCCGCCACGAGCACGACGAGGGCGCGGGTGATCCACAGCTCCGGGTCACCGAGCAGCGACCCGATGATCGCGACGAGCGCGGCGAGGATGAGCACGCCGGGAACGAGGGGGCGGGCGATGCGGTCGGCGAGACGGGCGCGGTCGCCCTTCTCGGCCTGAGCCTTCTCCACCAGGTCGACGATCGTCGTCAGCGAATTGTCCGTGCCCGCCGCGGTCGTTTCGACCTCCAGCGCCCCGGCGGTGTTGATTGCCCCGGCGGAGACGGCGTCGCCGGGCTCGACCTCGACCGGGATCGACTCCCCGGTGATCGCGGAGGTGTCCAGGCTGGAACGCCCCGTACGGACGACGCCGTCGGTCGCGATCCGCTCACCCGGACGCACCAACATCAGCTGACCCACCTGGAGATCCTTCGCGGCGACCTCGACCGATGCTCCGTCGCGGCGGATAGTCGCGGTCTCCGGGACGAGCTTGAGCAGTGCCCGCAGTCCGCCGCGGGCGCGGTCCATCGCCTTGTCCTCCAGCGCCTCGGCGATCGAGTACAGGAACGCCAGGGCGGCGGCCTCCTCGACGTAGCCGAGGATCACCGCGCCGACCGCGCTGATCGTCATCAGCAGGCCGATGCCGAGCTTGCCCTTGAACAGCTTCCGGATCGCACCCGGGGTGAAGGTCGACGCGCCCAGCAGCAGACCGATCCAGAACAGCACCAGCGCCGGGATCTCCAACCCGGACCACTCCAGGACCAGGCCGGTAAGGAACGCGATACCGGAGAACACCGGGACCATGATCGCGCGGTCCCGCCACCAGGGGTGCTCCGCCTCCTCGGCCTCTTCGCCGACAGCGGTCTCCGGCTCGTCGTGCTCGCAGCCGCACGCCGCGCTCACTCGCCCGCTCCCGTCCCGCAGCAGCCTGGTACCGTGCACGAAGAGTCCACGCAGGGCGCGTGCTCGTCGACAGCGAGCGTCACGTCCACCAGTGCGGTGAGCGCCGCAGCCAAGTGCGGGTCGGCGATCTCATAGCGTGTCTGCCGTCCCTCGGGCTCAGCGACCACGATCCCGCAGTCGCGCAGGCACGTCAGGTGGTTCGAGACGTTCGAACGGGTCAGCTCCAGCTCGCGCGAGAGCACGGCCGGGTAGCTCGGGCCACCGAGTAGAGTCATCAGGATGCGAGAGCGCGTCGGGTCGGCCATGGCCCGGCCGAGCCGGTTCATGACGTCGAGGCGTGAAGCAATGGTCAGCATGTGCTGACTATACACCACCTAGTGTGCAGTTGCTGTGCATGACTCGAGAGGGGGTTACTGGATCTGGGGGAGATGTTTCAGGTGGCCTACGGCTTCGTCGAGCAACTCGTTGATGTGTTCATCGAACAATGTGTAGTGCACGTGGCGTCCGTGTCTGTCTCCGTTGACCAGGCCGAGGTGGCGAAGTAGCCGAAGGTGATTCGACACGGTGGTCTGGCCCGCGTTCAGGAGTTCGCTGAGCTCGGTTACGGTTCTCTGCCTGGTGCGCAAAGAACTGAGAATGCGCAGCCTAAGGGGGGAGGCGAGTGCCTGCATGATCTCGGCCAGCTGTTCCGCTTCGTTGTTCGTCAGCTCGGCACTGCCTAGTGTCGCCGAAAGCTGAAAGGTGGCCCCGGGGGCAGCTACCCGAACATGAGAATCATTCACATCTACAACATATCACAATGTTTTGAGGTAATTTTTTGGGCATGCCCTCCATCGAAACGGCCGCACGATCTTCCGCTGAGACACATGACCACGCTCACGGGTCGGCACGCTGGGAGCTGTGGTTCGCCATCGCTTCCGGGATCACTTACGCCGGAGGGATGATCTCCGAGTACGCTCTCGGTTTTCCGCTGATCGGGTGGCCTCTCGTCTTCTTCCTCGCCACCTATTTCTTCGGCGGGTTCTTCACGATCCGCACGGCGATCTCGTCGACGCTGCGAGGGAAGTTCGAGGTCGACTTTCTCATGCTGGTGGCGGCGATCGGTGCCGCGCTCATCGGCCGGTGGGCAGAAGGCGCAGTTCTCCTCTTCCTGTTCAGTCTCGGTCACGCGCTTGAAGAGTACGCGCTCAGCCGGGCCAGCAAGTCGATCGAGGCTCTGGCCGAGCTCGCGCCGCGCAGTGCCCTGGTGCGACGAGGTGCGAGCGAACCTGTTGAAGTGCCGGTGGAGGACCTCGCCGTGGGTGACATCGTAGTCATCCGTCCGAACTCCCGGGTCCCCTCGGATGGGTTCGTGATTGCGGGCGTCTCCGCCGTGGATCAATCGGCTGTGACGGGGGAATCGATCCCGGTCGAGAAGGAGCCGGTGGCGGACCCGGCGCGGGCGATGCGGATGCTCGACACGCTGCCGTCCGTGAACCGGGTGTTCGCCGGCACGGTCAACGGGTCGGGCGTCCTGGAGATCGAGGTCACGGCGACGTCGGCGGATTCCACTCTAAGTAAGGTCGTGGAGCTCGTCCGCAATGCAGACCAGGCCGCGTCTCCTACCCAGCAGTTCATCGACCGGTTCCAGCGCTGGTACGTTCCCGGTGTGATCGTCGGTGTCAGCGTGACGCTGCTGGTCGCGATGTTCGCGTTCTCGGAGGCTTTCCCGGACGCTTTCTACCTGGCGATGACGGTGCTCGTGGCTGCCAGCCCGTGTGCGCTTGCCATCGCGACGCCCGCTGCCGTTCTTGCCGGTGTGGCTCGAGCAGCCCGCGCTGGCGTTCTCGTCAAGGGTGGAGGTCCACTGGAGACGCTGGGACGGGTGAAGACGATGGCCTTCGATAAGACCGGAACGCTGACCTGGGGCGCCCCCCGCGTCACCTCGCTTGTCCATGCCGATGGCGTGACGGAAGGGGACCTGATCGCCACGCTCGTCGCCGTCGAATCACTCAGCGACCACCCCCTCGCCACCGCCATCGTCCGCGACCTCGCCCCGCGCCTCGCCGACGGCGGCCGACTCGCGGCGGACGACCTGAACGCGGTCATCGGACGCGGGGTCACGGCCACCATCGGCGGGGAGCGCGTCGAGGTCGGAAACCTCCGCATGTTCGAGGAGCAGCAACTGCAGCTTCCCACCGCGCTGGCCGACGCGTATCAGACCGCCCGCGACTCCGGTCAGACGCTGATGATCGTTCGGCGCGGTAACGCCTTCCTCGGCATCGTCGGCGTCATGGACACCTCCCGCGCAGAGTCCGCGCACGTCCTCCGCGCCCTTCGAGGCGCGAACGTGGGCCAGCTGGTCATGATCTCCGGCGACAGCCAGCGCGTCGCCGACGCCGTCGGACGGGAGGTCGGAATCGACACTGCGATCGGTGAACTGCTTCCCGAAGACAAGGTGACCGAGATCGCCCGCCTCGCCGAGACGCATGGCCCCATCGCGATGGTCGGAGACGGCGTCAACGACGCCCCGGCGATGGCACGCGCAGACATCGGAATCGCAATGGGGGCCGCCGGATCGACCGTCGCGCTGGAGACCTGCGACATCGCGCTGATGAGCGATGATCTCGGACGGGTGCCCTTCGCCGTACGCCTGAGCCGGGCGACGAGCCGGATCATCCGGCAGAATCTCATCGCCAGCCTCGCGATCGTCGCGTTCCTGATCCTGGCCACTTTCCTGGGGCTCACCATCGGTGCTGTGGTTCTCATCCACGAGGGATCCACGCTGATCGTCGTCGCTAACGCCTTGCGCCTCCTCGGGTTCGAGAAAGGCCAGGAGCATGCCGGCATCGACCATGAGGACAAGCCCGCAGCCTGAGAACGAGATGATCGTTCCGTCCGGGCTGGGTAGCCTGGACATTGAGCCTTTGGGGGCCGGATCTGTCGGCGGAACGTCGGCGAGCCGAGGCCCCGGGCGCGAGGGAGGGTACATACCTCTGATCCCCCGGTGTCGACCACCATGACTATTCAAGGAGCCCGCGTGTCGACCGACGCGATTCTTCCGTTCTTCTCGGACTGGTTCCGATTCGATCTTGCGGGCGCGTCACCGGTCGTCACGCTCACAGCCGTGGTGTTGTGTGGCTGGTACCTGGGTGGCGCGATCCGGTTGTGGGCGAACGGTCGCCGATGGTCGATCCCGAGGACGATCTCGTTCGTACTCGGCTGCGCGCTGATGTTCTGCATCGCGACCTTCGGGGTCAACAGGTACGCGTCGGTGTCTGTCACCGCGTTGATGTTTCAGCAGATCACTGCGATGACGGTCATCCCACCTTTGCTCATTGTCGGTTCCCCCGGGCGCCTTCTGCTCCGCAGTACCCCGCGCTACAGCGCCAGCCTATTGCTTCTGAAAGCGGCTCTGACCGGGCTGCGATCCACGTGGGCCCGCGCTCTGCTGCATCCGCTCTTGCCCATCGCGATCGCACTGGTGGTGTTCCCCGGCCTCTACCTGACCGATGGCATCAGCCTCGTGATGGGCAGTCGCGTCGGTGCGGACCTCCTGCTTGCCTTCTTCCTGCTCGTAGGCCTGGTCGCAGCGGTACCGCTCTGGTCTTCGGATCCGCTTCCACGTGCACCGTCGTTCCCTGCCCGTCTGATCGACATCTTTGTGGAGATCCAGATCCACGCCATCCTCGGCCTAATCCTGATTCGTGCCGGTGCTCCGCTGTTCGCTGCTTATGAGAGTGAGAGCCTGGACGCCGACCCGATGTACGACCAGGCTGTCGCCGGCATGCTCCTGTGGACCTATGCAGAGTTGCCGCTTCTGATCGTGCTCATCGTCTGCCTGTCACGATGGCATTCCCGTGATCGCCGACGGGCACGCCTGAACGAATCCCGCGAGGACGCAGAGCTGGAAGAGTACAACGCCTATCTCGCGCAGATCGATCAACGAGGACGAGCCTGACGGAGCGCGCCCAGGGAAGGTCCGTGTCTTTGGACGAGTTTATCGATCGCCTGGGAGAGTCGGAGTTTCGGTGCGCCGTTCGTGTCACTAGATGGACGCCGCGCGAGCATGAGAATGACAGAACTCTCCGGATGCGAGATCTCCGCAGTCCTGCACGATCCAGCCCGGTGAAACACGACGACCCGTGAAGGATCACCGTGAACAAACGGATCGCAACGGACGCCGCGGCCGCACAAGACTGCGGTTGCGCACCCACCGCCGCGGAGCGTGAGTCGCTCTGGGCGAAGAGCATCACGCGACGAAACGCCTTCGGCCTGGGTGCGCTCAGTGTCGTTGCTCTTGCCGCATTCGGCGTCACCTCCGGAGTTTCAGCTGCACACGCGGCCTCCTACCCCAGCTGGGATGATGTCCAACGCGCGAAGAACAACGAGGCCGCCAAGGCTGCTGAAGTGACGCGCATTGAGGGCCTGATCAAGTCCCTAACCCGAAAGGTCGCCGAGACGGAGGCAGCCGCGAAGACCGCGTCTGACGAGTTCTTTGCAGCGCAACAGGAGTACTTCGCTGCGATCACCGAAGCCGAATCCCTGCAGGCTCAGGCGGACGAGCAGGCCAAGATCGCCGATGAAGCAGCGCGCAAAGCCGGCCAGGTAGCCTCCCAACTCTACAGGAACGGAGGCGACGACACCGCTCTTGAACTGTTCTTCTCCGGCTCCGGCGACAACGCCGATGAGCTCTTGTCCCGGCTGGGCACCATGGAGAAGTTCCTCGAGTACAACAAGTCGATCTACGACAAAGCGGCCTCGTCACGCAACGCTGCGCAGTCCCTTTCCGATCAGGCGCAGGTGGCACGTGAAGAACGGGACCGCCTTCAGCAGATCGCTGAACAGAAGATGGAAGCCGCTCAGCAAGCGGCAGAGGCAGCGAAGATCGCACTCGACGAACAGGCGGCGAATCTCGACACGATGAAGGCGCAACTGGCCGCTCTCAAAGACACCACCACGCAAACCGTTGCCGGATACCAGGCCGGCGTCGCGGCACGAGAGGCTCAGGAGAAGGCCCGCCGCGAGCGGGAAGCCGCGGCGGCCGCCGCCAACGGAGGAGGCAACGGGGGAGGCGGCGGATCCGCAAAAAGCGGTGGATGGGTCCGCCCCCATGGAGGGTCTCGCAGTTCAAGCTATGGTCCAAGAACGCCGATCTGCGGGCCTCAGGGCTGTTCGTCGAGCTACCACTACGGCGCGGACCTCGCCAACGGATGTGGGGCGGCGATCTATGCCGCTAATTCTGGGACAGTCGACTATGCCGGCGCAAATGGTGGCTACGGAAACTACGTTCGCATCCAGCATGGCGGGGGAGTGGGCACCGGTTACGCGCATATCAAGCCCGGAGGGATCATCGTGCGGCGCGGTCAGTGGGTCAACTCCGGGCAAGTGATTGCCTACGCCGGAAACACCGGCCGTTCCTTCGGTTGCCACCTGCACTTCGAGGTCTACATCAACGGCGGATACACAAACCCCGTCAGGTTTATGGAGGAGCGCGGCGTCTACGTCTGAGAACAGCCGCCCGACCGTATCCACTCTCCGGGCGTTCTGCGCTCTTGTGAGGCTGGGAATGAGCGCACGTCCATTTCAGTGTCCAGCGGTTGCGGGGGTCGGTGAGGTCAAGATAGGCCTGAGTAGGAGTGCAGGCCCTGGAAGTACATGTTGACGATCGTGAAGTTGAAAAGCACGGCGGCGAATCCGACGATGGACAACCACGCGGACGGTGATCCTCGCCAGCCGCGGGTCGCTCTGGCATGGATGTACCCGGCGTAGAGCACCCAGATCACGAAGGTCCACACTTCTTTGACGTCGAACCCCCAGTACCGACCCCAGGAGTCATTGGCCCAGATCGCGCCGGCGATCAGGGTGAAGGTCCAGAACATGAATCCGACGATCGCGAAGCGGTACGCGAGCGTTTCCAGCGTGTCGGTGGCCGGCACGGTGTTCAGGAAGCTCGGTCCTGGCTCCTGACAAGCGTCGGCCGACGCTCGGGCGAGTCGGCGTGTCCGCCGGTTCTGCAGCAGTTGGGTGATGGATATGCCGCAGGCGATGGCGAACAGGGCGGTAGCCAGCGATGCGACGAAGACGTGGATGACGAGCCAGACGCTCTTGAGTGGATCCATCAACGGCACGACCTCGACGTAGAAACTGATCGACGAGCCACCGAGAAGGAGCACGATCATGCCGATGAGGAACGCGCCGAGGAAGCGGAGGTCGTAGCGCCGCAGAACGGCGAGGTAGACCGCGACGATCAGGACGGTGCCTGTGAGGGCGAACTCGTACATGTTCGCCCAGGGGACGCGTTCGGCGGCGATGCCACGGGTGACAGTCCCTGCCACATGAAAGAGGAAGGCGAGCGCCGTCAGCGACGTCCCGATCCTCGCCCACAGTAGTCGAGGCCTTTGCGACGGTGGAACCCGGATGCTATCCGGCGACTCTCGCGGATCCTCCACACCTAGAAGGGCTCGGGTGTGCGAAGAACTGCCGGCTGCGACGAGCTCATGTTGGCGTTGCGGTGCTGGTGTGCGGGCGGCGCGTTGCGCGAGGTCAATGCTGAAAGCGACGAACGCCAGCAGGTAGGTGGTGATCGCGGTCCACACGAGCAGCAATGAAATGCTGTCGAGGGACAGCGGGGCGACGTCATTCATGCGAGATCATCCTCTCGATCAAAGGGCAGTTACGGGCGATGGGGTGCCGAGCTGGTAGAGAGGACAGGTCAGCCCGCATTCGCTTCGAGCCAGCTCAGCGAGTCAACGGCTTGTCCGTCGATATACACCTCGAAATGCAGGTGGTTCGCGGTAGACCGACCAGTGCTGCCGACGAGGCCGATCAGTTGACCCGCGGACACGGTCTGCCCGACGCCGACCTCACGGCTTCCGGAGCGCATGTGCGGGTACACGGTGCTGACGCGCCGTCCGTTCACGACCGATTCCAGGACGATCGCCACGCCATACGCGGAATAGCTATCCTGCGAAATCCTGACGACCCCGTCGAGAGCCGCGAAGACCGGTGTCCCGCCCTCGGCCAGCATGTCGGTACCCATGTGCGCACCGCCGCGCGCCCCGAAGCGGTCGCCTACGGTGAAGGGCCCGCCCAAGGGCCAGCGCACGAGACCGCTTCCTGGTGAGACCATGCTGAAGTCGAAGCGAGCCGAGGTGACCTGGGCGTTGGCGGTCGCTCTGGCAGCAGCAGCTTCGGCAGCCTTCCTCTTCGCGATCTCATCCGGTGTCGTCGCGGAGAAGGTTCCCCGCTGAAGGGGCGACGGCAACACGTCGGAGGCGACAACCAGGGATTGCGAGTCACCCGCGGCGACCTGTTGAAGAGTCCGCGGGTCTGCGGGATCTACGGGCGGGCTCGCAAACGCGGGGAGAGCGAAGGTGGTGATGAGCGCGCCCACCACGACAAGGATCGCCGCCTTTTGCGCCGACCGTTTGATGGTTGGGTTCTGGCGGGATCGCCGCCGCACCGTGCGGTGACTCGATCTTGGACGGGCGTGGCGCTGATCGTCGAGTACGCGATCTCGCCCTGTCGTCGCGTGCCTCTGGGGTCGGATCGGTGGCGCCGAGCAGTCGGCAACAGGCGTGCTCTTTCGCGTGTGGGTGATCTTCACAGCGACTTCTCCGATGTCTCGTTTCGCAGCTCAGCCGCGTGACGCATCGCGAGATCGTCGACGGCGCGCTGCAGGGCCGGGTCTTCCCCTCGTGCAAGGCCCGCATACTCGACACGCACGCCGGATGCGCTCGCCCGCGCCTTGACCCAGAGGCGACGGCGAGGAACGAAGAGCCCGGCGAATAGCCCCAGCGTTGCGAGCAGCGAGAATCCCAGCACCCAACCGCTACTGGGATCGTGCTGTATCTGAAGTGAAGCGAAACGCTTCACCGGCTTCTCTGCGGAGATCGATTCCCAGGTCACCGTGCCCCAACCGTTCGGCAGATCGACCGTTGCGCCGGGGGTGAGTTCGAGGGACTCCTGGTTGCTGTCCCCGCCGGTGTGCTGCGTGAGTCCACTCACATCGAGCGTGTAGACGGACCGTGGCGTGCCGTCGTCGATACCGAGATCACCGCTGAAGACGTTGAAGGTCAGTACTGGGTTAACGACGTCCGGGTAGATCGAGGTGTAGGCGCCAGAGTTCAACACGCCGCGCGTGGGGTAGAAGAATCCGACGAGTCCGACTTGCTCTGGTAAGCCATCCGGAACTTTGATGATGCCAAGTGACGTCATGTTCGAATCCTGAGGGAGGAAGGGCTGCGATTCGCTGTAGACGACCTCTCCGTCAGCGTTGCGGACCGTGATGGTGGGGGCGTATCCGTTCCCGAGCAAGAAGATGCGGTCGCCTCCCACGGCGATCGGGTAGTTCACGATCACGTTCTGCTTGCGATCTTCCCTACCGAGCTGGCGGATCGTCACCTGCGCGTCGAAATCTCCAGCTTGTCCTGCTCCGGCGCTCCCCGGAAGTCGATATGAGACGCCGAAGCTGTCGAGTGTCAGGGAGTAAGGGGCAAGGCCTGCGCCATCGACGAAACGTCCCGGGTTGAAGGAGGAATAGTCGCTTAGCGCGTTGACGAAAGTAGTGCCTTCCACAACGACGCGTTGCCCGGTATAGGCGAACGATCCTCCAATCGCGACGGAGATGAGAACGCCGACGAGGGCGACGTGGAAGATCAGGTTGCCCGTCTCACGAAGGTACCCTCGTTCTGCGGAAACAGAGAAGGCACCACGCCCGTCGTAGCGCTCCACCCGATATCCCGCCTTACGCAACTGCGCTGCGGCGATGTCGACCACGCCCGCCGCCGTGACGTCGCCAGCATCCGGAAACGTGACCTCGGCGTATGCCGGCAACCGATGGAGTCTGGCCGGGGTGCGGGGAGGGTGCGAGCGCAGCGCCTTGTAGTGATACTTCGCGCGCGGGACGACACACCCGATCAGCGAGGTGAACAGCAGAAGGTATATCGCGGAGAACCAGGGCGAGAGGTACACGTCGAACAGCCCGAGAGCATCGGCGATCGGGAACGCCTCTGGATTGTTTCTCTCCCATTGGGTGACACCGTTCGGATCGGCACTGCGCTGCGGGAACAGCGACCCGGGGACCGCGGCGATGGCGAGCATGAGGAGCAGAAGAAGCGCGGTGCGCATGCTGGTCAGCTGTCGCCATGCCCAGCGGAGCCATCCGGTGGGCCCCAAGGATGGTTGGGCGACCTCGGCAGGCACGGCAGCGTCGGCATGATCGCTGGGGCGCAGCGGATCCGTCATCATTTCCGTTCGGGCATCAGATCGGGAGGGGGACATTGATCACCACCTGTTGCAGTTGGGACATCAGCGTGGCCCATGCACCGGTCACCATGAGCACACCGAGGGCGATGAGCATCGACCCTCCGAGGATGTTCAGTGCGCGGATATGACGGCGCAGAAATTTCACGGATCGCGATGCCCAACCCCATCCGGCCGCGAGCACAAGAAACGGGATACCCAGGCCCAGCGAGTACGCAAGCCCCAGCAAGCCCGCGCGGGCGGGATCGCCGAGATTCCATGACATCGAGATGATTGCTGCGAGCGTCGGGCCAATGCAGGGCGTCCACCCCACTCCGAGAGCGAACCCGAGCAGCGGCGCCCCGATCAGGCCAGCTCTGCCCTGAACGCGCGGACGAATGCTCCGCTGGGCGATACCGAAGAACCCGACGAAGATGAAACCGAGCACGATGATGACGACGCCAAACATCCGGGTGAGGATGTTGGCGTACTGCAGGAGCACGAGACCGAAGGCGCCCCCGAGTACTGTCACTGCGACGAAGACGACCGTGAAGCCGGCGATGAAGAGGGCAACACCCGCAAGGAGTCGGGCACGTTCGGGTGACACTGCTCCGCCCGGTCGAGATGGGCCGACGGGAGCGACCGTTGCGCTTCCCAGATATCCGAGGTAACCCGGGACGAGCGGCAGGACGCACGGGGAGACGAACGACACCAGGCCCGCGAGGAGTGCGACGGGAATCGCGACCCAGAGAGCGCCATCGACGATCATGGTTCCAGGATTCATGGTGAATCCTCGTCGAGCGCGTCGCTGACCAGGGTCGACAGGATCGATGCGCTGGCCAGCTGCCCGATGATCCGCGCGGCCACCCGTCCTTGCCTGTCGATGACGAGGGTGGTCGGTGTCGCCTGAATCGGCGTGACCTGTGCAAAGGCGAGCTTGACTCTCCCGTCGACGACATCGATAACGCTCGGGTAGGTGACGCCGTTGTCTTTGGCGAAGGAGAGCGCCGTGGCCGGCTGGTCGTAGGTGTTGACGCCGAGGAAAGATACGTCCTCGTCCTTGGATTTCTGCCAGACCTGCTCGAGGAGAGGCGCCTCGACGATGCACGGACCACACGCGGCGTACCAGAAGTTCACCACCAGCACGTCGCCCAGGAAGTCGTCGCTGGAGACGGCCTCACCGGTTTCCGTGACCCCCTCGAACACGACAGCTTCGCCGCGCGCGGATTTGGGGATCTCTACGACTTGGAAGTCGCCGGCGATGTACCCTTTCTCGTCGCCTTGTCGGTACTGCTGCGTAAGTGAGTCGTTTGAGGCGCATCCAGCCAGAATCCCCAGAGAAAGTGTCGCTGCAAGGAGGGAGCGCGTGAGTCGACGGGCACGGGCTCGATGTCGGTCGATCCGCTGATGAGCATGGGGTGAACCCTGGCGCCCATCGGAATCGGGTTCGGTGTGGGGCTGTCCGGCCCGTTTGGGTTTCATAACTGGATCCTGCATGGGTAGATGAATAGGTAGCACCCTGGTCACCACGTGGAGCAGATGGTCATCGCGGATCGGGTACGGTGTGGGCCTTCGGCCAAGGAGTTCCATCGGGCTGTCGCTCGATGGAACTCTGGAAGTCGGCCGCGAGACTCAAGAGATGTGGCGCCTCGCCGACCTCATCAAGCCCGCTGCTCACTGTTGCCCGAGATCCGTGTGCGGGGGGGGGGGGCTTGGTGTCATCACCGGAAGCGGTCTTGGCCTCCTGGAGGCGATAGCGGCAACCCGACCTTGGAGGGGACGCTGGGAAGACGACGGCAGACGTGGTTCACCGGGAATTCGCAGCACTCCCTTCTGTCACCAGGGGCTCAGGTCCGCGAAACCCGGAGTTGCGCTAGTGAAAGGGCGGTTTGACGCAGAAGAGGAGCAACGACGACTAGCGACAGTGCGAGAATCGCGGCCAGTCTTCGATCGGGGAGGGCTGGGCGTCGGTACAAGCGAATCGCGAGGACTGTGAAAAGTAGACCACACATGACGCCGAGGATGCACATCATCGGTGTCATGAGCGGACCAAACCCGCCCGATGTGCTTAGGATGCTATCTGTCTCTGTCACCTTCGAGGCGGACACCAGATCCGCATCCGTCTGCTCGACTTGGAAGAGAAGGTTAGAGAGGGAAGCGCCAGCGCCTTCAACACTGGGGGAGCTCGAGCACGCGACGCCCAGTACGAAGAGAAGCGCAACGCAGACGCTGATAATGAGACTCGTTATCGATGCGCGTCGACGGCTGCTCTCGTGTCGGGAATCGGGCGACATCGAGAGCATCTCTCTAAGCATACCTGGACATGAGATGAGCGTGTTCCGGCGAAGCGGCTAGGACAGTCGCAGACTGAGTGGACGTGGCACATACCCGCGCGTCATGGATGAAACGGGCTGCATCTGCACCGGCGAATTGGGGGCCGATGGCTACGGAGCGGTGGAGAAATCACTCCACGGCTTAGGCGGTCGCACCCGCCGACGATGAGAGTCTCCATGCATCTGCCTGCCAGCATCCCCAGTCCCGACCCGAGTTGGGCAAGCTTCCAGATCGGCCCCTCACCATCCGCGTATGCGTTGTGCATCATTGCGGGGAGCATCGCAGCGGCCCTGATCACGGAAAGACGGCTTCGTCGTTCTTGCGATCGGCGCGGTGATCTTTGTCGTCCAACAGTCCGTCATCGCCTTCCGGAATCCTCGCCAACCTTCCGGGAGCCAGTACCGACGGCGTCGACCCGCGAACGTCGTCCGGTCGAGGGGAACTCGGTGGATGAGAATTTGGCCACAGGCGGGGACGGAGGCAGGGTCGGAGTGTTGGCACAGCGGCGTCCGAAGAGGTGCCGACTAGTTGTAGTGTCCAGGCAGGTTGTTTGAGAGCCGGGTGATCGGTGGGAGCTTTCCGATGGCAGTGTGGGGCCTGTGATGATTGTAGAAGTGCAGCCATTGTGGGAGGGCTGCGCGGCGGGCTGATTCGGAGTTGTAGTGCTTCACGTAGGCCCAGCCGTCGGCGAGGGTGCGGTGGAAGCGCCCGATCTTTGCGTTGGTCTGTGGACGGCGTGGGCGAGTGAACTTTGGTGCGATGCCGAGGTCCGCGCAGGCGCGTTTCCAGGCGTGGGATCGGTAGGCCGAGCCGTTATCGGACAGGACGCGCTCGACGCGGACACCGTGGTCGGCAAACCAGGAGACCGCGCGTCGGAGAACGCCGATGGCTGTCTCGGCGCGTTCGTCGTCGTGGATCTCCGCATAGGCAACGCGGGAGTGGTCGTCGATGACGGTGTGGATGAACGCGTAGCCGAGGATCTCGTGACGGCGCGTGTTTCGAGCCAGACCAGGTGTGGATTGACGGTTCCTGGCGCCTTGCTGCTTGCCGACGAAGCGCCAGCCGCCGCCGTTGGGGATGTTGCCGAGCTTCTTCACGTCGACGTGGATCAGCGAGACCGGGTGGTCATGCTCGTAACGTCGGGCGGGCTCACCGGTCTTCACATCGACGTGCGTAAGGCGGTTGAGGTGGCAATGGGTGAGGACAGCGTGAACGGTGGAGCGCGACATCTCGAGTCGACCGGCGATCTGAACAGGGCCGAATCGTTTACGAATGCGCAAGTGGACGATCTTCTTGACCAGGTACGGATGCGAGTGAGGTCGGGAGGACCGATCCGCCATGCCGGCGTCACCGAGCTCGACATATCGTCGCGCCCATTTCTGAGCGGTCGGCCATCCGACGCGAAAGTAGTCGGCCGCCGCCGCGACCGTCCATCCCTCGTCGATGATCAACTGCGCGATACTCAGACGTTGGCGCGGCGTCAGCGCCGCATTACCGAGAGACACGAGAACCTCCGGGACTTGAGCGGGTGTCTAAGCAGCTCGACTCTGACCGGAGGTTCTCGTCATGTCACGGCAACCAGATCAAACAACGTCCCTGGACACTACAACTAGTCGCGCGTCTTTTCCTGCAGCCATGCCACAGGGTTGACCTTCCCGTCATCGGTCGTGATCTCGAGGTGCAGGTGCGCCCCGAAGCTTCTGCCCGTGTTGCCGACGAGACCGAGCTTTTGGCCAGCGCCGATGTTCTGTCCTTCGAATACCTTCAGCGATCCGTACTGCATGTGGGCGTATCGGCTGAAGACGGTCTGACCGTCGACAACGTGCTCGATGTACACGGTCACGCCGAAGGCGCCTCCTTGTTCGGTGGCGATGCGCACCACTCCACCGGCGATAGCCTGGATCTCTGCTCCCTCCCCGGGGGTGAAATCGGCGCCCTCGTGCTGCCGGCCACCACGGGGGCCGTAGTTGGAAGAGGTGGGGACGCCGACGGGGAATGGCCATTGCACGGCGGCGTCCGGGTCGACAGGGTTGCTTCCGGTGAAGTGCCTGATACCCGCCACTGCCGCGATATCCGCCGTGGACGCGACGCTGAAGCCGCTCTGCCTGTCCAACGTTTCGGTGCGGACCTCGCCGGGAGTGACGAAGGCCTGGATCTGATCGTCTGGCACCTGAGCGGCCTGCGCAGGGGCGCTGTACCGGGTCGCGGCGCCTAAAGCCTGGCCGCCGACGACGGCGGCGGGAAAGGTCATCCCGACGGTGAACGTCCCTGCTACAACCAGAGCCCCGATGGCGGCCAGCTTCCGACTGACGCGGCGCGCATGGTTGCCTGCGGGGGCAGAAAGCGTCATGCGCGGCGATCTCACGGTGGCGGGGTGGGATGCAGAGGTCGTCGATACGGTCTCGGTCTCGGTCACGGCTTCGCTCGCCGGGATGGAGACGGTCCGGATCCGTTCCTCCTCCGAGGTGCGGACGGATTGCTCGCTCACGGCGGAGGATGATGCCGCTCGTCGTCGCCGCAGGTCAGCGCGGGTGAGCGGTCGGTTCTTATCGACAAGGGAGGCGGCGTGAGGTTCCGGCTTGGCGATGCGGTCTCGGCGCAGACGTACTTCGGGAGCCGCGTCGTGGGTGCGGGGCACAGTCAAGGGGTGGTTCTCCTCTTCAGCGGGCGGGGTCGACGATCGGGCTGGCGTCGACGAAGATCGAGTACTCCGGCGGCGGCAACGAGCGTGAGCGCCGCCACGGGGATGAGCACGGACAGCCACGGAGCGAGAATGACGCCTGCCGTCAGACCGGTCCGCAGCTGAACCTCGGTGATGTCGGCGGCGGCGACGTCGACGCCGATCGACTGGATGGTTGTCCCCGTGGGATCGATGACCTGGCTGGTGCCGACGGTGGAGACGTTGATCACCGTTCTTCCTGTCTCGATCGCGCGCATTCGCGCGAAGGCGAGCTGCTGCAGGTTCTCGTCGGAGCCGCGGAAGTCGGCGTTGTTGGTCTGGAACACGTAGAGCTCCGCTCCGCCCTCGACGCCGGCGCGGATCACGTCGTCGAAGATCACGTCGAAGCAGATCGCCAGGCCCACACGGGTGGTGCCAACGGTGATGATGGGAGGGTTCGTCCCGGGGGTGTACTCGCGCTGGATGAGCCGCACGAGATCCGGTGCGATCTTCTCATACAGCCACCGATCTGGGACGTACTCGCCGAACGGCACTGGGTTCACCTTGTCGTGAAGCTGAGGCTTATCAGCCCCGGGCGTCCATAGGATCGAGGTGTTGAAGGTCTTCTCTTCGCGGGTGGTTGCGGCGTTGACCAGGAGCGGTGATCCCGCGGCAGTAGCGATCTGATCCAGCGTCGTAGCGGTGTCGCGATCGCGGAGCGGATCGGAGTCGACGGCTCCCTCCGGCCACACGACGAGATCCGTCTGCTTCCCATACAGCGACGCGGTCGCCGAGGAGTAGGCACGGAGGATATCTCCCGGTGACTTGTCATCGAAGTATCCGGAAGGGCCGTTGCCCTGCACCCACCCGACGGTGAAGGTCCCGGCGCTGGTGGTCGGGAACTGGGGTGTCACGGCGAGGACGCCGATGATGACGACGGGGAAGAGGGATCCTTGCGGGAAGACTAGCCCGCCGGCGCGAATCCACTGCACCAGCGCGGCAGATGTCACGGCAACGAGGAACGAGAGCCCTGTGACGCCGATCCACGACGCAGCCTCCGGAAACGGACCATTGACCTGGGTCATCCCCAGGCGGGCCCACGGGAACCCGCTGTACGGCCAGGAGCCGACGGCGACTTCCCGGGCAGTCCACAGCCCCCCGATCATCACCGACACGACGGCGAGCTGGATCGCGCCACGGGGCGGGAGGCGGCGTGTCCATCGATAGGCGAAAGAGAGAGGGATGGCTCCGAGTCCCAGTAAGAGCGTCTCCAACCCGGAAAGGGCGAGACGGGGGACGGGCCCGAGGAACTCGCCCACCCAGGCGAGGTGGAGGGTGTAGAAGCTGGCGCCGAACAGGAGCCCGACTGCAAGGGCGCCCCCGATGCTTCGTCCGATCAGAGTCGCCAGGGAGAGCCCGACGCCGATGAATGCGAGCGGCCACCATCCCACATCGGGAGTGGACAGATCGAGAAGGACACCTGCGACGACGGCGAGGGGCAGCGCGGTGCGCAGACGCAGCATCGGCGTGTCGGGAAGTCCCGAGGAGTGGGCTGTAGGAGATGCTCGGGGCGGCTTGGGCCGGGGGAGCGCAGCGGTCGTCATCATTCTCAGGCGTCCTTCTTACGCAGCGACTCGAGATAGGCGTTGTACGCATCCAGTTCGCTCGTGCCGTGCACATCCGCATACCGATCCTCCGCCGCAGCACGGGCTGTATCCTCGCGGAACCATCGGTGCATCACGTACACGAGCATCAGGAGGGTGGGAGCCTCCCCGTACGACCAGGCCAGTCCGCCGGCAAGGCGCTGGTCCTCGAGCGGATCGAGACCGAGAGCCTCGGTGGGCGCAACGAATTGGGTGACGAGCATGGTCGTCGCCATCATCAGGAAGACGCCGAAGAACGCGTGCAGGGCGGCCTCAGCGAAGACATCGATCGCCCGACCGCCGTGGCTGAGCCGCATCGGCAGCGGGTCTGAGCTGAGCACAGGGAGGGTGAAAAGGACCCCGGCGACGAGGAATGCGACCTCAAGGGCTACGTGACCCTCGATGGTGGCGAGGATGCGATCAGCGAGGCCTGCCAGGTACAGACCGTAGAACGCCGCAAGATAGATCGGCAGGGCCAGCCACGGGCTGAGCACCCACCTGGCTGCACGGCTCCGCAAGCCTGCGTGTGCCGTTCGGAGAAGACCCCGTCCCATCCCACGGTGAGGGGTGGCGCGCAGAAGGAGGGTCCCGGGGGAGCCGAGGACCAGCAGAGGAGGGATCGCCATCATCAGCGTCAACTGCTGGAACATGAACACCGACAGCAGCGCATACCCGTAAGCCTCGACGCCAAGGCCGGTGGTACCGGCGAGCAGCACGCATCCCAGGAGGAAGCTGACTGTGCGCCACACCGGCCACCGCCGCCCCTGGCGCCACAGGCGGATCGCACCTGCCAGGTATGCAACCGCCAGGACCGCCGCTAGCACCGGCAACACTGGGAACGGCCCCGGGAGCACGGCGACATAGTCGGCGAACGTCGGAGGAGAATCCGGAATCCAGGGGCTCATCGAACAGACTCCACGACTTGGATGTCGACGAGCCCCGCGCGCATCGTCGATGGACGTCGCCGGGCACGGTGAACGTCGCCACCAGAGCGGACAGCTCCGGCGACGTGCACGGGCGGGCGAGCCAGAGTCATCGCGGTGTCGCAGCCTCCTTTTGTTGCGCAGCTTGCCCGGAGCGCAGCACGACGCGGCAGGCGACGTTTGCGGCTGTCACGACCTCAGGACCTTGATCGAGCTGCCCGCGACGAGGAAGAGCACCGCAGCGGCGGGCTGCACCCCGATCCAGACGGGGCCCATGAAGGGGAATGGGAGCACGGGATTCCAGATCACCGCGACGGCGACGAACACGGGTATCCACCACCACTGCCGCGCCTGGAAGGCGAACCAGCCGACAATGATCGCCAGGATCGCCGTCACGAACAGCACGACCGTTGACCAGCTGCTGGTCAGCAATACCGGTGCGAGGAACAGCACGGCGGCAGCGATCAGGCTCGGGGCGAGAGCATTGCGCTGATAGACGGAGGGGGTGCGCTTCTTCGGCGTCATGATCCTCTCATCCCAGCCCCCGCGCTCTGGGCCTCTCCCACGTCTCTGTGCGCCATCCTCCGCCTCCGGATCCAGAGCCCGCACCCCAGGATCACGAAGCCGATCCCGAGCGCGACATCTGCGAGGTTGCCGATGAACCAGTTCCCGTAGGCGAGGAAATCGGTTACGTGACCTCGACCAAATCCTGGAGGCGCGAGCAGACGATCCAGCACGTTGCCGATTGCCCCTCCGAGGATGAAGCCGATCCCGACCGCCCACCACGTCGTACGCGAGCGACGGGCACCGATGAACAGCACGACCACCGCGGCCACGCCGATTACGGTGAGCACCCAGGTCGCCTCCGAGCCGAAGGAGAGGATAGCGCCGGGATTGAACGCGAGCTGCAGACCGAGCAGGTCGCCCAGCACGGGGATACGCTCTGTCTCGCTCAGACCGGCGAGAGCTGCAGCCTTGCTTGCCTGATCGATCAGCACCACGAGCCCGGCAACCACGAACGCGACCGCATACCGGGGAATCGTCCTACGCATCGCCGGTCTCCTTCTCGGCCGCCGCCGCCTCGGCCCGGTCTCGGCGGCGGCGAGCACGGCCGGCCAAGAGGACGCCGGAGGCGCCCATGGTCAAGATGAACGCGAAGGCGATGACCACCAGGAGGCCCGCGAAGCCGAGGTCGTCCCGCTGCACGCCCTGTTCTCCGTTCCGCTTCTCATGCGACCGGTCGGGGGTCTCGGATGGCGATGGCGTCGGTGACGGGGAGGCCGTGGTCGGCGGCGTCGCGGTCGGCGACGGTGCGACTGTCGTGACGTCGCCGGTTGGTGCAGTCGTGCTGGCAGCTGCACTTTCCACTCCTGCCAACAGGGCCGCAACGCCGAGCGTTGCAACCACGATGAGAGCGAGGAGGGTTCGTCGTCGTCGGGACACGACGGGGGGCCATACAGGGGATCTGAGGGTCTCAGAAGTCGAACAGGTCACCCAGGAACCCTTCCCGACGCCGTCGACCGTTGCGGCCATTGCGATCGTGACCGTGGCCGCGGTCATGCCCGCGATCACGATTGTGATCGCCGCTGGGCGGGTAGTATCCACGGTCGTCCGAGGGCGCAGGCATCGCGCCAGCGGCACGATCGATGATCTTGTCCAGTTCACCTCGGTCCAGCCACACGCCACGGCACTGAGGGCAGTAGTCGATCTCTACGCCTGAGCGGTCCGTGATGAGCAGGGCGGTCCCGTCGACGGGGCATTTCATGATGGTTCTCCTTCGATAGATGATCGTTGACGGCGCGACGGGGGCTGTCACGCGTGAGTCGTGTGCTCTTCGGGGTGGGATTGCGGTTCGATCTGGAACGTGGAGTGCTCCACGCTCACGGGGAAGTGCTCGGCAACGCACTCCTGGAGCGAGCGAAGCAGTGCCGCGGAGTCCTCTTGTGACAGCTGGTCCTTGATCACCACGTGCGCCGTCAGGGTGGGAAGGTCTGTCGAGACCTGGGAGGCGTGGAGGTCATGGACGCTGACGACGTGCGGTAACTCCTCGAGGTGCTTTCTCACAGCGTCCAGGTCAAGTCCGGGAGGCGTGGACTCCAGCAGAACGCTCCCGGACGCGCGCAGCAGGATGAATGTACGCGGGATGATTAGCAGGGCGATCAGGATGCCGGCGATGGCGTCAGCGCGATACCAGTTGAGCGTGGCGATCAGGATGGCGCTGGTGATCACGCCGACGGATCCGAGAGCGTCATTGACGACTTCGAGGAAGGCGGCACGCATGTTGAGGTTGGCCTTGCGGCCGCTCATGAGAACCAGAAGAGAGGCGACGTTGGCGAGCAAGCCGACGATGCCGAAGAACAACAAGCTGCCAGAGGCGATCTCCGGAGGCTCGAACAGTCGCCTGATGCCTTCCACGAGGGCGAAGATCCCGACTCCGAGAAGCAACGCCGCTTGGGCGAGCGCACCCAGGACCTCGGCTCGTCGCAGACCCCAGGTGTGGCGCGCCGAGGGCGGTCGGTTCATGAGATGCGCGGCGGTCACCGCAAGAGAGAGGCCGATGACGTCCGTCAGCATGTGCGCAGCGTCGACAAGCAGCGCGAGACTTCCCGTGATCGCGGCGCCGACCACCTCGGTGACGAAGACGGTCGACGTGATCGCGAAGGCGATGATCAGTCGCCGCCGAGGCGTGCTCGCCGGGGTGTGACTGTGTTCGGCTCCCATACGCTTCTCCTTGTGTGTCAGGGACGATTCATGATTCGACGTACTATCGCGGATGCGTCCCGCTGCGCGCCGATGAACGTGTCGGATCCGTGCCTTCCGTGCCGGGGATGACCGGCCACGAACAGACCGGGCATAGTCGTCATGCCCCGTCGTAGGCGGCGATGCGCCCCGTCACGCACGCTCTGCGGAAGCCACTGGTCGCCGGGTAGGTAGCCGGTGGCGAAGATCACCGACTGAGGTTTCACTCGCGTACCGTCCGCGAACAAGACATCTTGACCGTCAACGCCGATCGAACCAGGTGCGAACGTGACCCCGCTCCGAAGCAGCTTGTCGAGTCGTTCGTCGCTCGCAGGTGTCGGTGACTGGCGTCGGAACCAAGACGAGCGGACGGTGCCCCTGGGCGGGAGCGCGGTGCGTCCGCCGTGCCGGTGGCGAGATCTGGTCGACAAAGTGACGACGTGGGAGTGAGCGAGCTCGCCGGCGACCTGGGTACCGCTATCCCCTCCGCCGATGATCAGCACGTCACCCTGAGGAATCTGACGCGAGAGGCGATAGTCCGCGCTGTGAAGAATCACTCCCGGCACGATGAGCTCTGACGCCCATGCGGGGAGCGAGGGCCGCGAGGCAAATCCTGTGGCGCAGACAACGTTGCGCGTCTGGACCGCTCCCTCGGCGGTGCGCAGGAGGAGCGTTGAGCCAGTTCCGCGATGTTCTACTCCGGTGGCGCGGATCCCCCACATCGTGGCTACGCCGATCGATGTCTCGACGGCGGTGAGGTACCGCTCCATCTCGGGTGGATACGGGCGGCGGGCGGGATCGCTAGGGAGGGGGACGCCTCCGATGGCGCTGTGCTGAGCGTCGGTGAGGAGTTGCATGGAGTCCGCCCGAGAGGCCCAGGAGCGCTCTCCGCGTGGGTTTGCGTCGATGATCGCGAAGTCTCGCTGCGGGGCAAGGCCCGCAGTTCTGAGCGCGGAGGCGACTGCCAGCCCGGCCTGTCCGGCGCCGACGATAATGGCTCGGCGATGCGATAGTCCCAGAATCGTCACTGAGTCTCCATCGCGGCCGTGATGGCGCTCTCCAGGTCGTCAAACCGCTGCAGCTGGAGCTTCTTGCCATCGACGTAGAACGTCGGCGTGCTGTCGACTCCGAGCGCCTGGCCGTCGTTCACGTCCAGATCCACGCGCTCGGCGGTGGCGGGATCTGCCACGGCCCTGTCGTACGCTGCCATGTCCAGGCCGAGCTGCTCGGCGAAGCCCCGGAAGACGTCCGCACGGGACTCCTGCGCCTCAGCCCACTCCGTCTGTGTTTCGAACAGCTTGCGGTACATGCCCTCGAGCTGACCCTGCTGCGCGGCGGCCTCGGCAGCGACGGCGGCGTTCTTGGAGTTCAGATGCCCCGGCAGGGGGAAATAGCGGATGACGTAGTTGATCTTTCCGTCGTATTTCGTCCGCAGGTCTTCGACGACCGGATAGAAGGCTCCGCAGGCCTCGCATTCGAAGTCCAGGAATTCGACCACGGTGACGGCACCCTCACCGCCCTCGTCGAGCACATGCGAGTTCTCGCGCTGGACGGGGACGGAGGATGCGGAGCCGGGTGACGCGGGCGGCTCCTTTCCGTTCTGATTGACGAGGACAACGACGAACACGACGAGCATCAGCACTACGACGACTGCAGCGGTGACGATGCCAGCTTTCACACCAGGTTTCAACGGGGTACTCCAATGACACGACAAGACGAACGACGGGACGAGCGTGAGCTCGCGGTATCGCCACCGCGAGGGTGGCGCATCGGACGTCAGGTTCGCGAGAGACCGAGCTGAGAGAGGGAGAACGCAGTGGTGCGCAGCGGGGAGACGAACACCGACACACGAGGTAGTGGGCGCGGTCCGGCCCGGAGAGGGGAAGCCAGCCGAGAAGACCAGAGCAGCCGCACGATCAGGATGATCGCTGTGAGCCCGCACAGGATGCCCAGAGTGCACAGAGCGACACCCAGCGATGCGTTCATTTCTCCCGAGAGAGCAACGATCTGCTGGGGACTGGGGTCGGCTGCGGGCGATTCGACAGCGGAGCTGTCGTGTCCGGTCACGGCAACGGGAACGCCCTCGCCGCCCCGAGAATCCGTATGCCCCATCGTGGCGGTCGCTCCGAAGAGCAACAGCAACGCCAGTCCGGTACTGGTAATGAGCCGCATTATCAATAGCTGCTCGTTCGTTCGCGAGGAACCGGGGATCCGCAACGAACGGTGCATCCTCCGAATTATACTCGTCCCATGTTTGCGCATTCTTTGAGCGGGCAGGGAGCGACGAGCAGGCCATGTCCGGCGGAGTTCACGGTTGAAATGTCGGTCGGTGGTGACGAGCAGAGGCGCCTTAGAGCCCCGCCCGCCACCACCTGTGCCTATTTGGACCGGCGGCCACGCGCTCGGATGAGCCAGACGGCCATCGCGATCACGGCGGCGAGAACGAACACCCCTCCGAGGACGACAAGAACGAACATGCCTTCGGAGGACCCGTCGGATGCCCTGTCCGACTTGGCTGGAGCGGGGGTGGCTGCTGCTGCCTGCCCGCTCTGGGTAGGCGTGGGCGACGCCGACGCGACTGCGCCGGGTTGGATGCGGGTCTGCTCGTTCTGGCAGGCGGGCAGATCCCATCCGAGTGCAGGCTCGGCACCCTCCTCCGGTGCGTACTGGAACTGGAAGGACTCGGAGATCGGGTGCCCATCGCTGGAGACCGCGTTCCAGAGGATCGTGTAGGTCCCCGCCTCGCCGAGTGCAACCGGAGTGGTCAGAACGTTGAGGTCGATGGTCGAGCACGATGTCTCGTAATACAGCCCGTCAGGCCCTTGTATTTGTGCGAAGCTCGCCTGCCCGAAGTCGATCAGTTCACCGCTGAACGTGAGGGAGACGGCCTCCAGGCTCGCGACGGTGTCGCCAGCGGATGGTGTGGAGTCGAGAAGATTGTCGTGGGCGGCAGCCGGGTCGGCGAACAGCAAGGTCGCGATGGCAGCAGAAATGAGGGCGGTCGTGGTCAGGCGTATCGAGCGAGAGAGTTTCGAGGGCATGGTTTGGTCCTTGGCGCTGTCCTGAGAAGCGGCGGAGTCTTGTTGAAGGGGGCCGGGGGAAAGAGAGGGGCTTTGGGCGTTTCAGGCGGCGCCCGCCGGGGCCTGTCAACGGGACTGACGATCGTGACGCCGCGCCGGGCCGCCCGGTCGGGAGGATCAGGGATGCTGCTCATGGCTTCCGCGCTCGCTTGAGGTGCCCGAGAAGAGCTGCCAGCCCGACGCCGACAGCTCCCGTCGCGAGCACGAACCCGGCTGTGCCCTGGTCGGCAAGAGGATCAGGACCCCAGGTGCGTCCCATCGCTCCGAACCAGTTGGCCGCGATGAGGCCGTTTTGGATGATGACCCATGCGCCTAGGGCAACAGGTGTGAGGATGGCCGATGCGATGACGATCGCCCGCAGAGCCCGAGAACGCGCCCGCCGGGGCGAGACCACTGAGTGCATCAGGATGCTGCCCGCGGCGAGCAGCGCCACGGTACGGAGTTCGTGGGCGAGAGGGTCGACCAGTGTCCACCGGAGAATCCCGGTTGCACTCGCCGCCCACAGCACCATCGCGAACAGGACGGCTGCGACGACGGGATGGGTGAGAAGTGTCATCGGCCGCGACCGGGCGACTACCTGCATCCATTCGCGTACGCCCCTGCTCTGGTCGGTGCGGCTGTTGATCGCCGGCATCGCAAGCGCGAACGGGGCACCCAGCACGAGAAGCAACGGGACGACGGTGGCCAGCAGTGCTCGGCCGATCGCATCCACGCTGTGCAGATAGTCCGCGTACACCGCGATCGGGCCGGAGCTCACCCAGAACAACAGGAGCATCCCCGCAACCCATGAGAGCGTACGCGGGGTGGACCATGACTCGCCGCGTCGCCGGAGACGGTGGACGCCTGCGAGATAGAAGAAGATTCCGAAGCCGGCGACCAGGGTCCACAGCAAATCGATGTCCCAGCCGACGACCCAGCGCCCGATCGTGAGTTCTACCGGAAGGGGGGCTTCGGTGAGGATCTCAGCCGGCGTCGTCAGCGGGGGCGCACTGGTGTCAGCGGGCGCGGGTGTGCGCGCCAGCGCCGCAGCCGCGCCGCTGGCCAACCCCATCACCGCGAACTCGACGGCAATGAAAACCCAGAATGCGCCCCTCTCTCCCACGCCACGATGGATGAATCTCCGTCGGTGAGCGATCCCCAGCCCTCCAAGTGCGGCAAGAGCCAGGACCTTGAGCGCGAGCACGGCACCGTACGCGCTGATCAGGTCCCCCCAACCCGTGATCGAGGTGAGCGCCCGCGCGATGCCGGACACGAACACGACGATGAACGCGACCAGCGCGAGCGTCGAGTACCTTTCGACGACGACCCGCATCCGGGTCTCCTGCAGCCACGGACGCAGGAAGATCAGAGTCACGAGTCCGCCAAGCCACACGGCGGCGCCGATGATGTGCAAGACGAGTGCCATGACTGCGGAGTCATGGTTCGCGAGGCTGCCCGAGTGGCCCTGTGTGGCCATCGGAACCAGGCACATCAGGGACAACGCACCGACAAGCGCCGCAGCGCCCCAGCCACGGAACGCGTATGCGAGCACCGTGATCGTTGCGGCGGCCACCGTGGTGATCAACCACACGCGCCCGAGCTCAGTCTCCAGCAGGAACCGCCCCAACTGCTGACCGAACTCCGCCCCCAACGACACCTGCGGGTTGAACGATGACAGAAAGGTGAGGAACGCGGTGGTTCCGCTACTGACCGTGAGGATAGCCGCTCCGGCCGATGCCAGGTCGAGGGCCGCATCGTACTCCTTCTTTCCTGCACGAAGCGCGAAAAGTGCGAGCACGGCAGAACCGGCCATGACCGCGGCGGACAGGTTCACGAAGAGCTTTGCGGCCGGTAGCCCCCAGCGAACCAGAGCACCTGGATCGCTAGTCATCCGAGGGGCCGCACCGCCTCCGATGATCAAGCCGACAACGAGGGTGAGCATGCCGGCGGCGACCAGGATGGCGGGACCTGCCACCCGCAGGGGCTGCGCATTCACGACAGGCCTTTCGTGACCTCGGACTGCGGCTGCGGGGCTGAGGTCGCGTTCGTATCAGTGTCGGGAGCTGTGCACGCGCCGGACTTGGGCAGCTTCTGCACGGCTGGGGCAAGGGCGTCCAGAACGTTGTCCGCCGAGAGACGAGTGGTATCGACGTACACCTGTGCGGCTGGTTCCCTTCCGTACGTGGTTATGCGCAGGTTTGGGGAGTCCGAGTCGTCGACGATCCAGTCGACCGCACCGATGGTGACGCACTGCAACGTGGTGGGCGCGGGCGGTTCGAGTCCGCAGGTGAAGACGACGGCCGTGGGATCGCCCCACGCGGCCGTAGCTTGCGCGTCCGTAGTTCGGCTCGGAAGATCTCCGATGACATCAGGCAGGCGGACTGTCACGTCCGCACACTCGGGAACGTTGGCATCATCCGCTGGCTGCAAGTCGACGGTCGGCGCGCACCCGACCATAAGCAGGAGAACGCCAACGACGCCGGCGAACATCGCAGTGAGTCGCGGTGAACGCGTGCGTAGGGGCGCAGCGATCCTGGTCGCGGGCTGGGCATCAGGACGGGACATCGAAGTTCTCCAAGTGTGTCATCGGCGCGGCAACGAAACTCTCGTGGGATGCCTGCGAGAGATTCTTGAGCAGTTCAGAAAATCAGGTCCTGGACAGCGCTAGTTGAGCCAGTGACAAACGGAGAACCCGAGACCGTTGGAGGCGACGGGGGAACGGCGCGAGGGTAACCGACCAGAGGTGGGAGTCGAGCGCTCGTCGTTCGGGTTGTGCGCGTCGCGTCCCGATACACCAGACGATGGCGAGCCCCAGCAAGGCGCCGACGAGGCAGAGCACAGAACCGCTGAGGGGCTCTCCCGCGTCGCCGGGCTCCCATGTGCCGACATGTGTCACATGGGCCTCAGGATCGGCCAGTGTCCCAGCCAGCTTCGCGACAGCCGTGGGGTTGCCGGCGCCACTGAGCTCTCCATGGACAGTGGATGCAATTCCGAACGAAAGGAGGACACTCACCGAGAGAGTGATAACGAGCCTCATTATCACTCGGTTCCGGCTCCGGGGCATGTGCTGCCAGGAAGGGAGTTTCGGGACCATTCCCACCAGACTATCTGTGCGAGACTCTTGAAACGGGCGCTACGGGCCTAAGAGCAAGAGGCACGACGAATCCCAATCGAGGGCATGTCTCGAATGCTCACCTGTGATGGATGGATCGATGATGTCGTTTGCCCAGCCTGAGACGAAATCGAACATTGTCGGATGATTCGCTCCCTGTTGGACAGCATCCGACGAGAAGCCCGTGCGCAGTAGTTCGTGAGTTCGAGATCGATCGTCGAAGACGGCAACCGGGGAACCCTTGCGCCCTTCCGCCTCAGCCGTGTGGGTACGCCTCGCCGATCGCGTCCGCTGCGTAGAGAGCATCTCGGTCGCCATGGATGAGCTCGGCGACGTTCAGCTTCGATCGGTTGTTAGCGAACGACCCCGACCTTGCCGCGTAGCCGGTTCGCTCCGCGAGCTCGTCGACGCTCAGCGGGTCGGGGAACACCTTGAGTAGCGCGCCCAGCATCGCCGTCTGAGCCTTCGGAAGGCGACTCAACCACCAGTCGACCAGGTCGCGTCCTGTCGGCAACGGCTCATAGCCGCCGTTCGCCTCGAGAGCGTCGTGACCAGCGGATGTGATGCTGATCGCTTGCCCGCCGCCTTCGATGTACCCGCGCGTGCGCAGCCCGGACAGGCTGTTCGCGAACGATCCGGACTTGTGCGCATAGCCAGTGAAGAGCCCGATTTGACGCTGCGAGAGCGTGCCGTGCGTGGCCAGAGCGCTGGCGATAGCCTTCTGCATCTTCGTGAGCTTCTGATCGTCGCCGGCGGGTGGCGTAGGCGACGCCTTGGAGGTTGTCTGCCGGAGCGGAACCGGTGAGGTCCGCTTGTGCGCGGCAGGCGTCCGTCGAGTGACGACTCGCGCGGCGACGGCCTCACCGCGCGATGGAGTCGGTGCGGAGTCGATGGCCGATCGGAGGCGCTGAACCAGCGCCTCACCCGAGGTCATCATGTCCTTCAGCTCTCGGATGAGTCCGCCCGACTCGTTCACCACCAGGTGCTCGAACCGAGAGATCATCGCCTCGAAGTCCCTCCGCTCGGCGTCGGTGATCACCGGCACGGGGATCTCGACGGGGACCTGCTCCGGAGCGGCGACTGCGGACTTCGCGGTGAGCTGCCGCTGCAGTTCCGTGATCTGTCGACGCAACGCCTTCGGATCGTCCGCCTTCGCCCGCTCGATCGTCGACGCCATCTCCGTTTCGATGGCCCGCAGGTCGATGTCAGCGAGGGTCGCCGGAGGCCGCGGCGATTCACCCACCTTCGGTGTCGTTCCGGCATCGTAGGTACGACGCTCCCGGAACCGGAACTTCACCGGCTCCCCACGCTCGGGCTGCCACAACCAGCACTCGCCTGTCGCGAGCGAGGGGAGGCTGTCGATGATCGTGGACGACTCGCTGTGCGTCTCGATCCACGCCCGGACGGCTGCCCGGTCCTGCGGAGAGACGGTGCGCAGCATGAATAGGTTGTCGACCTGGGTGAGCACGTTCTTGTTCAGGGATGCGCTGCGCTGTGACAGCATCGTGACGCCGATGCCTTTGAACCGTCCGAGCTTCACGAGGCGCTCGAAAGCGCCGACCATCGGTGCGTCGCCCGCATCGACGCGCTGCGGGATGACCTCGTGCGCTTCCTCGATGAGCAGATGCATCGGTTCGCGTTCGGGGCGCCGGTACAGGCGTCCGACGAAGGCGGTCAGGAACTTCCGACGCTCGGCGGTCGAGAACTCTGAGACGTCGAGCACCGCGCTCAGGTTCTTGCCGCGCAGCAGATCAGCGAGATACTCGCCGCTGTCCGGCTCCAGCGGCAGGTCACCGTGGAGGCCGCCGAACACCGGGACGGGGAGGCCGCCCCCGGGAGTCCCGTCGGCGCCGGATCGGACGCCCCAGTGATCGCCTTTCGGGTCGATCGAGACGGCAGGCACGCCGACGCCGTAGATCTCCTCGAAAAGGACGATCCCGGCGGTCGTCTTCCCGGATCCCTTCTTCCCGAGGAGCGCATTCGATTCCGTCACGAGGTCGAGGGGGAGCTGCACTCCGCCCAGGTCGAGCGCCCGTGACGCCCGGGCATCGTTCCTGCGCTGCTTCGCGCGGTTCTGAGTCATCGGTCTCCCCTTCGTCGAGTGAGAGTGGGATCCGCGGGCATCATCCCACGGCGGTACATCGGGGGCGCGGGCGGCGTATGCGTGACGCTGGTCGGCGAGGCACACCAGATGGCCAGGAGCGCGTCGGGAAGACCCGCGGAGTAGAAGCCGCCGTAGAAGGTGCGATCGGAGATCACGAATCCTCGATCCTCGAGCTCTGCCCGGTGGATCACCGTCTTGTGGTCGTCATCCATGCCGAGCACGTCGGTGGTCTCCGGATTCGGGACGCTGACGATGACTGCCGGTGCCGTTCGCTGCAGCTCGTCGACGAGTCGCCACGGATCACGCAAATGCTCGATGATCTCCAGCGCGACGGCAAAGTCCACGGAACGCGGCGAGGTCCAGGTCTCCAGGTCTGTTCCGTCGACGCCGAAGTCGACGGGGATGTACCGCCCTCGCCACCGGCCGTCCGTGCGCAGCACCGCATCAAGCTCCGTCCAGCCAGCCCCGATATCGAGGACGGTCTGATTGTGGTTGAGGCCGAGCTCCTGCATGGCGTCGAGCGCAGCGCGATACCGCTCCGCACGCCACTCGAATCGACCTGTCCGCTCAGCCATGTACGAGTCAGCGAGAGCGATGCGGACATCCCGGCTGTCGTCGCGGAAGTGACGGCGCCGAGTCGTGCGGCGCAGCGACGCCTGCTCGGCTGCAACGGGAACGAGAGATGTCATGCCCGCCACATACCCGGTGCCTCCCGTTCGGGGAAGGACCGGGTATGTGGCGGGCATGAAGTTCACAATCGGATTCCTCGCCGGCGGCGCCATCGTCGCTGCCTGGCTGAGGTGGTGGCGGCCCCTCGCCATCGCCTGGTGGGCGCAAGGGCACTGAGGCCGCGTGCGTACTCGTCGACGACCGCCGTCGGCGAATGCGGATATCATCGTGGGCGCCAGAGGGGAGGCGTGCATGAACACGAACGGCAAGCCCGTGACCATCGCTGACCGTCACGCTGCTGAGGCCTTGGCGGAGCAGATTCTTGACCCACGCCGGCTCTTCCCTCTCGTTGTCGTGACAACGCCAGCGGGACGCACCGATCCGTACGTGCCGGCCGCCGAGCTCATCGACGCCATCAGCCACCGGGCCGACGTGGTCGCCGTCACTCAGCAGGCGTCGAACTGGCTCTCCACACGGCTCGAGGAACTCGGACGGTCAGACCTGAACGTGTACGGGGGAGCGACCCGCCTGTACCCGACAGGACCGCTGGATGCAGACTTGGCCCCGATCTTCACCGCCCGCACGGAGGCCGATGGCATTCGGGTCGTCGCCAACGTCTCGAACCGAGTCGGTGGCACTTTCACCACCTCGACTCCGGAGCCCGAAGCGGTGCCCGCACCCACGCCGCAACTCACGGAGAACGACGCGGAGATAGCCCGGCTGAGACTGCAGGCGGAAGGCCTTGCGATGGAGCTCACCGCGGCGCGCCAGCAAATCGAAGGACTCAGCAAGGAGCTGAGCACGGCCCGGCAGCTCGCGTCGAAGACCCGAAAGCAGCAGCGCACCGCGGATCTCCCGATGAGGCTCGGCCGCTACTTCCTCGACACGTGCGAGGACATGCACTACCGAATCACCACGACGTGGGCAGAGCAGATCCCCGCAGAGCAGAAGGTCGAGCTTCCCCTCGCGTCGTTCACCTTCTCGGAGAGCTTCGCAGCATCTGTCGAAGAGGTCGCGGGCGCTGATCCGGCGCTGCGCGACAAAATCGCGCGGGCTTGTGTGCGAGTGCTGACTCGGCAAGATCGAGACGCACACCGACTGGGTCCGGAGCGCGGGGACGGCGCCTCCGCGTGGCGTTCGTACGTCGAGCAGAAGGCCGCGTCGGCGCGGCGCCTTCACTACTGGGCGATGCCCGGCGGGGCAATCGAACTTGCCCGCGTGGTCCTCCACGACGACTACCGAATCTGAGTCTCGGGGTCCCCGGGCAGGCGCAGTTGCGCTCACCTTTTACTCACCGAAAACCCCCTCAACCCACGCGAAATAACCCGAATCATGTCGATCCAACACGAAACAACGCGTATCGTGGGCTGAGGTCAACTCACGTGTTCAGCTCCATAAAACTATGGGCTGATCGGGAGTTTTCCGGTCACTATTCGTTCAGGATGTGGCGCTGTCCGGCGGGGCCGGAGCATGCGGTACAGTAACGGCAGGTTCTTGGTTCGAGTCCAAGCCGGGGAGCCAACGAG
>NZ_JALXPE010000003.1 GCF_025143365.1 Microbacterium sp. p3-SID336 | reverse complement strand
CGACGGTCGCGATGCCGCCCCCCTCCTCCCCGCCGCGGCGCCGGTCGCGCGTGCGTCGCGAAGGACTCACCGGCTGGCTGTTCATGGCCCCCTTCGCCGTGCTGTTCGCGGTCGTCTTCCTGATCCCCATCGTCGTGTCCGTGCGCTCCTCGTTCTTCGCCCAGGTACCTGCCGGCGGCGGACTGTACGGCGGAGGCGAGCTGGTGGACACCTTCGTCGGGCTCGACAACTTCGCCGCCGCCGCGACCGACGGCGCGTTCTGGCTGGGCATGGGGCGCGTGGTGCTGTACGCCGCGCTGCAGATCCCGGTCATGATCCTGGCCGCCCTTGCGCTCGCCCTGCTGCTGGACTCGTTCATCGTGCGGCGTCCCGCCCTCTTCCGCCTCGCGTTCTTCCTGCCGTACGCCGTCCCCGGCATCATCGCCGCGATGATGTGGCTGTACCTCTACACCCCCGAGGTCTCGCCGTTCCTTCCCTACCTCCCCCCGGGCACCGACCTCATGTCGCCGCAGACGATCCTGTTCTCGATGGCGAACATGACCACGTGGACCTACACGGGGTACAACATGCTCATCTTCCTCAGCGCCCTGCAGGCCGTGCCGCGGGATCTCTACGAAGCCGCGCGGCTCGACGGCGCGAGCGGGTTCCAGATCGCGACACGCATCAAGGTGCCCCTGGTGCACGGCGCCGCGCTGCTGGCGGTGCTGCTGTCGATCATCGGCACCATCCAGCTCTTCAACGAACCGGTGATCATGGAGGCCGCGAACTCGTGGATGGGCAAGGACTTCACCCCGATGATGCTCACCTACAACACCATGATGGGCGAGCTCTCGCCCTCGGGCAGCGGCCCCGCCTCCGCCTACTCCCTGCTCATGGCCGGAATCGCCGGAGCGCTCGCGATCGTGTACGCGCTGCTGCAGCGCCGGAAGGGCGACGCATGACCACCACCCGACTCATGACCGTCGCGCCCCGCGCCGCCCGCCGTGGCCGCCGCCGTCAGGACGCCGATGCGCCGCCGCCCTCGATCGCCCCCGGACCTGCGGCCCGCACCTTCGGCATCATCGCCCTGGTCGTCGCCGCGCTGTACTTCCTCGTCCCGGTGTTCTGGCTCGTCGTCGCCTCGACCAAGAGCAATGCCGACCTCACGTCGACCTTCGGGTTCTGGTTCGCCTCCCCGAACCTCGGCCCGAACTACGAGAGCCTCATGGGCTGGACCCAGGGCCTGTTCTGGCGCTGGGTCGGCAACTCCCTGTTCTACTCCGTGAGCGCCGGCGTGATCGGCACACTGTTCGCGGTGATGGCCGGGTATGCGATCGCGAAGTTCGCCTTCCCCGGCAAGAGGCTCGCGGTCGGCGTGATCATGGCGGGGCTGCTGCTGCCGGTCGCCCTGCTCACGGTTCCGCTCTACATCGAGTTCCACGCGCTCGGGCTCACGAACACGGTATGGGCGATCATCATCCCCTCGGCCGTGTCGCCCTTCGGCGTCTTCCTCGGCATGGTCTACGCGCAGTCGTCCGTGCCGACAGAGCTGCTGGAGGCCGCCCGGATCGACGGCGCGGGCGAGGCACGGATCTTCTTCACGATCGTGCTGCGGCTGCTGGGCCCGGCGATGGTGACCATCTTCCTGTTCATCTTCGTGGCGACGTGGAACAACTTCCTGCTGCCGCTCATGATGATCTCCAGTCCGGAGCTCAAGCCGGTCACGCTCGGCCTCTACGGGATGATGAGCTACTTCTCGCCCGACAAGGGGGCCGTGATGCTCGGGGCACTGCTCGGGGTGATCCCCCTGGTCGTGCTGTTCTTCACGCTGCAGAAGTACTGGCGCTCGGGCCTGGCCGCGGGTGCCGTGAAAGGCTGATTCACGCGACACCCGCGGTCGGGACCACTACTGGCGGAAGATCACTGTGAAGGCTCCCGTCACGATGAGCAGGATGAGAAGCACGATCCAGCCGACGAGGACCACCGCGTTGAGGACGATGCCCCAGACCGCGAGCGTGGTGCCGGCCGGTTCGCGTCGTTTGCCGATGATCCCGAAGATCAGCCCGAGGATGGGTACGACGAAGAGGAAGCCGCAGAGGACCGACACGATCCCCAACGCGAAGGAAGTCGTGCTCATCGTGCGTGGCTGGGGCACGGCCGCTTGAGGTGATGCTTCGTACATGAATCTCTCCATTCATTAGGTGACGACGCCGTTCTTCGACGATCGTCGGTGGATCCGCGGCCCGACCGCGAGCGGCTCTGCGCTCCGGTCGGACCTACGGACGCAGTAGTTGGGCGAGCGTGCCGGTCATCACGAGAACGGCGAGGGTCACGAGCCACCCGAGCAGCACGGCGATGTTGAGGCCGATGCCCCAGGCGGCGATGTCCTCCCCCTCGGGTTCTCGCTGCCGTGCACGCAAGCCCACGATGATGCCGATGAGGGGCGGGAACAGTGCGAAACCGCAGAAGACGGCGACGGCGCCGATCACGACGCACGAGATGCTGAGGGTTCGGTCGAGTGACGTCTTCGCGGGCATGGGGAACCGTTCGAGGAGGGGCGCGGACAGAAAGGAGCGTCCGTCGACGGAGGGCGACGGACGCGAATCCGATGCTACCATCGGGTAACACGTTACCTTGCGACGTGCCAGTATGCCCGCGGCAGACGGCAGACGCGAGCCGCGCCGCACACGGCGACGCGGGCGGCTCCTTCGAGAGCGTCCGTCAGGAGCCGATGAACTCCTCGGTCTCCCCGAACGACGGCGTCTCGCGGATCTCCACCGCCGAGCCCAGACCGTCGAGGTCGAGCACCACGACGTCGTTGCGCCCGACGCGCCAGAGCGGGGCGGGGGCGTACAGCGTCTCCTGCGGACCGACGCGCCAGTAGCGCCCGAGCAGGAAGCCGTTGAGCCACACGAAGCCCTTCCCGCCACCGGGGAACGCCAGCCACGCATCCAGCGGCTCAGCCACGTCGAAGGACGCGACGGCCACCCCCTCCGCGTGGTTCCCGACTGCCCCGCCGTTCCCACCCGACGCGCCATTCCGCCGGGTCGCGTCATCGACGCGTGCCGCGCCGTCCGAGCTCGCGCCGACGATCGCGACCGGCGCACTGTCCGGCACGATCCGGTGGGTCCAACCGTGCACGAAGCGCCGCCCGATCAGCACGCCGCGCATGATGCCCTTGCCCTCGCCGGTGTACGGCCCGTAGTTGATGCGCCCCAGGCTCTCCACCAGGATCGTCAGGCGTCCGGAGCCTCCGGCCGACGGCAGCGCGAGGGAGGTGTCCCCGTCGCGCGTGAGCACTCCGAGCCGCTGTCGGTCGAGGTGCACCACGGCGCGGTCGTGCAGTCCGTCGATCGTCAGGGTCGCCCCCTCCGGAAAGGTGACGGCAGCCTCGTAGGCCACGAGCCCGTCCTCCGCACCGAGCTGTTCGAACGTCTGCGGCTGCGGCGACTCCGCGTCGGCCGGCAGCGTCGCGAGCAGGTCGAGCAGCGACGCCGTCGGTCGCAGCGGGGCCGATGCCGCGGCCTGACGTCGAGGCTGGGCGGGAACCGGCGGCAGCTCGCCCGGATGGAACGGGGCGAACAGCGCGCGCACCGCGTGGAACTTCTCGCCGAGCGTGCCGTCCTCGCCGATCGGCGCATCCGAGTCGTAGCTGGTCACCGTCGGCTGCAGCACCCCGTCGTGGTTCGCACCGTTCCAGAACCCGAAGTTCGTGCCGCCGTGCGCCATGTAGAGGCTGACCGAGCCGCCCTCGTCGAGCAGCTCGCGCACCGTGCCGCCCATGCTGGCCGCCGAACGCACGTGATGCCGCTCGCCCCAGTGGTCGAACCACCCGCCCCACAGCTCGCTGCACATCAGGGCTTCCCCCGGGCGGCGCAGCGCCGCCGCGAGAGGGACGCCGGTGCCGAACGTGAACGTGGTCATGGCGCCGGGCACGCTGCCGTGCGCGATCATGTCGTCGGTGGTGCCGTCGGCGGTCGTGAGCATCTCCACCATGCCGCGGGCGCGCAGGCCGTCCCGCAGGTATGCGAGGTAGGCGTCGTCGCTGCCGAAGGAGCCGTACTCGTTCTCGATCTGGATCGCCACGATCGGCCCGCCGTACGCCGCCTGCAGCGGCACGAGCTGCGGGAGCAGCGCGTCGTACCAGGCGTCCACGGCGGCGAGGAAGTCGGGGGCGCTCGTCCGCAGCGCCGCAGCGCGACCCGAGAGCCAGAAGGGGATCCCGCCGTTCGACCACTCGGCGCAGATGTAGGGGCTCGGTCGCAGGAACACGTCCAGCCCGACCTCCCCCGCCAGACGGACGAAGCGTGCGATGTCCCGCCAGCCGTCGAAGCGCGGCTCGCCCTCGACGCGCTCGTGGAAGTTCCAGGCGACGTAGGTGTCCACCGTGTTCGCGCCCATGGCGGCGAGGCGCCGCAGCCGGTCCTCCCACTGGTCGGGATGCACACGGAAGTAGTGGAGGGAGCCGGCGAGGATCCGATGCGGGACGCCGCGACGCAGGATCTCGCCCGCTCGCCAGGCCAGCGCCGGCGTGCCGTCGGAAGGGGTGACGGCCGGCGGGGCCGCGGCGGCGGGCGAACCGTCCGCGGCTGCGGCGAGAAGGTCAGGCATAGCGCTCCCCACAGAATTGTTTGCGTTCACATTATCGCATCGTCGTCCGTCGTGCTCCGCGTCATTCCGCCGTTTGATCGCTACCATTGGGGCATGTCACCCCGCCGCCCCAAAGACGACCGCGCCCCGAGCCAGGTCGACGTCGCCCGCCTCGCCGGGGTCTCCACCCAGACCGTCTCGCGCGTGATGTCAGGGCAGGACAACGTGCGCCCGGAGACCGCCCGCCGCGTGCTCGCCGCCGTCGAGGAGCTCGGCTATCGGGTGCATGCGGCTGCCGCCTCCCTCGCCAGCGGCCGCACCCGCGTGCTCGGGGTGATCGTCGTCTCCACCGACCGCTACTCCTCGGCGGCCCTGGGCGTCGGCATCCAGCAGGCCGCCGCCGCGAACGGCTACACCGTGACGACCGCCGCCGTCGCCGACCACGCCTCGGATGACGCCTTCTTCGAAGCCTTCGACCGGCTGGAGCGCCAGGGAGCGGAGGGCATCATCCTCGGCGTCCCGATCGCGCTCGACAGCCCCGCCATGCGCGCCCGCACAGAGCGCACCCCCGCGACCCGCAGCGAGCGCACGTCCCTCGAACACGATGCGCCGCTCGCCGTCGACCAGCGCGCGATCGCCCGCCTCGCCGTCGAGCACCTGCTCGACCTCGGCCATGCCACGGTGTGGCACGTGTCCGGCGACGACTACTGGACGGAGACCGAGCAGCGCAGCGAGGCCTGGGAGCAGACGCTCCGCGACCGCGGCATCGTGCCGCCTCCCGTGATCCCCGCGGACTGGACCCCCGAATCCGGCTACCGGGCGGGACGCACCATCGCCGCGATCCCCGAGGCGACCGCGGTGTTCGTCAGCAGCGACGAGATGGCGTTCGGCCTCATCCGCGCGCTCCACGAGGCGGGGCGCAGCGTGCCGGAGGACGTCTCGGTGGTCAGCGTCGACGACATCGCCCTCGCCGCCTACGCCTCCCCCGCCCTCACCACGATCCGGCAGCCCTTCGAGGCTATGGGCCGCGCGGCGGCGCTGCGGCTGATCGCGCAGATCGAAGGGCGCGACCCCGTCGGCGACATGCCCTCGACCGAGCCGCAGCTCATCGTGCGGTCGTCGACGGCACCCCCGCGCGGGGCGCACTGAGCCGGCTCACCACGAGCCGTGCCGCCGCTCCCACTCGTCCTCGATCGTGCGACGGCGCCCCGCGACGATGCCCGCGGGGATCGACGCCACCAGCACCGCCCCGACCACGATCAACGGGACCTTCCACCCGCCGGTCGTGTCGTGCAGCAGTCCGACCAGCAGCGGGAAGACCGCGGCGATGGCGTAGCCGATGCTCTGCACGAACCCGCTCAGCGCCACCGCGCTCTCCGGCGTGCGGGCGCGGATGCTCAGCAGCACGAGGCTCAGCGGGAACATGATCGCCGTCAGGCCGAAGATGCTCACCCACAGCGGCAGCGCGACCGTCGGCGCCAGCAGCAGGCCGAGCAGTCCGACGAGACCGGCGCCGACCGCGACGAGGAACAGGGGGCGGGTCGCCTGGAAGCGCACCACCAGGATCGGCACGAGCATCGAGCACGGGAGGCCGATCAGCGCGAACAGCGAGAGCAGGAATCCGGCGGTCGCCGGGCTCACACCGCCGATGTCGACCAGCATCGTGGGCATCCACGCGAACGAGACGTAGGCCATGGTCGACGAGGTGCCGAACACAAGCGCCAGCGCCCACGCGAGCGGCAGCCGCCACAGGCGCGAGAATGCGCGCGGATTGGCCGGCACCGTGGTGATCGGGCCCGTCGAGGCGGCCACGGCGTCGCGGACGTCGTCCACTCCGTCCGTCGGGTCGGGGACGAGCAGCTCGGCGGGCACCGGCTCCGACGACCCCGTGCGGTGTCGCAGCAGCAGGGTGACCCAGGGCACGAGCGCGAGAGCCGCCATCACGCCCCACATCCCCAGCGACAGGCGCCAGCCGAACGTGTCAGCGACCGGCACGGCGACCAGCGGTGGCAGGAACGTCGACACCGCCATCGTGGTCGAGTACACCGTCATCATCACGCCGAGACGGTCGGGGAAGTACTTCTTCACCAGCGGCGGCAGCAGCACGTTGCCCGAGCCGACGCCCGCGAACACGATCGCCGTGGCACCCAGCAGGCTCGTCGAATCCACCGCGACCCCGCGCAGCAGCAGCCCGAGCGCCATCAACGCGATCGCGGTCACCGCCATCCGCTCCAGTCCGAACCGGCGCTCGAACAGCGGGGTGAGCAGACCGAACAGCGCGAAGCACACGGGCGGTGCCGCACCGATCAGGCCGACCACCACCGGAGACACCGGGAAGTCGTCCATCACATGGTCGAGCACCGGGGACAGCGAGGCCACCGCGGAGCGCAGCGAGAACGCGACCAGGACGATCCCGATCAGCGCGAGTGCCCGGCCCTGCCACAGCGGCCGTGCGCTCGGCGACGTCATGAGGTCTGCGACCCCTCCACCCAGGCGAGGTACTCGTCGGTGACCGTGCCGGTGACGTAGCGGCCGTCGAAGCAGCTCATGTCGAGGTCCTCCAGCGCGGAGCCCTCGGTGATTGCGGCTTTGAGATCCTCGACCTCCTGGTACACCAGGTGGTCGCAGCCCAGCTCCTCGGCGATCTCCGGGATCGTCCGGCCGTGGGCGATCAGCTCGTGACGCGAGGGCATGTTGATGCCGTACACGTGCGGGTGCCGCACGGGCGGCGCAGCGGAGGCGAACGTCACCGAAGCGGCGCCGGCATCCCGCGCCATCTGGATGATCTCCTTCGACGTGGTGCCCCGCACGATCGAGTCGTCGATCAGCAGCACGTTCTTGCCCTGGAACTCGGCCGACATCGCGTTGAGCTTCTGCCGCACGCTCTTCTTGCGCACCGCCTGACCCGGCATGATGAAGGTCCGGCCCACATAGCGGTTCTTGTAGAAGCCCTCGCGGTACTCGATGCCGAGCTTGCGGGCCACCTCCATCGCCGCGGGGCGGGAGGAGTCGGGGATCGGCATGACCACGTCGATCCTGTCCATGGGCACGTGCTTCGCGATCGTGTCGGCGAGGCGGTCGCCCATCCGCAGCCGCGACTCGTAGACCGAGATGCCGTTCATGATCGAGTCGGGGCGGGCGAGGTAGACGTACTCGAAGGCGCACGGCGCGAGGTGCGTCTCGGCGGCGCACTGCTTCGTGAACAGCTCGCCGTCGTTCGTGATGAACACGGCCTCGCCGGGCTCGACCTCCCGCACGACCTCGTAGTCGGCGTTCTCGAGCACCAGGGACTCGCTGGCCACGACCCACTCGTCGCGCCCCTCCTTGCCCGGCACGATCGACGGACGGCGGCCGAGGATGAGCGGACGGATGCCGAACGGGTCGCGGAAGGCGAGCAGCCCGTACCCGGCGATGACCGCGATCACCGCGTAGGCGCCCTCGATGCGCTCGTGCGTGCGCGCCACGGCCTCGAAGATGCGCTCCGGGTCGAGGTCGACCGTGGAGGTCGTGGCCTGCAGTTCGCCCGCGAGCACGTTCAGCAGCAGCTCGGTGTCGCTCGACGAGTTGAGATGACGGCGGTCGCGCTTGGCCATGTCGGCCGTGAGCTCACGGGTGTTGGTGAGGTTGCCGTTGTGGATGAGGATGATGCCGTAGGGCGCGTTCACATAGAACGGCTGCATCTCCTCCTCGCTCGACGCGGTGCCCTTGGTGGCGTAGCGCACGTGGCCGAGGCCGACGTTGCCGAGCAGCGCGCGCATGTCCCGCGTGCGGAACGCCTCGCGCACCATTCCCGGCGCCTTGGCGTTGTGCATCACGCCGTTGGACTCGGCCGTCGCGATGCCCGTGGCGTCCTGGCCGCGGTGCTGCAGCAGCAGCAGCGCGTCGTAGATGTCCTGATTGACCGGGGCTGTCCCCACCATTCCGACGATGCCGCACATGGGTGGTTACTTCGCTCCGTCCGCGTAGGCGCCGACCAGGCGCACCGCTCCGCCGTCGACGCCCTTGGCGCCCTCTTCGAACTCGCCGGACGGCCGTGCGCCGAAGCCGACGGTGCCGACCTGCCAGGAGTGCATGCCCTCCGCCTGCAGTGCGGCGACCGCCGCATCCGTCTTCTCGGCGGCGACCACCGCGAGGAACCCGATGCCGAGGTTCCAGGTGCCCTCGGCCGATTCCAGGGTGGAGCCGGCGATGTCGCTCAGCACGCGGAACACCGGGCTGGGCGACCACGAGGACCGGTCGACCTCGGCCCAGCTGCCCTGGGGCAGCACGCGCGCCAGGTTCGCCGCGATGCCGCCGCCCGTGACGTGGCTGAGCGCGTGCACGCCGCCGTCCAGCCGGTCGATCAGCCGCAGCAGCGGCAGCGTGTAGAGGCGGGTCGGCTCCAGCAGGGCCTCGCCCCACGTGCTGCCGAAATCGGCAGCGTTGTCGCCGTAGGAGATCCCGGCGCGGGTGATGATGTGCCGCACGAGGGAGTAGCCGTTGGAGTGCAGGCCGCTGGAGGCGACCGCGATCACCGCATCGCCGTCGTGCACGCGCTCGGCGCCCAGGATCGCATCGGCCTCGACCACTCCGGTCGCGGCGCCGGCGACGTCGTAGTCGCGCGGTCCGAGCAGCCCGGGGTGCTCGGCGGTCTCGCCGCCGACGAGCGCGGTGCCGGTGGCGGCACAGGCTTCGGCGATGCCGCGGACGATGTCGGCGATCCGCTCGGGGACCACCTTGCCGCATGCGATGTAGTCGGTCATGAACAGCGGCTTCGCGCCGACCACGACGATGTCGTCCACGACCATGCCGACGAGGTCCTGTCCGATCGTGTCGTGCTTGTCGATCGCCTGGGCGATGGCGACCTTGGTGCCGACGCCGTCGGTGCTGGTCGCCAGCAGTGGACGCCGGAAGTCGCGGAGGGCGCTGGCGTCGAACAGCCCGGCGAATCCGCCGACGCCGCCGAGCACCTCGGGGCCGTGCGTCGCGCGAACGGACGACTTCATCAGCTCGACGGCGAGATCGCCCGCAGCAGTGTCGACGCCGGCTTCGGAATAGGGGTTGGTGGGGGAGGCAGCCACCCGAACAGCCTACCGCCCGCCGACCGGTCGGATCTCCAGCGCTTCCGCGCCCTGGGCGGCCTCCCGCACCCGGAACCACATGGTGAGCTCCATCAGCGCCCGGCCGATCATGTCGTGGTCTCCCATGCGCAGATCGTCGAAGGAATCGCGGTACCCGTCGGCCATCCGCGGCTCGGCCGCCGTCAGGGTCTGGTACCCCATCGTCCAGTCGGCGAATCGGCGCTCGTGCAGCGGCTCGCGCAGGAGCACCCGCACATCCGTGTGCCGGGGATCGGTCGCGATCCGCGCCATCAGCGCCTCCACCTCGCGCTCCTCCCCTTCGAGGATCTGCACGAACTCGCCGTCGCGGTATAAGAGGAGACCGGTGATGTCGCGCGCCTCGTTGGCCGTGCGGCTCGTGTCGAGCAGCTGCGCGAGCTCCTGGTCGCCGAACGCCTGGGTCGCCGTGCTGCAGTAGACGAGCGAGAGCAGGGCATGGTCGGGAGTCATCCGATGCTCTCGCTTCCGGCGAGGCCGGCCTCGGGCCGTGCGTCCGTCGCCGCGGCGATGGCCGCGTGGTGGTCGGGGAAGTCGCCGATCACGCGGGACGCCGCGTCGAACGCGCGCCACAGGCCGCCCGGCTGCCGGTCGACGTAACCGAGGAAGGATCCGGCGCGGCTGCCGACGTAGAACCCGTCGGCGACGGCGGCCCACAGCGGTCTGGCGGACAGGGCGGAGACGGAATCCTCGTCCGGAGCGTCGAGGGTGTGCGATCGGGACATGGTCAGCACTGCCACGCGGTCGAGTCGAGCTTCATGGGACGACCATCCCACGCCCGGCTCACCGCGTCCACGGGCTTGCGCCCGCGACGCCCACCCGGTACGGGCCCGCTGCCGACAGCACGGCAGCGGGCCCGAGGGGAGGGCGGCAGGGCGAAGCGCTCAGCTCCCGCTCGCGGTGTCACGGGCGTCCTGCGCGGAGCCCTTGACCTCGTCGACGGCCTGCGTCGCGTCGTCCCTGATGTGCGCGGCGGCGCCCGCGGCCTCGTCCTTCACCGCGGCGAAGGCGTCCTGCGCCGGCTCCTTCAGGTCCTGGCCGATGGTCTTCGCGACGTCCGCCGCCTCGTCCATCAGCGGCTGGGCCTTCTCCTTGAGGTCGTCCGCGAGCTCCTTCTCCTTGTCGGAGGCGGGGATCACAGCGGCGATCACGAGCCCCGCCGCGAAGGCCATCAGCCCCACGGCGAGCGGGTTGCCCTGTGCCTTGGCGACCGTGCGTCGGCCGGCGTCGGCGACGGAGGACGACGCATCGCCCACCGCGCCGCCCGCATCGTCGGCGGCGCCCATCACCCGGTCGACGACGGAACGCGCCGCACCCTTGATCTTCTGCGTCTGCCGGTGCACGACCTTCGACGGGGTGACCTTGTCGGCCAGCGCATCGACGTCGCGGCCGAACTCGGCCCTGGTCCTCTCGATGTCGGCGCGGATCGCGTCGGGTGAATCGCTCATCGGTTCTCCTCATTCCTCTTCACGGCATCGGGGATCCGCTTCAGGGTGTCCACCGTGCGCGGAGCCCCCTCGATGCTCTTCAACTGCGTGCGTCCCATCAGGAACAGGACGAGGGCGATGACCGCCCAGATGACCGCGACAATCACGGCCGACCAGCCGAGACCCGTCACGTAGTAGCCGAGTCCCCACCACAGGGCGACCGACAGGAAGAAGACGGCCATCATGGCGCCGTATCCCGCCCCGCCGAGCATCCCCGCCCCGCGACCGGCGCGTGTGGCCGACTGCTTGAGCTCGGCCTTCGCGAGTTCCAGCTCCTGGCGCATCAGCGTCGACAGGTCGCTGGTCACCTCGCTGAGCAGGTCGCCCAGGGACGTGGTCTCGGCCTTCTGCTCCGAGGGTGTGGCGTCGGTCATGGTCGCTCCTCGTCGCCCGGAGCGCGGTTCGCCGCGTCCGTCCGGTCGTACAGCGGGGTGTCGCCGCGATCCTCGTCCCTGGTCACACCCCACGGCGCTGTGCCGGCGTCGATGCCGCTCATGCCGTCCGGGGCTCCGGGAACTGTGCCGTCCGTCGGCATCGGCGGCTCGCCCAGCGTGGTGCTGCCCGTGCTGCCTGCGGCGCCCGTGCCGCCCGCAGCTCCTGCCGCGCCGGGGACGGCCGCGGGTGTCGTCGCCGCGGGGGTGATGTCCGCGGTGGATCCCACACCCGAGAGCCCGGCGGCGCTCGACGCGGACGACCCTGTGCCGGCGCCGACACCGGCACCCCCGGCGGAGACCCCGGAAGCGGAACCCGACGTGCCGGAGGCCGAGTCGGCCGCGCTCTCCGAGAGCGCTCTGGTCAGCCGCCCGACCACGAGCCCTGCCACGGCCGCGACGGCGATGAACGTGCCCGGCTTGGCCCGCGCATACGACTTCACCTCCGTGAGCAGCGACCCCGGGTCGCGGTCGCCGATCCATCCGGCGATCCCCTGGATCCTCGTGGACGCCTGGCGCACCAGATCGGCCGCGACGCCGCCCTCGGCGCCGTCCGCCATGCTGCCCAGTTCCCCGCCGACCGATCGAAGCCCGTCCGCGACGCGGCGCTGCTGGACCGCCGCCTGCTCGGTCAGCTCGGCCCTCGTCTGGTGGTAGAGGTCACGCACCTGGTCCTTGGCCTCGTGGGCGACGGCGCCCGCCTCGGCCTTCGCGGTCTCGACGACGCCGGCGGCCTCGTCCTTCGCCGTGCCGGCAACTCCTGCCGCCTCGTGCGCGGCGGTCCTGACCGTGCCCGGCGACTCGTCCGTACCGCCGCCGACGGTCCCTTCTGCATTGCTCTGCGACATCGCTCTTCCTCTCGACTACCCGCCGACGAGCGCCGACGTGCAGGCAGGTCTACTCCCCGGCTCGGGGATTCCCGCGAGGGTTGACGCGGCTCGACGCGGGGTTTACCGTGCAGGGACTCGGAGCGCGGCACCTCGCCCGCCTACGATGGGCGCATGGCCGACAAGCCGCAGTGGCTCATCCGCGAAGACGCGAGCGTCTCGGTGCTCGTCGCGCTCGCGCTGCGGCAGTTGCTCGGGATCCGCTCGCCCGCAGACCTTCCCGCACTGCGCGACCTTCCGGTGCGCGCGCCCGACGCCGTCGACGCCTCCCCCGAGGTCGAGGCGCAGTGGCGGGACTACTGGGACATGACGGTCGAGCCGCGCGCGCACCGCTCCGGCGTGCCGCTCGAGCTGATCGACGGGTTCGACACGCTCGTGGCGCTGCCCGCCCTGGGCGCGGAGGAGCTCGCGGACGCGATCCGCCCGCATGCGCCGACCGCCCTGCGGTTCGCGCGCGCGGCCCACGACCGCTACGTCGGCTCGATGAAGAGCCACACCGGCGGCGACGCCTACCGGGCGTATGCGAGCGCGATCGCGGAGTTCGAGCGGGAGATCGGGCGGCGCGCCCACTCCTTCGAGCTGAACGTGCAGGTGCTGCCGCTGTCCCAGCGCGGGATCTGGTGGATCGGGGCGCTCTCGGTCGCGGTGACCGACGGGCTGCGGCGTGACGTCGTCGCGTTCGACGGAGCGATCCGCCCGGTCATCGCCGAGCTGGCCTGACGCTCAGTCCTCGTCGTCGACCACCGTCTCGCGGTCGACCCTGACGACGCGGTCGTGACGACGGGCGATGCGCTCCAGGACGAGCCCCGCCACCCCGCCGAGTGCCAGGCCGATCGGCACCGTCCACAGCAGGAGGAAGCCGAACACCTGACCGGGCGGGTAGACCACGTCGAGCGCCTGCGACTCGTCGTAGCTGCCGACCATCGTGAGGATGCCGGCGACGATCACCCCGAGGACGACGCCGATGCCCATGAGCACGCCGTACCGCGGCACACGGCGCACGGTCGCTTCGACGGTCTGGTGGGTATCGCGGGGGGACATGCCTCCATTCTCCCACGTCACGACGCCGCCCTCCCCCTGTTCCGCGGGAGGGCGGCGTCGCGGCGCTCAGAGCCGGGTCGTGGTCACCGCATCGTCCGACGCGCGGCGACGCCGGGCGATCAGCACACCGCCGCCGGTGCCGAGCGCGACCACCGCGAGCCCGGCGACGATCCACAGCCACACCGGGGCACCCTCCGTGCCGGCGGGCTCCGACGTCGCGGTCACGGCGGCGCTCGCACCCGACTCCGTGCCCCGCTCCTCCTCGGCCGCCGTACCGCACCCTCCGTCGACCGGAATGGATGCGGTCACCGGGTCGAGCTGCTCTCCCGCGGCGTAGGTGCCGAACGCCGCGGCCCCGGCCTCCGTCAGCGCGGTGGGCACTCCGTCGATGGCGAGGACGCCGTCCGCCACGGTCGCGTCATCGAGAGCGAACTCCGCCAGCCGCACGCCCTGCTGATCCACGACCTCCCCGGACTGCGTGGTGCCCGTCACGTCGAACACCAGGTAGCCGACGCGACCCGCCAGTTCGATGCGGGCATCCGCGAGAGTCGTGTTCAGGGCGCCCTCGTGACCCGTGAACGCGATGCTGCCGCCGAACGTGACGAGCCCGGACAGTGCCGCCTCGTCGAGGGTGCCGGTTCCGCCCTCCCACACGAAGTCGGGGTAGCGGTACTCGACGCCGGTCAGGGTCCAGCCGCCCTTCGCGATGCCCTCGATGTACGTCCGGAAGGACTCCTTGTACCCCCACTGCATCGTCGCGCCCTCGACGGTGCACGTGTCGATCGTGGCGGCGGTCCTGGCCAGCGTGAACGCGAGGCCGCGGTCGACCGATCCCTGGAACGTGAGCGTGTGGTCGCCGTCCTCCAGCGCCGCCGGTAGCGAACCCGACCAGGTCGCGACACCTGAGGCATCCGCCGTGACGGTGTCGAGCAGCACGGGCGTCGAGTACACGACGACGCGGATGCCCTCCTCGTGCGGCCGGAACCCGGCGGCCGTCACGGTCGCATCGAGACCCGCGGCGAGCGCGGCGAGGTTTAGCGCGTCGATCGCGATGCCTTCGGTGGCGGGCGGTGTCGCGGGGACCGGGGTGCGCGTCACGACCGTCGCGGCGGCCACCGTGCCGGTCGACCCCGATGGCGCCGCAGCGGCCGAGCCGATCGTGAACGTGACCGGGTCGAGCGTGGTGGAGTACCCCGCGAGCACGCGATCGCGACCGGCCGCCGTCAGCGTGGCCGGGGCGCCCGAATAGGTGACGGCGCCGTTGGCGGCGATGCGGGCGGCACGAGACAGGTCGAGCGTCGCGAACGGGACCGCAGCCCCGCCGCTGGTCACGAACACGGTCGCCGCTCCGGCCGAGGTCACGCGCACGACCGGGTCGGAGACGGTGACATCGAGCACGCCGTGGTGTCCGGTGAAGCGGACGGCACCGCGGTAGACGACGCTGCCGAGCCCCGTGCCGGTGTCGTAGTCGCCGCCGACGCTCTGCCCGAACTGGAACTGGCCCCCGGAGCGGGTGGCACCGCCGGACACCTGGATGGCACCCTGGGCGATCGGACCCGCGACGTAGTTCGCGAACGACGAGGAGATCGCCCAGCGCAGCGATCCGCCCGCGACGCTCGCCGGCGGCGTCGTGGGAGGCGTCGTCGGGGTGACGGGCGGCTTCGGCTCCGTCGGCTTCTCGTCGAGCAGCGCCTTCCACTGGTCCGCGGTGATGGTGACGGGGCCGCGCGCGTGGATCGTGTCCCCGCTCGGCATCGTGTGCTGCTTCCACACGATGACCTCGTAGGTCTTCGTGCGGTCGAGGTTCTTCGCGGCGGTCGTCAGGTCCACCGTGAACGTGCCGGCGTCGATCGTCCGCACGTACGTCATGGCGAGGAAGCCTCCGCTCGCGGTCACGCTCGATTCCGTGTCCGACTCGATCAGGGCGACGTACGCCCCCGTGACGCCGTCGAGCTTCGCGGTGGTCGCGGTGACCGTCAGGCCGTCCTGCGCGGTCGCGGTCTTCACCGCCGTGGTGAGCGTGGGGGCGATACGGTAGTCCAGCGCCACGCTCCGCTCCTGGTCGGGATTGGAGACGCCGCCCGCCGCGTAGGTGTAGACGCCGTAGGAGCCGGGCTTCGCCGGGGTGTCCTTGAGGGTGAGGGTGACCTGGAAGGACCCGTCGGCCGAGATGTCGACCCACTGCGCGCGGATCGCGGACTGGTACTGCGGCGGCACCTGGTCCAGCACGTCCTCGGCGAGAGCCCAGGACTGCGCCCCGACGGAGCGGCTGGACGAGGCGGCGCCCGTGGAGGGGTGCCAGTCCGCGCCGAAGTTGCCGAACACCACGTAGGTGCCCTGCGGTAGGTGCTTCGGGATGGGCACGCCGCGGCCACCGACGTTCGCGCTCGGGTCGTACCCGGTGCCGCGCACGACGATCCGGTCCCCCGCTGCCAGCGCGACGCCCGCGGCCGGGGTGGTGCCGTCGGCGAGGAACACCTCGATCGCCGCTGCGACCGTGCCGGGATCGGTGCCCGGGTCCGTGCCGGGGTCGGTACCGGGATCCGTGCCCGGGTCGGTGCCGGGATCCGTGCCCGGGTCGGTACCCGGGTCCGCGCCGGGGTCGGTACCCGGGTCGGTACCCGGATCCGTGCCGGGGTCGGTACCCGGGTCCGTGCCGGGGTCGGTACCCGGATCCGTGCCGGGGTCCGTGCCCGGGTCGGTGCCGGGATCCGTGCCCGGGTCGGTGCCGGGGTCGGTCGGGGTGGTGCCGAACAGCGCATCCCACTGCGCGGTGGAGACCGCGACGTCGCCGCGCCCGTAGATCGTCGAGGCGCTCGGATTCGAGTGCTGCTGCCACACGAGCACCTCGTAGCTCTTGGTGCGGTCGAGCGATCCCGCGGCGGCCGTCAGCGTGAAGCTGCTCGCTCCGCCCTGCACGCGCGGGAACGGCAGCGCGAAGGCCGCGTACCCGCCCGCGCCGCTCAGGCCGCTCTCGGTGCCCTTCACGATGAGCGCCGCATAGGCGCCGGACACGTCGGGGAGGCCGCTCGCCTGCACCTGCACGGTGAGGCCCGAGGTGCTCGCGGAGGTCACGGTGGGAGTCACGGTGCCGCCGGCCGCGTGTGCGGGGGGTGCGATCACCGCCCCGGCGGCGACGAGGAGGACGGAGATCAGGGCGGCGAGCAGGACGCGCAGGCGTGGGCTCGCGAGAGGTGCGATGGCTGTGTCGTTCACGATTCTCCACGGCTCTCCGGGCGCGATCGAGCGCGCTCCGGCGCAGCCGCATGGGCAGTCGGGCGAGGGACGAATGTTGGTTAGGCTCAGCTAAGTAAGCTGCGATTCCTGAGCGTAGGTCCGCTCTGTCACGTCCGTCAAGTTTTAGGTTAGCCTTGCCTAATGCTTCGCCTCTGCGCTCTCGTCCTCGCGGCTGCTCTCGCGGTCGGCCTCACGGCCTGCACCGTTCCCCGAGCCGGCGCCCCGGGGGCTGCGACGACGGATGAGTCCTGCCCGCAGGCCACCGCTCCCCTGGCCTCCCTCGCGCTCGTCGACGACGTCCGCACGGCACGCGGACCCTCGACCGCCTGCCTCGCCCGTCACGAGATCGCCCCCGTCGAGGACGACACCGCGCCCGCACTGCCCGTGACCGTCACCGACAGCGAAGACCGTGAGGTCGCGATCACCACCGTCGACCGCATCCTCCCGATCGACATCTCCGGCACGATCGCCTCGACCGTCTTCGCGCTGGGCCTCGGCGATCGCGTCGTCGGCCGCGACTCGTCCACGCTCTTCCCCGGGACCGAGCACCTCCCGGTGGTGACGAAGACCGGGCACTCCCTCAACCCCGAGGCGATCCTCGAGCTCGCTCCCACCGTGATCCTCACCGACACGTCGATCGGGCCGAAGGAGGTGCGCCAGCAGCTGCGCGACGCCGGCATCGCCGTGGTCGTGATCTCCAGCGAGCGCCGGCTCGACACGACCGGGGCGCTCGTGACCGAGATCGCCGCCGCCCTCGGCGTGCCCTCCCGCGGGCAGGAACTGCGCACACGACTCCACGACGACGTGCAGACGGCCGTGGCCGAGATCGCCGCGGTCGCGCCCCCCGCCGTCGAAGACCGTGCGCGGATGCTCTTCCTGTACGTGCGCGGCAGCGCCAACGTCTACTACATCTTCGGGGAGGACTCCGGGGCGGACTCGCTGATCGACGCGGTCGGCGGGGTCGACGTCGCCTCCGAGATCGGCTGGCAGGGCATGAAGCCGTTGACCGCGGAGGCGCTGGTCGCCGCGCGACCCGACGTGCTCGTGATGATGACGGACGGCCTCGAGTCCGTCGGCGGCATCGAGGGACTGATCGAACGGATCCCCGCCGTGGCGCAGACTCCCGCCGGCGCCAACCGCCGGGTGATCGACATGGCCGACGCCGAGATCCTCAGCTTCGGACCGCGGTCGGCCGACGTGATCGGCGCGCTGGCCCGCGCACTGTACGCCCCCGAGCCGACGACGTGAGCGGGGAGGTCGTCACCCCGACGCCGACCGGGCACCGGACGCTGCGCTTCACCCTCGTCGTTCTCGCGCTTCTCGTCGCCGTGGCCGTCACGTGCGCCGTCTCGATCACCAGCGGCCAGTACGAGCTGAGCCCCGCCGCACTCGTCGGAGTGCTGCTGCGCGGCATCGGCATCGACACGGCCTGGGCACCCGCCGCGGCGACCGACTACGGCGTGATCTACACCCTCCGCCTCCCGCGCGTGGTGCTCGGACTGCTGGTCGGGGCGGCGCTCGCGGTGTCCGGCGTGCTCATGCAGGCGATCTTCGGCAATCCGCTCGCCGACGCGGGCGTGGTGGGCGTGTCCTCGGGAGCAGCACTCGGCGCCGCCGCCAGCATCACCTTCGGCCTCGCCACCTTCGGCATGTGGACCACCCCCGTCTTCGCGTTCCTCGGCGGGCTCGTCGCCGTGTTCTCCGTGTACCTGATCAGCCGTTCGGGCGGCCGCACCGAGGTGGTCACGCTGCTGCTGACCGGGATCGCCGCCAACGCCATCGCCGGTGCCGGCATGGCCTTCCTCACGTTCCTCGGCACCACCTCGACCCGCGAGCAGATCGTGTTCTGGCAGCTCGGTTCGCTCAACGGCGCGCTGTGGTCGAACATCCAGGTGGTCGCACCGCTCGTCGCGATCGGCCTGGCCGTCGCCCTGATCGTGGCCCGCGGCCTCGACCTCTTCGCACTCGGCGAGCGCACCGCGCGCCACCTCGGCGTGAACGTCGAGCTGCTGCGGATCGTCGTGATCGTGACCGTGGCCCTCCTCGTGTGCGCGGCCGTCGCGTTCGCCGGGATCATCGGCTTCGCCGGGCTCGTGGTGCCGCATCTCATGCGGATGCTCATCGGCCCGGCGCACCTGCCCCTCGTGATCGCCTCGGCGCTCGGCGGGGCGCTGCTGATCGGTGTGGCCGATCTCGTCGCCCGCACGGCCGTGCCCCTCGCCGACCTGCCGATCGGCATGATCACCTCGCTCGTCGGCGGGCCGTTCTTCCTCTGGCTGCTCGTCCGGACGCGGCGCCGCGCGGGGGGCTGGGCATGACCCCCCGGCTGCGCGCGGACGGGATCACGGTCCGCGTCGGCGACACCCGCGGGGAGGCCCGTGGACGTGGTCGATCGATCCTCGACGACGCCTCCATCGATGTGCACCGGGGCGAGGTCCACGCGCTCATCGGGCCGAACGGCGCGGGCAAGTCGACCCTGTTCGGCGTGCTCGCCGGCGATGTGGCACCACGGTCCGGCCAGGTGCTGCTGGACGGGATGCCGATCGGATCGCTGCGGCCGCGCGTGCTCGCGCAGCGGCGCGGGGTGCTGCTGCAGGAGAACACCGTCACCTTCCCGTTCACGGTGGAACAGGTCGTGCGCATGGGCCGCGCCCCCTGGGCCCGGACGACGGCCTCAGCGGACGACGACGACGCGGTCGCTGCGGCTCTGGCGCACACCGAGGTCGCCGCACTCCGCGACCGTGTCGTTCCCTCGCTCTCGGGCGGCGAACGCGCCAGGGTCGCGCTGGCCCGCGTCCTCGCACAGCGCACCGGGATCCTCCTGCTGGACGAGCCGACCGCTGCGCTCGATCTCAAGCACCACGAAGACGTCATGCGGCTGATCCGCGCGCAGGCCGACGCCGGCGCCGCGGTCGCCGTCGTGCTGCACGACCTCAACGCCGCCCTCGCCCATGCCGACCGCGTGACCCTGCTCGCGGGCGGACGGGTGGCGGCGACCGGCACCCCGACCACGGTCCTCACCGCCGCGCGGATCGAGCAGGTGTACGGGCAGCCCGTCGACGTGCTCCCGCACCCGCTCACCGGGGTCCCGCTGGTGGTCGCGCGCCGCTAGGCCGGCGGCGTCGCGGCGCTACGCTGGAGGATCGCCCACCGGAGGTCCGATCTGCCATGCCGTCTGCGCCCGAACTGCTCGATATCGCCCTCGCCGCCGCCGCCGCGGGGGCCCATGAGCTCGCCGAGGCCCGCACGGCCAGGGACACCGCCGCCGATGCGCTGGGCGTTCGCACCAAGGGCGCCGCGGGCGATGTCGTCACCGAGGCCGACCTGCGGGCGGAGCGCGCGATCCGTGCCGTTCTCGCCGCGCACCGCCCCGACGACGAGGTGTCCGGCGAGGAGTACGCGACGACGGCCGGCTCGGCCGCCGAGCTGCGGTGGTCGATCGACCCGCTCGACGGCACCTCGAACGTGGTCCGCGGGCTGCCGCACTACGGCTCCTCGGTCGCCGTGCAGGACGTCCGCTCCGGGGCCTGGCTCGCCGGAGTCGTGCACGCCCCCGAACTGGGACACGTGTACGCGGCCGCGGCAGGGCACGGGGCCTTCCGTGAGACGGCGGGCGTGCGGCGACAGCTGCACGGGCCCGTCGAGGGGGCGACGCCGGTGCTGCTGGCCGTCGGCTTCTCCTACGACCCGGCACAGCGCGCGCGGCAGCTCGCCGAGCTCCCCGGGCTGATGTCCTCCTTCACCGATCTCCGCAGCGTGGGCTCGGCGGCCCTGGGCCTCTGCCTCGCGGCGGAGGGCAGCGTCGACGCCTTCATCGAGACCGACCTGTACGAGTTCGACTGGGCGGCGGGCGCGCTGATCGCCGAGGAGGCCGGGCTGATCGTGCGCCGCCCGCCCACCCGGCGGGGAGGCATCGCCGCCTTCCCGCCGCACCTCCCCCTCCCCTAGGACGCCGTCCCGCTCGCGGACTCCTCGAGCGCCAGCTCCTCCACGAACCGGGTGACGGCGACCGACCCGGGGTCGGCGTGGCCCACCGACCGCTCCTGCTGCCATCCCGCCCTGCCGCGGCGCGACTGCCACGCGGTGCTCTCGGCGACGGCCTCCCGCGCGGCGACCGCGACTCCGGCCGCGTCCGCGCCGGCATCCAGCGCCTCCGCGACGGGATGCAGGACGTCGATCACGGTCTTGTCGCCCCGTGCCGCGCCGCCCTGGGCGGCGATCCGCTCCGCGACGGCGCGCACCGCGGCGGCCAGCCCCGTGCGATCCAGGTGCGTGCCCTCGGGCGTCCGCTCGGCCGCTGCCAGGAGCCCGCTCCCGACGAGGGCGGCGAACGTGGACGGGTTCGCGGCCGCGAACGCGTCCCCCGCGGCACGCAGGAGGCTGCGAGCATCGGCGTCGTCCGGAAGCTGCTCCAGCGCACGGGCGATCGCGACGCTGCCGGCCGCGACCGTCACCCCGAGGTCGCCGTCGCCGAGCGCCGCGTCGAGCGTGCGCAGCTCCTCCCGGTGGGCCTCCATCCGCGGCAGCACGCGCAGCAGCCGCGCCCGCAGCGCGCTGGGCGACGCGGCGCGGGTGACCTCGACGGCTGCCGCGCCCTCGTCGGCGACGGCGACCGCGACGGCCGTCTCCCCGACCGGTGCACTGCCCTGGCGGAAGAAGGGGGAGCCCGCGGGGTCGCGCAGCAGCTCCTCCAGCTCGTCGTCGAGCTGCATGATCGACAGGGACGCCCCCGCCATCTCCAGGCTGGTGACGTACTCCCCGATCAGGCGATACCCGATCTCCACGCCGGCCTCCGCGAGAGTGCGGTGCACGCGCCGGTAGATCACGTACAGCTCTTCCAGCGGCGTCGCCCCGAGTCCGTTCACCAGCACAGCGACCCGGCGGCCCGCGGTGAGATCGAGCTCCGCGCCGAGCTCCGCCAGGAACCGATCCGTGATGGCATCCGCCGACTCCAGAGGGCCGCGGTGGCTGCCGCGTTCGCCGTGGATGCCGACGCCGATCTCCATCTCGCCCTCGTCGAGCGTGAACGTCTCCTCGCCGGCCGCGGGGAGCACGGTCGGCGACAGCCCGACGCCCATGGTCCTGGTCGCATCGGCCGCCTTCTGCGCCACCCGTGCGACCTCGTCGAGCGAGCCTCCGCGGTCGGCCATGGCACCCGCGACCTTGTACACCAGCACGAGTCCTGCGACGCCGCGCCGCGTATCGGCACGGTCGCGCGGCGCCGACTGCAGGTCGTCCGCACCGAGCACCGTGCGCACCTCGATGCCCTCCGCGCGACAGCGCTCCGCGGCGAGATCGAAGTTCAGCACGTCGCCGCCGTAGTTGCCGTACAGGTAGAGCAGACCGGCGTCGGAGTGCACCGCGACCGATGCGGCATGGATCTGCGCGGCACTCGGGGAGGAGAACACGTTGCCCACCGCGACGGCCGAGCACAGCCCCCGCCCCACGTAGCCGAGGAAGAAGGGCAGGTGGCCCGAGCCGCCGCCGGTGACGATGCCCACGCGTCCGGGGGCCGGCGCATCCGTCCGCGCGAGCGCCCGGCGGTCGGCGGTGACCGCACGCAGCTCGTCGGGATGCGCGAGCAGGATCCCTTCCAGGGTCTCGTCGACGAAGGTCTCGGGGTCGTTGATGATCTTGCGCATGTCAGCTCTCCTGTCCTGCGAGCAGCGGGTCGTACGTCGTCCGGTCGATCAGCACGCGCGCGTCCGCCTCGAGCCGCCCGGACGGGCGGAGGTCCTTCACGATGTCCCAGTGGATGGCCGACTCGTTCTTCCCTCCGCACTGCGGGTACGAGCGGCCGAGGGCGATGTGCACCGTGCCGAGGATCTTCTCGTCGATCAGCAGGTCGCCAGTCATGGTCTGCACGTGCGGGTTGGTGCCGATGCCCAGCTCGCCCACCCGGCGCGCGCCGTCCGCCTCCAGGATGCGCTCCACGAGGTCGAGGCCCCGCGTGGCGGACACCCGCTCAACCCGTCCCGCCTCGAACTCGAGCCGGAGGTCGGTGATCGTCGCCCCGCCGAACCAGAAGGTGCCGGGGAAGGTGATGTGCCCGTCCACGCCGTCCTCGACGGGAGCGGTCGCGACCTCGCCGTCCGGCAGGTTCGCCTCGCCCGCGAACGGCACCCACGTGCGTCCAGCGCAGTTCAGCCGCAGGTCCGTGTCCTCGTCGAGGATGCGGACGGTCGACACCGTGTCCAGCTCCGCACACAGCCGATCGAGATGCGCGCGATGCGCCGGCCAGTCCGCGAGGGTCCCCGCGAAGAACTCCTGTTCGAGCTGCGTCTGGGGCACACCGACCAGGGCCGCCCACTCCGGCGTCGGGATCCGCACGAGCGTCCAGCGGGTACCCTGCCAGCGGGCGGTCGACACCACACCCTTGCCCTCGCGCTGGAGGCTCAGCCGGGCGCCGTCGATCTCGGCCGCGGGCGGCTCCATGCCGCGGAACGACACGTGCACGTCCGCCCACTCCATCGACGCGAGCTCCAGCGGGGCGGCCGCCCGCAGCACCTCCTCGCTCGCGTGCGCCAGGGCGTGCCGGTCGTACCGCTCCTCGGCGAGCAGCACCTGGGGGACGCCGCCGCGCCGGTACACCTCCTCGACGAACGCGTCCACCGCGTCGAGCACCGACGAGGTCGTGGCGAAGACCGAGACCTTCGTCCCCTGCCCCACCTCGTTCACCGTCGCCAGATGCTCGGCCAGCTCCCGCCACCTGCTCATCGCTCTCCCTCCCTCACCGCGCGCAGCGCGCGGTACGTCTGCACATGCCGGTCCGCGTCGCGGAACCGTCCGTCCGTGCCCGGCCGCACCTCGTCCGAGAACGCCACCCAGCCCACCGCCTGCTCCTCCGTCACCGCGCCCGTGCCGATCGCGGCGAGCATGGCGTCGCCGTAGGCCGCACCCAGGGTGGCCGCCGTGCGCTGCGTCAGCCCGGTCAGGTCGCTCACGGTCTGCAGCAGCACCTCGTTGCGGGTCCCGCCGCCGACGGCGACCGCGCGCGGCTCGCCTCCGCCGGCCTCGAGCAGCGCGGACACGGCCTGCGCCACGGACGCGCCGACCCCCTCCACCACGGCCCTGGCGAGCTCGGCCCGCCCCGAGCCGAGGCTGAGCCCGGTGAACGCGGCGCGCGCGTCCGGGTCGTGCACGGGGGTGCGCTCCCCGCTGAAGTGCGGCAGGTGCAGCACGCCGTTCGACCCCGGGGGTGCCGCGCGGACGAGGTCCATCAGTCGCCCGAACATCGCGGTGTCGCCGTCGCCGTGGTCGAGCCCGAGCAGGTCGGCGATCCACCGGGTCGCGGTGCCGGCGGTCGAGGTCCCCGCGGCGAGCACGAAGCGCCCCGGCAGCGCGAACGGCGCCGCCCACAGCCGAGGGTCGACGTGCGGCTGCGCTGTCACGCGGATGAAGTAGCCGCTCGACCCGTACATGAGCATGAGGTCGTCCACGGCGACCACGGACGAGCCGACCGCCTCCGCCACCGCGTCCGTTGTGCCGACCATGACCGGGGTGCCGGCGGGGATGCCGGTCGCCGCCGCCGCCGCCGGTGTGACGGCGCCCGCCACCTCGGAGGACCACGCGAGCGGCGGCAGCTTCTCCGCCGGGATCAGGTCGGCGATGCCGTCCAGGTCCCACTCCTGGCGTGCGAGGTCGTAGCAGGGGTGGAAGTACCCGGCCGTGGCATGGTCGATCGCCACGCGACCGGTGAGCCGGGCCACCAGGTAGCTCTGGCTGGTGAGGTACCACCGCGTCTGCGCGGCGACCTCCGGCTCGTGCCGCTCGACCCACAGCGCCTTCGGGCCGGCGGACTGGCTGGTGAGAACGTTCCCGGTCCGACGGACGATCTCGTCGGCACCCAGGCGCTCCTCGAGCAGACCGATCTCCTCCGTCGCCCTGGTGTCGACGCCGTACAGGATCGCGGGCCGCAGCGGTCGCAGCTCGGCGTCGACCGGCAGCACGCACGGACCGATGGCGCTGCACGCGACCGCGGCGATCACGGCGTCGGGCACCGCGGCCCGCAGCTCCGCAGCGACGGCCACGACATCCGCCCACCACACGGCGTCGGCATCCTGCTCCACCCATCCGGGCGCCGGGGTGCTGATCCCGTGCCGGGCACGCGCCTCCGCGTGCACGACGCCCGCCGCGTCCACCAGCACGCCCTTGGTCTCGTAGGTGCCGACGTCGATGCCGAGGAACAGGTCCATCCGTGTGCGTTTCGCGGGCGCCGGTCAGGCGCGGGGGATCTCGGCGAGCGCGATCGTCTCGGTCTGGCTGCTCGGCGCCCGCCGTGGCCGTCGTCGCACCCGCACCTGGTCGAACACCATCACCGCGATCAGGATCACGCCCTGCGCGATGGCGTACTCGTACGCGGAGAGGCGGATGGCCGTGAAGCCCGACTGCACCACCTGCAGCACGAGCGTCGCGAGCACCACACCGGTCACGGTCGCGAAGCCGCCGGTCGGGTTCGTCCCGCCGAGCACCGCGATCACGATCACGAGCAGCACGTAGGACGTGCCGTAATCGGCGCTGGCCGTCGGGTTGCGCGACAGGAACACGAGCCCGGCGAGGCCGCCGAGGAGGCCCGTCGTGACGTAGGTGCCGTAGAGGACGCCGGTGCTGCGGATGCCGGAGTACATCGCCGCGGTGGGGTTCGCGCCCTGCAGCTGCGTCCGCCGGCCGAACGGGGTGCGCGTGATCAGCACGCCGATCAGCACCGCGACCACCAGGAACTCCAGGAAGAGGATCGGGATGCCGGCGACCGTGGACTGCCCGACGGACGACAGCACCGCCGGCGCGCCGTACAGCGTCTTGCCGCCGGTCCACACGATCGCGATGCCGTTGAAGATCTGCATGGTGGCGAGCGTCGCGAGGATCGGCGTGATGCCGACCGTGGCGATCAGGAAGCCGTTGATCGCGCCGGCGAGCACGCCGACGGCCACGCCGACCAGCGCGATGAGGCCGCCCAGGGACTCCGCCATCGCGGGGTCGCTGCTCGCGATCGCGGTGAACATCGTGCTCACCGTGATCGCGGACAGGTTCGCGATGGCCACCAGCGACAGGTCGATCCCGCCGGTGAGCATCGCGAGGGTCATCGCGATGGCCAGGATGCCGACCTCCGGGGAGGCGACCATCATGTTCTGCAGGTTCACCGGGTTCAGGAACACCCGCGGGTTCAGGATCGCGAACAGCGCGAACGCGAGCGCGAACAGCACGAGCATGCGGCCCACGCCGCGGTTCACGTGGATGCGGTCGAGCAGCGAGCGCACGGACCGGTCGACCTGGTCGTTCATCTCGCCGAACCGGCCTCGGGGTGTCGTCGATGGCATGGTCACTCCTTCACCGTGTCGAGGACGAACGTGCGCCGGGCGGCGCGGCGGGCCATCACGGCCTGGATGCCCACGCCGATCACCAGCAGGATCCCGACGGCGGCGCGCTGCCAGGCCGTCGGCACGCCCATCAGGATGAGACTGTTGTTGATGATCTGCACCAGCAGCACGCCGAGCACGGTGCCGGTCACGGTGCCGCGTCCGCCGAAGATGGAGGCGCCGCCGAGCACGACCGCGGCGATCACGTCGAGCTCGGTGCCCACGAGATCCTGCGGGTTGGCGCTGCGTCCGAGGACCACGTGGATCAGTCCGCCGATGGCCGCGATCGCGCCGACCAGCATGTAGAGCAGGATCTGCAGGCGCACGACCGGGAAGCCCGCGCGCCGTGCACCCTCCAGGTCGCCGCCCATCGCGTAGACGCCGCGGCCGAACATGGTGCGGCGCAGCAGGAACGAGGCGCCGATCACGAGCAGCACGACGGGCACGATCAGCATCGGCAGGTACGCGCGGGTCGACTCGATCGAGATGAGGTTCGCGGTGGAGAGCCACGACACGCTGCCCGGCAGCTCGGCGATGTAGCGGGAGCCGATGTAGGCCAGCAGCACGCCCTTGAAGATGCCCTGGGTGGCCAGGGTCACGATCAGGGTGGGCAGCCGGAAGCGCGCGATCACGATGCCGTTCACGAACCCGAGCGCCCCGCCGATCACGATGGCGATGACGAGGATGCCGAGCAGCCCGGGATCGAAGCTCCCGCCCTGGGCGAGGGTGACGGTCGTGTAGGCGGCGAAGATGCCGATCGCCGCGAACGAGACGTCGATGCCGCCGGAGATGATCACCAGCAGCACCGCGAGCGCGAAGACCATCGGCACCAGGGCCGACCGCAGGATCGAGAACAGCGTGTGCACCGTGAAGAACGCGGGGTTCACGGCGCACATCACGACCACGAGGAGGAGGATGATCCCGGCGAGCACGAGCTCGTTCGAGTGCCGCCCCAGGCGGGGGAGGCGGATGCGGGTGTCGGTGGCGCTCACGCGGCCATCACCTCCTGGATACGGGGGGCGGCGATCTCGTCGCCGGACAGTCGGGAGACGATCGCGCCGCGGCGCACCACGAGCACGCGGTGGCAGACGGAGACCAGCTCCGCCACGTCGTCCGAGATCATGAGCACGCCCATGCCGTCGCGCGCCGCGTCCCGCAGGATCTGCAGGATCTCCTCCTTCGAGCCGACGTCGACGCCGACGGTGGGCCCGTTGAGGATCAGCACGCGGGGTTTCGTCGCGAGCCACTTCGCCAGCACCACGCGCTGCGCGTTGCCGCCGGAGAGGGAGCGCACCGGGGCCTCCACGGTGGGCGCCTTGATGCGCAGCCGGGAGAACAGGCGCGAGATGGTCTCGGCGGTGCGGCGCCGGCTCAGCAGCACACGGCCGACCGCGTGCTGGTCGAGGGAGCCGGCGATGATGTTGTCCGAGATGGACTTGTCCAGGAAGAGCCCCTGCGTGAGCCGGTCTTCCGGCACGTAGCCGAAGCCGGCGTCGATCGAGGCGCGGATGCTGCCAGGGCGCACGCGGCGGCCATCGAGCGTGACGGTGCCCGCGCGCGGCGTCAGCAGCCCGAACAGGGCGTCGGCGATCTCGCCGCGGCCCGAGCCGAGCAGACCGGTGAGCCCGAGGATCTCCCCCGGCTGCAGATCGAAGGAGACGTCGGTGAAGGCGCCGGGGAGGTCGAGGTGCTCGACCCGCAGCAGCGGCGCCGCCTCCTCGTCCACGGGGACCACGACGCGCGAGTCGTCGACCGCGCGCCCCGTCATCGCCTGGGTGAGCGAGGCGACGTCGAACTCGGCGGCGGGCCCGCTGGCGACGAGCCGTCCCGAGCGGAGGACCGTGATGTCCTGCGAGACCTCCAGCACCTCGTCGAGCTTGTGGCTGACGAAGACGAGCGCGACGCCGCGCTGCTGCAGCCGCCGCACCAGGGCGAACAGGCGCTCCACCTCGGAGTGCGTGAGCGCGGTCGTGGGCTCGTCCATGAAGATGACCCTGGCGTCCTGCACCAGGGCGCGGCAGATGGCGGTCAGCTGACGGTCGGCGACGGAGAGCCGTTCCACGTCGGCGTCGAGGTCGAGGGTGAGCCCCAGCTCCTCGACGATGCGCTGCGCCTCCGGACGCCGGTTCTTCGCGCTGTACAGCTTCCGCCGCGCGGCGATGGCGGCGGGCAGCACGATGTTCTCCGCGACCGTGAGGTTGGGGAAGAGCGAGAAGTCCTGGTAGATGACCTGGATGCCGGCGCGGAGGGCCTGGGTGGGCGAGAGGTGCGTCATCGGCTCGCCGTCGAGCAGGATCTCCCCCGCCTCGGGCTTCTCGACCCCGCTGATGATCTTGATGAGGGTGGACTTGCCGCACCCGTTCTCTCCGGCGAGGCAGTGCACCCGCCCCGGGAGGAGGGTGAGGGCGACGTCGTCGAGCGCGACGACGCCGCCGAACACCTTCCGCACCCCCCGCACCTCGAGCACGGGCGTCGGGTGCGCCTGTTCTGCGTTCATGTTGTTCCTCCGGGGTGGGGCCGGCCTCGGGCGGCCCCACCCTGAGTCGTGGGGTGACGTCGGGTCAGAAGTCGTACTCGTCGACGTTGTCCTTGTCGACGATGACGGCCGCGTCGCCCACGAACACGTTGTCGAAGCCCTCGAGCTTGGTGAGGGAGGTGTAGCCCTCGATGCCGAGGTCGGTGCCGTCGGTGATCTCCTCGCCGTCGACGAGCAGCTGCGCGATCTTGAGCTGCGCCTTGCCCGCCATCGCCGGGTCCCAGAAGAAGATCTTGTCGATCGAGCCGTCGACGATGTACTTCTTGGCGACCGAGGGGATGCTCGTCCCCATCACGCAGACCTGGTCCTCCAGACCGGCCTCCTGCACGGCGCGGGCGATGCCGGCGACGTCGGTGCCCGCCGAGCCCTGGAAGCCCGCGAGGTCGGGGTACTTCGCCAGCAGCTCCTTGGCACGCTGGTAGGCGACGTTCTCGTCCTCCTTGCTCTCCACGGGCTCCTCGACCCGGGTCAGCTCGGGGTACTCGGCCTGCTGCTGGTCGTACGCGCCGCCGACCCAGTCCATGTGGGTCTTGGCGGTGAGGCCGCCGACGAACGACACGTACTGGCCGGTCTCGCCCATGCACTCCGCGAGGTTGTCCATGATCTGGGCCCCGTAGGCCCGGTTGTCGAACGCCTCGATGTCGATGTCGGCGTTCTTGATGCCGGCGGCTTCGTGGGCCACGACGACGATGCCCTGGTCCCTGGCCTGCTTCAGGACCGATTCCAGCGCCTCCGGCGAGTTGGGAACGACCGTGATCGCGGCGGGCGACTGCGCGATCAGGTCCTGGATGATCTGGATCTGCTTCTCCGGGCTGGCGTCGTCCGCGCCCTCCTGCCGCGCGTCGATCCCCGTCTCCTCGGCGAACTCGTTCACGCCGACCTCCATGCGGTCGAACCAGCCGACGCCCGAGATCTTGACGACGGTGACCATCGCCCCGCCCTCGGAGCTTCCGCCGCCCGACTCTCCGCCGCCCGTTCCGCCGCCGACCTGTCCGCAGCCGGCGAGGGCGAGCAGGGCCACGGCACCGAATCCGATGCCGGCAAGGACCTTCGTCTTACGCATGTTCCACTCCTTCGTGTCTGAGTCAGTGTTAGTTTCCACCACCCCCAGGGAGGAATGGGAAGAAATCTCAACGCTGTGGAACAGTAAAACGTGACGACGCCCGTTGTCAATGCGAATTCTCACAGCCGTTGCGCAACCGTTGCGCGCCGCATCCCGCCCGCACCCCGTCCCCGTCAGAGCGCGGGAACGGCCTCGATCTGCACGCCGGCGGCCCGCAGCCCCGCGAGGGCCGGATGGTCCACCGCGCCGTCCGTGACCAGCAGGTCGACCTCGCCGGGCCCCGCCACGTTCGTGAGATGGACGCGGCCGAGCTTCGAGGCGTCGGCGACGACGATCACCCGGTCGCAGGCCTCGATCGCCGCGCGCTTCACGGCGCCCTCCTCGTTGCTGTAGTCGGAGAGCCCGCGCTTGCCGTCGACGCCGGAGACGCCCATCACGTACACGTCGCAGTTGTAGCGCCGGAAGGCCTCGATCGACTCGGCGCCGACCAGGCTGAGCTCGCCGGGCCGGACCCGCCCTCCGGTCACGAGGATCGTGGTGTTCGGCTCGTCGTGCAGCTCCAGCGCGACCAGGATGCTCGGCGTGACCACGGTCAGTCCGAGACCCTTGCCGACGATCGCGCGGGCCACGGCGAGCGCCGTGCTGCCGCTGTCGAGCACCACGGTCTCGCCGTGGTTGAGGTGCGCGACGGCCGCGGCGGCGATGTTGATCTTCTCGCGCGCCCCCATCAGGGCGCGCGAGTTGAACCCCGGCTCGACGGCGGTGCCGTGCGCGGCGATCACACCGCCGGTCACGCGGCGCACGCTCCCGCGCTCCTCCAGCAGCTCCAGGTCGCGGCGGATCGTCATCTCCGAGACGTCGAACTCCAGCGCGAGGGCCTTGAACTCGGCCTCGCCGTCGGAGAGCACCCGTTGCTCGATCAACGCGCGGCGCTCGTGGGCTTCCATCCCTACCTCCTCGTGTGGCAGCTCCACCCTAGGCGACAACCTTGTGTGAATGAGTTACTTATGCTTTGCTCTTCGTGAATCTTTCACACTCACTGTGATCCATTCCGAAGAAACGAGGAAGACATGCCCAACTGGCTCCCGGAGGTGTTCGGCACGCAGAAGCCGATCGTGGCGATGCTGCACCTGGCCCCGCTCCCCGGCGACCCCGGCTACGACACCGCCGCCGGCGTCGCGGCGATCGTGGACCGCGCCAAGAGCGAGCTGGACGCGCTGCAGAGCGGCGGGGTGGACGCCGTGCTCATCTCCAACGAGTTCAGCCTCCCCTATCTCACGAAGACCGAGCCGATCACGGCGATCGCGATGGCTCGCATCATCGGCGAGCTGCAGTCCGACCTCGCCGTCCCGTACGGCGTGAACGTGCTGTGGGACGGCCGCGCCTCCATCGACCTGGCCACCGCGACCGACGCCGCCTTCGTGCGCGAGATCTTCACCGGCGTCTACGCCAGCGACTTCGGCCTGTGGAACACCAACGTGGGCGAGGTCGCCCGGCACCGGCACCGCATCGGCGCAGCCGGCGTGAAGCTGCTGTTCAACATCGTCCCGGAGTCGGCCGCCTACCTCGCCGAGCGGGACCTGGGCTCGATCGCACGGTCCACCGTGTTCGCCACGCAGCCGGACGCGCTGTGCGTGTCCGGCCTCACCGCCGGGGCGCCCACCGACACGCAGTCGCTCGCGATCGTGAAGGAGAACGCCGGGGACGTGCCCGTTTTCGTCAACACCGGAGTGCGGGCGTCGAACGTCGCCGATCAGCTCGCGGTGGCCGACGGCGCCGTGGTCGGCACCTACTTCAAGCAGGACGGCCGGTTCGAGAACCGGGCCGACCGCGCCAGGGTCGAGGAGCTGATGGGCGCGGCGAAGGCGTTCCGCTCGCAGCTCGCCTGACGCCCGCTCTCACGTCGAAGGCCGCCCGATCGGCAGCGACCGGGCGGCCTTCCGTGTGCGCGAGGCGCGCAGCAGCAGAACCGGGGACCGCGTCCGCGTGCCTGCTCGGCGCGAGGCCCAGCCGCAGCGACCGAGCGGCCTACCGCGGGCTCGCTCAGGCCCGCAGCGGCAGCAGCCGGAAGACGAGGGGCGTCTGCGGGCGCGCTCAGGCCCGCAGAGGCCGCAGCCGGAAGACGAGGGGCGTCCGTGCGCGCGCTCAGGGGCGCAGCGGCAGCACCGCGGTGAGGTCGGCCCTGGTGCCCGAGGCGTGGATGCGCCCCGCGGACTCCGCGTCCGCCCAGGCCTCGGCGCCCGTGGCCACCGCGATCCAGGTCGCCGCGTCCATCTCCACCACGTTGGGCGGAGTGCCCCGGGTGTGCCGGGGCCCCTGGATCACCTGCACCGCGCCGAACGGCGGCACCCGCACCTCGACGCTGTTGCCCGGCGCCTTCTCGTCGAGCAGCTGCAGCAGGTACCGCACGGCGGTGGCGAGCTCCGTGCGCTGCGGCTTCGCGCCCGCGGCCTCGGCGGCCCGCACGGCGTCGAGCGCCGCCCGACCGTCGATGATGTCGATCTTCCTCGCCATGCCTCCACCCTAGAACCGGGGCCCCGCGCACGTCAGCGGCCTAAGCTCGAACGCATGAGCATGCATCCCCAGGGCGCCCGCGCCGAGCTGCTCGCCGCTGTGGCCGACCACTCCTGGGGCGTGCCGATCCCGCCGCTCGCCGACCCGCAGAGCGCCCACGACGCCGCCGTGCTCATCCTGTTCGGCGTGCTCGACCGCATTCCCGCCACCACGCCGGACGCGGCCGTCGCGCGGGACCTCGACGTGCTGCTCCAGCGCCGCGCCCCGACGCTCTCCTCCCACCCCGGGCAGGTGTCGTTCCCGGGCGGCCGCGTGGACCAGGGCGATGCGGATGCCGTGGCCACCGCGCTCCGCGAGGCGCAGGAGGAGACAGGACTCGACCCCACCGGCGTGGAGGTGCTGGCCACGCTTCCCGTGATCCCCCTCGCCGCGAGCAACCATCTGGTCACGCCCGTGCTCGCGTGGTGGCAGTCGCCGTCGCGGGTGGTCGCCGTCGATCACGCCGAGACCGTGGAGGTGTTCCGCGTCCCCGTCGCACAGCTCCTCGACCCCGACATCCGGTTCACCTCGACGCTGTCGCGCCTGGGGCGCACGTTCCGCGGCCCGGCGTTCGACGTCGACGGCACGATCGTGTGGGGCTTCACGGCCATGGTGCTGGACGCCCTGTTCGACGCCGCCGGGTGGACGGTGCCGTGGGACGAGACGGACGAGCGCCCGATCGAGCTCTGAGCCCCGGCGTACACAACTCAGGAGAATCGGGGCCGACCCGACGCGACGCGCCGTCAGAACGCCCGCGTCTCACGCATCACTCCTGAGTTGTGAACGCCCGGCAGGCTGAAATCCGGCCGGAGCGCCTCGATAGGCTGGACGGGTGAAGATCCTCGTCCTCGGTTCCGGTGCCCGTGAGCACGCGATCATCCTCGCCCTCCGAGCGGAGGAGGCGGGCCACGACATCTTCGTGGCGCCCGGCAACGCCGGCATCGCCCAGGATGCGACCCCCGTGTCGGTGGACCCGCTCGACGGAGCCGCGGTCACGGCGTTCGCCAACGAGCACGCCATCGACCTGGTCGTGATCGGCCCCGAGGCCCCCCTGGTCGCCGGTGTGGCCGACGAGCTGCGCGCCCGCGGCATCCCCGTGTTCGGCCCCGGCCGCGCCGCCGCGCAGCTGGAGGGCTCCAAGTCGTTCGCCAAGCGGGTCATGGACGCCGCGGGCGTGCCGACCGGTCGCGCCGTGCGCGCCGCGAGCAGCGCGGAGGCCGAGGCGGCGTTCGACGAGCTCGGCGCACCCTACGTCGTCAAGGCCGACGGTCTCGCCGCGGGCAAGGGCGTCATCGTGACCGCCGACCGGGCGGCCGCGCTCGCGCACGCGGAGCAGTATCTGCCCGCCGGCCCCGTGCTCGTGGAGGAGTTCCTCTCCGGTCCGGAGGTCTCGCTGTTCTTCCTGAGCGACGGCGACACCGTGCGCGCGCTCAGCCCTGCCCAGGACTTCAAGCGTGCCCTCGACGGCGATGCCGGGCCCAACACGGGCGGCATGGGGGCGTATTCGCCGCTGCCCTGGCTCGCGGAGCAGTTCGGCAGCGAGCAGGAGTTCGTCGCCGAGGTCACCCGCGACGTGGCGCTTCCCGTGATCCGGCAGCTGGACGCCGAGGGCACCCCCTTCATCGGGCTGCTCTATGCCGGGCTCATCCTCACCCCGCACGGCGTGCGGGTGATCGAGTTCAACGCGCGCTTCGGCGACCCGGAGACCCAGGTCGTGCTGCCGCGGCTGTCGACCCCGCTGTCGCAGCTGCTGTTCGCGGCCGCCTCCGGCACCCTGGAGGACCAGCCGGAGCCGGTGTTCCGCGACGACGTGGCCATCACGGTGGTGCTGGCCAGCGAGGGCTACCCCGAGGCGCCGCAGACGGGTCGCCCGATCGAGGGTCTGGACGACGCGGCTGCCGTCGAGGGTGTGCGGCTGGTGCACGCGGCGACCGCGAGCCCTGACGCCCCCGGGGGCTCCCTCATCGCGACGGGCGGCCGTGTGCTGAACGTGGTCGCGGTGGCACCCGACTTCCGGACGGCCCGCGACCGTGCGTACGACGCGATCGGCCGCATCCGCCTCGACGGCGCGCACTTCCGCACGGACATCGCCGCGCAGGTCGCCGAGTAGGCCGGCCCCCGGCCCCGCCGGCCTCCTCGACCCGGGCGACCGCCGCCCGAGGGTGAGCCGACCTCAGCCCGCGGTCGCCGCGGCCAGAAGCAGCGCCTGCGCTTGATCGACCACTGCATGACGCTGCGCCTCGAACGCCTCTCCGCGCCCCGTGTCGTCGACGCCCGTGTAATCCGGCACCGGCGTGTGCAGGTGCCCGCCGCGCACATCGTCGCGCCCGAGGCCGATGCGAAGGCGGTTGGCGCGGTACATGCTCTCGTTCGAGAGGTAGGCACCTCCGCTGCCGCTGGCTGCGAGCGCATCCGGCGCCGGGGGCACGATGTCGCACGTCGTGTCGTCATCGCCTCGCGCCTCGGTCTTCGAGGTGCAGGCGATCGGGTTGAGCTTCACGGCGGACGGAGTGGTCCCCGCGGCGATCATCGCCTCGTACGGCAGCGTGGTCTCGATGAACTGCAGCGTCTTGGGCGGTTGCGGGAAGCCCGTCGCCGCCGGCACCTCTTCGCGGAATCCCTCGGGAGCGCCCTCGCCACGGTTGTCGGGCGCCCCGTCGCGGAACGCCCCCGCCCACTGCTCGATCGAGAATTCGGGGTAGACGCCCTGGCTGATCGTCGCGACGACATCCGCGTCGGCATCGCCCGGGGCCAGCACGGGCGCGTATGCGCGCTCCACCACGCCGCGGTCGAACTCCGCCCAGCTCACGGGGAGCATCACGGCTTGGAACACGACCGGCCCCTGCGGGGTGTCGATCGTGCGACCGTCGAGGTGCAGCGCGATCGCTCCGGAGGGGTTGCTGAGGAAGGGCTCCTTCTTCCAGTCGCCGAACGGGTCGAAGCCGCTCAGCATCACATGGCGGGCACCGTCCGCGGTGAAGGTGGCGTCGCCGTAGCCGCGGGAAGCGTACTCCAGGGCGTCGACGGCATCGGCCAGTCGGGCCCCGCGGTCGCCATGCCCGCCGGCCCAGTCCTCGAGAGCCACGCGCATGGTGAGCCGGGCCCAGTACAGACCGCGGTCCTCGTCCTTCGCCGCCGGGAGCTCGGCGATGGTGCCCTGGGCGGTGGCCACCGCGCGGGCCCACAGGTCCGTGCCCGCCTTCGTCGCCGTCTCGACGACCGTGTCCGGCTTCTCTCCCTTCAGCGCCGCGCGGAATCCGTCGACGATCTCGGCGAGCCCGGAGACCGCGATCTGCGCCGCCGCCACCTTCTTCGTCGCGGCCGCAGCGACACGCTGCTCCTCGGCATTGGGTTTCGCCGGCGAGGAGTCGGTGGCGGACGGCGAGGGCGAGGACGCCGGAGGAGAGCACGCTCCGAGCGCGATGGCTCCGACGACGAGGGCGGAGGCGGCGAGGGCGCGAAGCGGACGAGCGGGGTTCGGACGGTGCATGTGATCTCCTTCAGTCATTGTGACGTGTAACACGCTACTCAAGATGATCGCCAACGCTCGAAGACCCACCGTCCGGCGAGGGAGGTGGGTCTTCGTGAGATGCAGAGGAGCGTCTGCCGCGTCGACGCATCCCGACCTCAGAGCGTCGTCGAGGTCAGAGCACCTTCGACAGGAAGTCCTGCAGGCGCTCGTTCTTGGGGGCGCCGAACAGCTCGGCGGGCGCCGCCTCCTCGACGACCACGCCGCCGTCCATGAACACCGTGCGGTCGGAGACCTCGCGGGCGAAGCCCATCTCATGCGTCACCAGCACCATGGTCATGCCGCCCTCGGCGAGGTCGCGGATCACCTGGAGCACCTCGCCGACCATCTCGGGGTCGAGGGCGCTCGTGGCCTCGTCGAACAGCATGATCTCGGGGTCCATGGCGAGCGCGCGGGCGATCGCGACGCGCTGCTTCTGCCCGCCCGAGAGCGATGCGGGCTTGGCATCGGCCTTCTCCTGCAGCCCCACCCGCTCCAGCAGGGCGAGCGCCCGCTCGCGCGCCTGCGCCTTGGTCATGCGCCCCAGCTCGACGGGAGCCAGCGTGATGTTCTCCAGCACGGTCATGTGCGGGAACAGGTTGAAGTGCTGGAACACCATGCCGATGCGCTGGCGCACCTCGTCGAGCTTCACGCTCTTGTCGGTGAGGTCGACGCCGTCGACGATGACATGGCCCGAGGTGGGCTCCTCCAGCTTGTTGAGGCAGCGCAGCAGCGTCGACTTGCCGGAGCCGGAGGGGCCGATGACGGCGACGACCTCGCCGTCCGCGACCGTGAGGTCGATGCCCTGGAGCACCTCGTTGTCGCCGAAGGACTTGTGCAGGTCCCTGACCTCGATCTTGCTCATGCGTTGGCCTTCCTCTCGAGGCGGTTCGCGAGCAGCGTCAGCAGCGTGATCACGACGAAGTAGATGATGGCGACGATCGTCAGCACCTGTGCCGAGAGATACGTCGAGGCGATGATCTGGCGCGAGACGAAGGTCAGCTCGGCGAGACCGATGACGCTGATGAGCGAGGTGTCCTTCAGCGTGATGATGCCCTGGTTCACGAACGACGGGATCATGATCCGGAACGCCTGCGGCAGCACGACCTTCCGCATCGTCTTCCAGTGGCTCAGGCCGAGCGAGCGCGACGCCTCCGCCTGGCCGGGGTCGACCGCCTGGATGCCGCCGCGGATGATCTCCGTCATGTAGGCGCCGGTGTTCAGCGACAGCGTGATCGCTCCGGCCACGAACGGGTCGAACTTGAGGTCGGGGATCAGCTGCGGGATGGCGAAGAACACGAAGAAGGCCTGGATCAGGATCGGCGTTCCGCGGAAGACGTACACGTAGGCGGTCGCGATCCAGCGGAACGGCGCGAACTTCGAGATCCGCCCGAAGCCGAAGATGACGCCGAGGATGAAGGCCGCGACCACCGCGACGATCGTCGCAAGGATCGTGAGCCAGAGACCCTGCATGAGGGCGGGCCAGTACTTCACCGCGACCGAGATGATGTCGGTGGGCTGCGCCTCACCGGCGTCGTCGCCCGCGGCGAGGTAGGTGTCGACGATCTCCTCGTACTCGCCGGAGTCCTGCAGATTGGCGAGCCCGGCGTTGAACATCTCCAGGAGCTCGCCGTTCTGGCCCTTGTTCACCGCGAAGCCGTACTCGCCGCCGAGCGCGGGGTCTCCGACGAGACGGAAGCCCGAGCCCTGCTGGATGCCGTAGGCGAGGACGGGGAAGTCCTCGAAGTACCCGACGGCCTGCCCGGCCTTGACCGCGTCCACCATGTCCGTGGTGTCCTGGTACGGGGTGATGCGGAAGCCGTACTCCTCCTGGTTCTCCTCGGCGAAGGTCTGGCCCTGGGTGCCGGTCTTCACCGCCACGGTCTTGCCGTCGAGGTCGTCGAGGGACTCGATGTCGCTGGACTCGAGCACGCCGAGCTGCACACCGCTGGTGAAGTACGGGTCGCTGAAGTCGAACGTCTGCTTGCGCTCGTCGGTGATGGACATGCCGGCCATGACCGCGTCGACCTGGTTCGACTGGAGAGCCTGGACGGCGGCGTCGAAGCCCAGCTGGCGGATCTCCACCTCGAAGCCCTGATCCTCGGCGATCGCACGCAGCAGGTCCATGTCGATGCCGACCAGGTCGCCGCTCTCGTTCGTGAACTCGAACGGCGCGAAGGTGGTGTCGGTGCCGATCACATAGGTCTCGCCCTCGGCGGACGCGGGCGCCGCCCCGACGAGGAGAGCGCCGACGGCGATGAAGGCGGCGAGCGCGGTCGCGCCGGCGGTGCGCCCGAACCGGCGCAGGCGGCTCACCGCGGAGGATGGATTTCGGCTCACGACGAGTGCTCCTCGAGGGGTCGGAAGGGGCGACCCGGCGGCCGCCGACCATCCACCCTAACCCTGGGCATCCGCTGAGCACGCACCGGGGACGCTGGCGAAGTCGGCCGCACTCGCGTAATGAACGGCCCCTCTCCCCGTCTCTCCAGTGGGACCGGACGGGGCGGGAGGGTCCCGTGAAGGGATCGAGACACCAGGGGGAGTCCGTCATGCGTGCGACGGCGCACACGAGTTTCTACACCACGGAGGGCACCGCATCGGTCCTCGATGCGGTCCGGCGCATCGGCGCGAGGGCCGCCGGCAGCGAGGGGCCGGTGACCGACGAGCGGAGCGTCGTCTTCACGCGGCGCGGTGCCGTCTTCGCCGAGCGGCAGCGCGTGCGCGTGGTCGCGGCCCCCGTCGGGGCGGGGTCGGACGTGCGGATCGTGCTGGAGGGCAGGGCGAGCGGGCGCACTCCCACGCTGGGCGTGCGCAGGGCGGCTGACCGGCTCAGCCGGAGGATCCAGCTCGCCCTGCGCTGACGCTCAGGCGGTCGGCGCCGCGGGCGTGGTCTGCTGCGTCTGCTCCCCCGCGCGGTCGTAGCGACCGAGGAAGAGCGCGGCGATCAGGGCGACCACGATCACCGCGGCCGGGAGCAGGAGGGCCTGCGCCATGCCGGCGGCGAACCCCTCGGCGACCTGAGGCGGAAGGGATCCGCCGCCGCCGACACCCGCCGGCGCCTCGGCCAGTCCCGGGAGGTTCGCCTCCAGACGCGACTGCATGAACGCGGCGATCGACGCCGAGCCGATCACGGAGCCGATGGTCCTCGTGGTGTTGTAGATGCCGGCGCCCGCGCCCGCCTGGCGCGGCGGCAGCTTGCGCGTGGCGGTCGTCGCGAGAGGGCCCCACATGCCCGCGTTGCCGATGCCCATCAGCGCGGACGGCAGCAGGAACATCAGGATCGGCGTGTCCATCGTGGTCAGTGCCGAGTACCACAGCAGCGCACCGCCGACGCAGAGCAGACCGGGGATCAGGATGAGCCGCGGATCGACCCGGTCGAGGATCTTGCCGGCCACCGGCGCGAGCACACCCGAGAGCACCGCCATCGGGATGAGCAGCATCGCGGCCTCGGTCGGCGTGAGCCCGCGCGCGGTCTGCAGGAAGAACATCATCGGCAGGGACATGCTCGTGACGGTGAACCCGACCGCGGCGATCGCGACGTTCGCCCCGGAGAAGTTGCGGTCGCGGAACAGGGCGAGGGGCACGAGCGGTTCGCTCCGGGTCCGCGCCTGCTGCACGATGAACAGCGCCATCACCACGAGCCCGGCGATGATCAGGCCCCACACCGAGATGGGTCCCCAGATCACACCCCAGTCGAACTTCTCCCCCTCCTGCAGCCCGAACACGAGCAGGAACAGCGCGACGGCGCTGAGCACCACGCCCACCAGGTCGAAGCGGTGCGGGTGCGTCTTCAGGCGCGGCACGAGCACCCAGGCGAGCACGAACGCCACGACGCCGACCGGAAGGTTGACGAAGAAGATCCACTCCCAGCCCAAGCCGTCCACCAGCAGGCCACCGGCGAGGGGGCCGACCAGAGTGGCGACACCCGCCGTGGCTCCCCACAGCCCCATCGCGGCGCCACGGCGCTCGGGCGGGAAGGTGCGGGTGATGACGGCCATGGTCTGCGGCGTCATGAACGCGGCACCGAGCCCCTGCACCGCACGCGCCGCGATGAGTCCCTCCAGCGTGGTCGACAGACCGCACCAGAGCGACGCGAGTGTGAACACGGCGAGCCCGATCAGGTAGATGTTCTTCGGGCCGAAGCGATCGCCGAGCCGCCCGGTGATGAGCAGGGGCACGGCGTAGGCGAGCAGGTAGGCGCTGGTCACCCACACGACATTGTCGAGGTTGTTCGTCTCCGGGTCGAGCGCGGCCTTGATGGCGGGGTTCGCGACCGAGACGATCGTGGTGTCGACGAGGATCATGAAGAAGCCGATGACGAGCGCCCAGAGCGCCGGCCACGGGCTCTTGGGCGCATGACCGGCAGCGAACGGACCGGTCTGCGGCCCTGCGGTCTGGCGGGATTCGGTCATTGCTGTGCGGCCTTTCGCTGAGCGAGGTAGCGGTCGGAGTGGTCGAACGCGTCGGGTCCCCACGAGAGGGTGCCGCCGTCGAGCCGGGTGAGCAGGGAGTCGAGCCACCGCAGCTCCGCGGCGAGCAGCGCCTCCTGGCGCTCGACCTCGACGAGGACCTGGGCGGGGACGCCCTTGCGGTGAGCCTTGTGCAGCCCGTCGCGGTGCAGGGTGTGCGAGTCGGTGAGGGCCGTGCGACGCTCGCGCAGCAGGCCGATCACGTCGTCGCGATCGAGGTTGTGCGCCTCGGCGAGTGCGACACGGGCGTCGGTCTCGCGATCGATGCGCGGGAGCTCGCGGCGCACCCAGGCGAGCACGGCCTCGCGCCCGTCGTCCGTGAGCGTGTAGGTCGTGCGCTCCGGCCGGTTGCCGTCTCGGTCGATGCCGACCTCCTCCAGCAGCCCGGCCCTCTGGAGCCGGGCGACCGTGTGGTAGAGCGTGCCGTTCGTGACGGCGATCAGCCGGTCGTCGTGTCGTGCGCGCAGCAGGCGCACCATCTCGTAGGGGTGCATGTCGCCCTCGCGCAGCAGCGCGAGCACCATCACGCCCAGCGGCGTGAGGGTGGTCACCGGGTCCTTCGCCATGCTCCACCTCGATTAGTCCACGTGGACTATACGCCTCCGTGGGCCCGGGCGGCAAGCGCCCCCCTTGACTTCTGTGCGGGCGACGCGACGGGGACCGGGATAATGGGCGGGTGAGCACACCTTCCGCAGCCCCCGCGCCGAGCATCACCGGATGGCGACACCTCTACTCCGGCAAGGTCCGCGACCTCTACGCCTCGGAGGACCCGGCCGACACCCGCATCCTCGTCGTCGCGTCCGACCGTGTCAGCGCGTTCGACGTCGTGCTCTCCCCCGGCATCACCGACAAGGGCGCGCTGCTCACACGGCTCAGCCGCTGGTGGTTCGCACAGCTCGACGTGCCGAACCACCTCGCGGACGGCGAGCTCCCCGCCGAGGTCGCCGACCGTGCGATGCTCGCCCAGTCGTTGGAGATGCTGCCGATCGAATGCGTCGTGCGCGGCTACATCACGGGCTCCGGGTGGGCCGAGTACCAGGAGCACGGCACGGTGTGCGGCATCGCGCTGCCCGAGGGCCTGCACAACGGCGACCGTCTGCCGGAGCCGCTGTTCACCCCCGCCTACAAGGCCCCTCTGGGCGAGCACGACGAGAACATCACGTATGACCGCGTCGTCGAGCTCGTCGGGGCCGAACGCGCCGCGGAGCTGCGCGACACCTCACTGGCCGTCTACGCCCGCGCCGCCGCGATCGCGGAGGACAAGGGCCTGATCCTCGCCGACACGAAGTTCGAGTTCGGGGTCGACGCCGACGGCGTGCTGCGTCTCGCCGACGAGGTGCTCACGAGCGACTCCTCGCGCTACTGGGACGCCGAGTCGTGGCGCACCGGGACGACGCCGGCGGAGCGCATGGCGAGCTTCGACAAGCAGATCGTGCGCGACTGGCTCGCCGCGAACTGGGACAGGCAGGGCGAGCCGCCCGCGCTGCCCGATGACGTCGTCGCCCGCACCACCGCGCGCTACCGCGAGCTCATCGACCGCCTCGGCGCCTGACGCTCCCGTCGCCTCCTACTCCACCCGCCGCACGTCGGTGTGGGCGAAGTCGTCTCCCTTGAACAGCAGCGGCTGATCGCGACTGATCGCGAGTGCGTAGGAGAAGCAGTCGCCGTAGTTGAGGCGCGCGCGGCTGCCCGAGCCGCGGCCGAACCGAAGGTACGCATCGCCGGCGAGCCGCGCCTGGGCTTCATCGACCGGGATGACCTCAGCGTCCGCGCTCCAAAGCAGCGCATCGACTTCGGCCAGCGCTGGCGCTCCCACCTGCACGCCCGCGACGATGTACGCCTCGGTCAAAGTGGCGGCGGAGAGGGCCACCGACTCGCGCGTCATAAGCAGAGCGAAGCTCTCCGCCTCGGGCTCGCGCTTGAGAATGGCCATCAGCGCTGATGTATCGACGATCAACGCGGGAGGCCCTGCTCGTCGTACATCTCCTCCATGATCTCCTCGTAGCTCGGGCCGATGACGGGCAGTGCCTGGAAACGCGCGACCACGGCCTCGATCGCCGCCAGCTTGCGCGCGACCTCCGCCTCACGATCGTGCTCCAGCTCCGCGAGGCGACGACGCACCGCGTCTTCCACGGCGCCCGTCTGACTCTGGCCCGTGAGTTCCGCGAGGCGCCGCACCAGCTCATGGGTGGTCTCGTTCTTGATGTTCAGGCTCACGTCTACCATTCTACGGCCGCGTCTACCCTCGATTCCGGCGCTCAGGGAAAACTCAGGAATCGGTAGTGTTGCTCCAGCACTCCGCCCCGATCCCGAACCCCTGAGGAGCCCGCATGGCTTTGTGGAAGCTGCACGGAAACGGCCGCACGGTCGCCCCCGGCACCGTCGTCACCCCCGAGGAGCGCCTGAGCTGGCCCGCGACCATCGCCATCGGCGCGCAGCACGTGGTCGCCATGTTCGGCGCCACCTTCCTGGTGCCGACACTCACCGGCTTTCCCGTGTCGACCACGCTGCTGTTCAGCGGTCTCGGCACCCTGCTCTTCCTGCTCATCACGAAGAATCAGCTGCCCAGCTACCTCGGCAGCTCCTTCGCGTTCATCGCCCCCATCACGGCCGCCGTCGCCGCGGGCGGCACGGGCTCCGCGCTCGCGGGCGTCGTCGCGGTCGGCGTGCTGCTCACCATCGTCGGCCTCGTCGTGCAGTTCGCCGGGCTGCGCTGGGTGGACGCCCTGATGCCCCCGGTCGTCGCCGGCGCCATCGTCGCCCTGATCGGCTTCAACCTCGCGCCCACCGCCTGGAACAACTTCGCGCTGGACCCGGTGACGGCCACCATCACTCTCGTCGCGATCATCCTGTTCGCGGTGCTGTTCCGCGGCTTCCTCGGTCGCATCTCGATCTTCCTCGGCGTCGCGGTCGGCTTCGTCTGGGCCGCGTTCAACGGCTCGTTCGACGTGCCCAACGCACTCCGCGGCGACAAGACGCCCGCCGAGCTGATCGCCGAGGCTCCCTGGATCGGCCTGCCGCACTTCCAGCTCCCCGACTTCGTCGAGCCGGGCACCTGGTCCACCATCGCGATGTTCCTGCCCGTCGTGCTCGTGCTGATCGCGGAGAACGTCGGCCACGTGCGCGGAGTCGCCACGATGACGGAGGACCCGTCCATCAACAAGCACACCGGCCGCGCCCTGATCGCCGACGGTGTCGCCACCACGATCGCGGGCGGCTTCGGCGGCTCCGGCACCACGACCTACGGCGAGAACATCGGTGTCATGGCCGCGACCCGCGTGTACTCGACCGCCGTCTACTGGGTGGCCGGCCTGTTCGCGATCCTGCTCGCGTTCTCCCCGAAGGTCGGTGAGGTGTTCAACTCGATCCCGGCCGGGGTGCTGGGCGGCGCGACCACCGCGCTCTACGGGCTGATCGGCATCATCGGCATCAAGATCTGGGTCGACAGCCGCGTGGACTTCTCCCGCCCGGTCAACCAGTACACGGCCGCGGTGTCCCTCGTGATCGGCATCGCCGGGTTCTCGATGCAGCTGGGCGACTTCGCATTCGGCGGCATCGTGCTCGGCACGGTCGCCGCGCTGCTCATCTATCACCTGGGCAACCTCATCGCCCGCGCCCGCAAGACCGGCGCCGACGATCCGAAGCCGCTGGAGCCGGTAGGGCCGCTGGGCGGCGACCCCACCTGACCCCGTCCCGCGGCTCAGGCGATCGTCGCGAGGAGGGCGTCGGCGGAGAGGACGCTGCCGGTGTCGGCGCCGCGGGCGAGGGTGCCGGCACGGTGCGCGCCGACCGTGGTCTCCATCTTCATCGCGTCGAGGACGGCCACCGGCTCTCCCTCGGCCACTGCCGCGCCGTCGTCGACGAGCCACCGCACGAGCGTGCCCGGCGCGGGGACGCGGAGCTCCGCGGGGTCCGTCGCAGAGACGGGCGCCGCGACCTCCCCCGCCGACCGGCCGATGCCCGCCAGCAGCTCCGCGGGGAGGCCGAGCACGACGCGGCGGCCGTCGATCTCCACCGAGAACCGCTGCAGTCCGGAGGTCGGGGCGACCGCCGGCCGCGCCTGGGACTCGAGCGCCGGGAGCAGCGTCGTCTCGATCCACTGGGTGTGCACGGCGAAGGTCGCGGTCGCGAAGGCCGGGTCGTCGATCGCGCGGAGGTCGAACGGGATCACGGTGGCCGGCCCCTCGACCGACAGCTCGCGCAGCGCCCGACGCGCCCGGACGAGCGCCGCATCCCGCGACTCCGCGTGCACGATGAGCTTCGCGATCATCGAGTCGAACGCGGGCTGCACGGTGTCTCCCGCCTCGATGCCGCTGTCCCAGCGCACGCCGGGGCCTCCGGGCACGCGCAGCACGTCGACGCGGCCCGGGCTCGGCAGGAATCCGCGGCCCGGGTCCTCCGCATTGATGCGGAACTCGAACGCGTGACCGAGCGGGGTCGGGGTCTCGGTGAAGGACGGCCCCTCGCCGAACGCGATGCGGAACTGCTCGCGCACCAGATCGGTGCCGGTGACCTGCTCCGTCACCGGGTGCTCCACCTGGAGGCGCGTGTTCACCTCCAGGAACGAGATCGTGCCGTCGGCCGCGAGCAGGAACTCCACGGTGCCGGCGCCGCGGTACTGCACCTCGGCGCAGATCGCCCGCGCCGCGTCATGGAACTGCTCGCGCTGGGCCGCTGTGAGTCCGGGCGCCGGAGCCTCCTCGATGAGCTTCTGGTTGCGGCGCTGCATCGAGCAGTCACGGTCGCCCACCACGACCACACCGCCGCGTCCGTCCCCGAGCACCTGCACCTCGATGTGCCGCGGGCGCTCCAGGAACCGCTCCACGAAGCACTCGCCGCGACCGAAGGCCGCCACGGCCTCGCGCGTCGCCGCCTCGAATGCCGCCCCGACCTCGGACAGCTCCCGCACGACCTTGAGTCCGCGCCCGCCGCCGCCGAACGCGGCCTTGATCGCGATGGGCAAGCCGTGCTCCTCCGCGAAGGCCACGGCCTGCTCCGGGCCGGACAGCGGCTCGTCGGTGCCGGCGGCGAGGGGCGCGCCAACGCGCTGGGCGATGCGACGGGCCGTCATCTTGTCGCCGAGTGCGTCGATGCTCTCCGGCGAGGGTCCGATCCACACGAGACCCGCGTCCTCCACCGCACGTGCGAACGCCGCACTCTCCGACAGGAAGCCGTAGCCGGGGTGCACCGCATCGGCGCCGCTCCGTCGCGCCGCCTCGATCAGCGCCTCGATCGACAGGTACGTGTCCGCCGCGGTGTCGCCGCCGAGGGCCACGGCCTCGTCCGCGAGACGCACGTGCAGGGCATCCGCATCCTGATCCGCGTACACGGCGACCGAGACGTACCCCGCCTCGGCGCAGGCGCGCATCACGCGGACGGCGATCTCCCCCCGGTTGGCGATCAGCACAGTGGTCATGGGGTCTCCTTGACGGTGAAGCGCACGCGCACGCCCGGCGCGAGCTGGGCGGCGAGGTCGAGGCTGCGGTCGGTGAGCGCGCCGACGATGGGGTAGCCGCCGGTCAGCGGATGGTCGGGGAGGAAGAGCACGGGCTGCCCGTCCGGCGGCACCTGGATGGCACCCGTGACAGCGCCCTCGCTGGGCAGTTCGCCGCTGACCGCCCGCTCCAGGGGCGTGTCGCCGTGGAGGCGGATCCCGACCCGGTCGGAACGCGGGGTGACGGTCCATTCCTGCGCGGTGAGCACTTCGCGTCCGGCCGGCGTGAACCAGTCGTCGCGGGGCCCGAGCGTGATCTCGAGGTGCACGAGGTCGCCGGGGGCGGGCAGCGGTCGCGGCACGGACACCGGGTCGACCGAGGCCGCCGCGACCTCGCCGATGGGGACGACGGCACCGGCGGACAGCGGCTGCGGCCCGAGACCGGCGAGCGTGTCGGCCGCGCGACTGCCCAGCGCCGGATCGACGTCGAGTCCGCCGCGCACGCCGACGACGTAGCGCAGGCCCTGCTCCGGATGCCCGAGGGTGAGTTCGTCCCCGTCGACCGTCGCGAACGGGGCACCGTGCACGACCGGCCGCTCCACCCCCGCGGAATCGCTGAGGACGAGCGTGCCGAGCGCCCCCGCCACTGCGGCGACGCCGGCCCCGCGGAAGCGCAGCACCGCTCCGCCCACGCTCTCCAGCACCGCGGCCTCGGGAGGGTTGCCCACGGCGCGGTTCGCATCGTGCGACGCGGTCCGGTCGGCCACCCCGGACGCGGAGACCCCGAGGGCCGCATAGCCCGGGCGCCCGGCATCCTGCACGAGCAGCTGCAGCGACGCCCGCACGACCTCGACCGCAGCGGCGGCGGGCGCGGCGGGTTCAGCGGCGGGCGCGGCGGCGTCGGGCGCGGCAGCCAGCGCGGTCGCCTCCCGCTCCGCACGCACGAAGCGCACGCGGCGGCCCGGCGCGAGCAGGGCAGGCGGGTCGCGATCGATGTCCCACATCTCCAGGGCGGTGCGGCCGATGAGCTGCCAGCCGCCCGGACTCTCCCGGGGATACACGCCGCTGAACGCCCCCGCGAGCGCGACCGAACCGGCAGGCACCCGGGTGCGGGGCGACGATCGTCGTGGCACGTCGAAGAGCGGGTCGCCGCTGACGGCGTATCCGAAGCCGGGGGCGAAGCCCGAGAAGGCCACCCGCCATTCGGCGGCGAGGTGGCGCTCGACGAGCTCCTCCGCTGACACGCCGAGCAGGGCGGCGGTCTCGTCCAGGTCCTCTCCGTCGTATCGGACGGGGACCGTCACCTCTCCCGCGTCCGGGAGCTCGACGGCATCGGCCTCGGTCGCGGCCAGGATCTCGGCGAGCGCCGTGGCCGTCGTGCGGTGGGGGTCGAAGCGGACGAGCACCGTACGGGCCCCCGGGATGCGCTCGACCACGCCGGGGACGCCGTCCCAGGCGAGGTTCAGTCGCATGGCCTGCGCGAGGTCGTCGGCCTCGACGAGGAGCGCGCTGTCGGAGGCGGTGAGGATGCGCATCAGACCCGATACTCCGCATCCGGCACATCGGTGACGAACATGTAGCCCGGGGCGTGGGTGACCGCGAACGGCGGCTTCGAGGCCATGATCGCCGCCTGCGGGGTGACGCCGCAGGCCCAGAAGACCGGGAGCTCCCCGGGGCGGATCTCCGGGGCGTCGCCGAAGTCGGGCACCATCACGTCGGCGATGCCGAGGGAGGCCGGGTCGCCGATGTGCACCGGCGCGCCGTGCACGGCCGGGGTGCGTCCGGAGATCTGCACGGCATCGGCGACGCGGTCCGCCGGGATCGGACGCATCGAGACGACCATCTCCCCGCGCAGTCGTCCCGCCGGAGTGCAGTCCACCGCCGTCCGGTACATGGGCACGTTGCGCCCGAGCTGCTGATGACGGATCGGGATCCCTGCCTCCGCCAGCCCGGTCTCGAACGTGAAGCTGCAGCCGATGAGGAAGGCGACCAGGTCGGGATGCTCTGCCCACGCCGCCGTCGCGTCGGACACCTCCTCGACGAGCTCGCCGTCCCGCCAGACGCGGTAGCGCCCGATGTCGGTGCGGATGTCGCTGCCCGGTGCGAGCCGGGACTCCACCGCGCCCTGTTCGATCACCTCGAGGACCGGACACGGCTGAGGGTTGCGCTGCGCATACAGAAGGGTCTCGAAGGCCCAGTCGGCGGGCACGGCGATGAGGTTCGCCTGCGTCAGCCCGGGGGCGACGCCGCTGGTGGGGGCGGCGTGCCCCGCCCGGTGCGCGGCACGGGCGGCGCGCGCATCGGCGAGCTGGGCGGGGGTCGCGAGCACGGCCATGTCAGGCTCCGGCGAAGGGCGCGATCGTGATGCCCTCGGCTTCCAGCAGGCGCTTGGTCTCGGCGGCCATCGCGACGGATCCCGGGCTGTCGCCGTGCACGCAGATCGACTGGGCGGAGACGGCGACGTCGGTGCCGTCGATCGCCCGGATCACGCCGTCCGCGGCCAGGCGCACCATGCGCTCGGCGACCGCGACGGGGTCGTGCAGCACGGCGCCCTCCTCGGTGCGGGACACGAGCTGTCCGTCCGGCTGGTAGGCGCGGTCGGCGAAGGCCTCGGCGGCGACCGCGAGCCCTGCCCGCTCGGCGACGTCGAGCACCACACCGCCCGCGAGCCCGAGCAGCACGAGCGAGGGGTCGATCGCGCGGATCGCTGCGACCACGTCCTTCGACTGCCGCTCGTCGCGGGCGATGGTGTTGTACAGCGCGCCGTGCGGCTTGACGTACGACACCCGTCCGCCGACCGCCGCGGCGAGGCCGAGCAGGGCGCCGAGCTGATACTCCACGTGGGCCTGCAGCGTCGCGGAGTCGATGTCGACCTTCGTGCGCCCGAAGTTCTCGTAGTCGCGGTAGCCGGGATGCGCGCCGATCACGACGCCGCCCGCGACCGCCGCAGCGAGGGTCTCGCGGATGCCCTCCGGGCTCCCGGCGTGGAACCCGCACGACACGTTCGCACTCGTGACGATCTCGAGCATGCTCGCATCGTCGCTCACGACCCGGTCGGGGACGTTCTCGCCGAGGTCCGAGTTCAGGTCGATGGTCGCCATGACGTCACGCTCCGATTCCGAGGAAGGCGAAGATCGGGCCGATGGACACGGCCCCCATGTACCAGGTCAGCACGGTCACGACGGTACCGGCGACGAGCAGCCAGATCGGGTACTTGCGGTCTCCGAGCAGGTCGCGGCGGAACCAGCCGATGTACATGAAGACGGTCAGTCCGATCGGCAGGATGAGGCCGTTGAAGCCGCCGACGAAGACCAGGATCGCGGCGGGCGCCGTGCCGATCGCGAGGTACACCCCGAGCGACACGACGATGAACGCGACGGTCGCGAGCTGCAGCGGCCAGCCGCCGCGCAGCTTGGCGGTGAAGGTCGAGAGGAAGGTGGCCGACGTGTACGCGGCGCCGATGACGGAGCTGATCGCGGCGGCCCAGAAGATCGCACCGAAGATGCGCAGGCCCGCGTCGCCGAGCACGGCCCCGAAGGCCTGCCCCGCGGGGTTGGCGGCCTGCGAGGACAGGTCGAGGGCGACGCCCGATGCGACCACGCCGAGGATGGCGAGGAACAGCACGTAGCGCATGATGCCGGTCACGAGGATGCCGTTGGCTGCCGCCCGCATCACGGGCTTGGCGTACTGCGGTCCGACGTGACCGGAGTCGAGGTAGCGGTGCGCACCGGAGTAGGTGATGTAGCCGCCGACCGTGCCGCCGACGATCGTGGTGATGGTGGCGAAGTTCAGCTCGTCCGGCACGAAGGTCTGCCGCAGCGCATCCCCGACCGGCGGCTGCGCGATGATCGCGACGACGACCGTCATCACGATCATGCCGATGCCGAGCACGATCAGCACGACGTCCATCACCCTGCCTGCCTTCTTCACCAGGAAGATGATGATCGCCAGGGCCGCCGTGACGGCGCCGCCCAGCTTGGGATCGACCCCGAGGAGGGCGTTGAGGCCGAGCCCGCCACCGGCGATGTTGCCGATGTTGAACGCGAGGCCGCCGATCACGACCAGCACCGCGATGACATGACCGGAGAACGGGATGGCGCTGTTGGCGAGCTCGCCGGCGCGCTTGCCCGAGGACGTGATCATGCGCCAGACGTTCAGCTGCACGGCGATGTCGACGAGGATCGAGACGAGGATCGCGAAGGCGAAGGCGGCGCCCATCTGGGCGGTGAACGTCGCGGTCTGGGTGATGAAGCCGGGGCCGATGGCGCTCGTCGCCATCAGGAAGATCGCGCCGATGACGGCACTGCGCCCTGCGCGCTTCTTCGCGGTGGCGGCTCTGGCCTCGTCCTCAGGGGTGAGGGCGGCGGAGGACTGCTCGGACATAGGGGTTCCCATCGTCGTTGGTGGGCGTCGGATAGGCACCCAGTGTAGAACGGACCACGCCCGATTGTTCAACAATAATGTTTCCATCGTGCGACAGCCGCATTGCCATCTCGTACCGATCCCGGGCGGAGCGGCCCGGGCACCCGCCTACGATGAAGGCATGAACCAGCAGGGCCCGCTCGCCGACGTGCTCCGTCAGCGCATCATCGACGGCGACTTCGCCCCGGGCTCCCGCCTGTCCGAGTCGGCACTGGCCGAACGGTTCGACGTGTCGCGCAACACGCTGCGCGAGGCCTTCCGCGTGCTGGCGGAGCAGGGCCTGGTCGAGCACATCCCGCACCGCGGAGTCTCCGTGGCATCGCCGTCCATCGCCGACGTCGTCGACATCTACCGCGCCCGCCGCATCATCGAGTGCACGGCTCTGCGGCACTCCGAGCCCGAGCACCCGGCGGTGCAGCGCATGAAGGACGCGGTGGACGCCGCCGAGGATGCGGGGAGCCATGCCGCGCGCGACGACGCGGGCACGTGGCGAGCGGTCGGCAGCGCCAACATGGCCTTCCACGTGGCACTGGTCGACCTGGCCGACAGCCCCCGCCTCGCCCGCACCTATCGCAACGTCGCGGCCGAGTTGCGGCTGGCGTTCCTCAAGATCGACGATCCGCGGTCGCTGCACGAGCCGTTCGTGCGCAAGAACCGGGCCGTGCTCGACGCCTTCCTCACGCAGGGCGCCGCGGCGGGAGCCACGGAGCTCGAGCGCTACCTGGTGCAGTCCGAGCGCGTGGTGCTCGGCGCCTTCGCCCGGATGCACCTCGCCTGACCCCACGGGGGCACCGGGGCGCTGGGGCCGCCGGCTCAGTCGTGGGTCGCGCTCGTACGCAGGGAGGCTGTCGCCCGCGGACGCGGCTCCCCGTCGCGCGGAGGGTTCGGCAGCGGCATGGGCTCGGCGGGTGCGGGCAGCCCGTAGCGCTGGTGCAGCCAGCGGCGCGCGTCCTCGAGCGGGTAGGTGTCGCCGTAGACGCAGTACTTGACGAAGATCCCCTCGAGGGTGCTGCGCAGCATGATCTCCTCCAGCGCGGGATCCGCGGCGCCGCGGGCGCGGAAGACGGCACGCACGGCATCCTCGGCCGCAGCCACCGCCTCGGCGTGGCGCTGCTCCGACTCGGCGAACAGCCGGTGGGTCGCCGGTTGCTGCTGCATCGCGAGCACGGCCCGCTGCAGCGGCATCGCGAAGGCCGCAGCCATCAGGGTCCCGTCGATGATCGCGGCGAGCATCTCGTCGGGCGCGCCGTCGACGCGAGCCAGTCCGAGCACGGTCTCGAACCAGCGGTCGATGACGGCGCCGATGAGCTGATCCTTGCCGCCGAAGTGGTAGTTGACGAGGCCCTGCGCCACACCGGCGCGCGAGGTGATCTCGGCGACGCTCGCGCCGGCGACACCGCGTTCGCTGAAGGCCTCGATCGCCGCCTGGATGATGTTCTCGCGCGCACGCTCACGCGCCTGGCGGTTCTGCTCGTGGGTTCGAGCCATGGGACGACCACCTCCCGGAAGTTTTCCAGAATATCGGCGAGCGGTGTACCGTTTCCATTGAACGCTCATTCAGTTATTGCGTTCTGCGTGGACCACGTTCACCACGGCCGCGCGGGTGCGTCCCTGACCAGGAGGGGGCGCCAGGGCCGCATCCGCGCGCGCTCGATCGAAGCCGCCGGCCAGTCCGCACCGCCGTGCAACCCTCCGCCCGACCGCCGTCCTCAGGATCTGCACGGACCGGGGGCGCAGCGCGACGATGCTCAGGCCGAGGCGCGGACCACGAGCTCGGTCGGCAGGATGGTCGTCCGCGCTGGGTCCTCTCCCGCCAACCGCGACAGCAGTACGCGCGCCATCGTCTCCCCCTGCGCGTACATCGGCTGCCGCATGGTGGTCAGCTGCGGATCGGTCGTCAGCGCGACCGACGAGTCGTCGAACCCGACCAGCGCGATGTCCTCGGGCACGCGCACCCCCGCGGCCCGCAGCGCCGTCAGCGCACCCCTGGCCATCAGGTCGCTCGCCACGAAGATGCCGTCCGGCCGGTCGGCCGCCAGCAGCCGGCGGGCAGCCTCCGCGCCGCTCGCCTCGCTGTAGTCGCCCTCCTCCTCGGCCACCGGCGTGAGCCCCGCGTCGGCGAGCGCCGCCCGGAAGCCCTGCACGCGATCGGTCGAGGAGATCATCGTGAGCGGTCCCGAGATCGTGGCGATGCGCGTCCTGCCGATGTCGACGAGCCGCTGCGTGGCGACCTTCGCGCCCGCGACGTTGTCCACGTCCACCACGTAGTCGGCCTCGCCGCGGCGCACCGGACGCCCGCCGAAGACGACAGGGACGGCGTCCGCGATCCGGTCCACGAACGCGTCGCTCGCGTGATGCGACACGATCAGGGCGCCGTCGACACCGCCGTTGCGCACGAAGCTCGTCATCTTGTCGCCGGGGTCGTCGCTCGCGATCAGCAGGTTGAGCAGATAGTCGGAGCTGCCGAGCGCCCCGGTGATGCCCGCCACGATCGCCGCGAAGAACGGATCGCCGAAGAAGCGCGTGGTGTCCTCCGGGACGATCAGTGCGATCGCGTGCGTCTGCCGCGAGGCCAGCGAGCGGGCGGCGCGGTTCGGCACGTAGTTGAGCCTGTCGATCGCGGCGCGCACCGCGGCGAGCGCCTCCGGGCTCACCGCCGTCGAGCCGTTGACGACCCGCGACACCGTCGACCGGGACACGCCCGCCGCCGCCGCGACCTCTTCGATGGTCGCCCGGGGCGACATCAGCGCACGCTCTTCCATCGCCCTATTCTCACCGGTCCGCGGACTCGTGCCGTACCATCCGCCTGAAGAAGGCCCCCGCGCATCTCCGCGCGCACCCCGGCAATGGGCCACCCGATGCGGGCACGGTCGTCCGCCGGCTCCGGCCCGCGGACTCGTGCCGTACCATCCGTGCGGTCGCGCGCGGGCACGGTGCCGCGACCCCGTCAGAGGGCCCTGGCGGCGATCACCCGTGCGTACTCGCGACCGGAGTCCTTCACCGCCCGCTCCTGGGTGTCGTAGTCGACGCGCACGATGCCGAAGCGCTTGGCGTAGCCCCACGCCCACTCGTAGTTGTCGAACAGGGACCAGTAGAAGTAGCCGCGCACATCCACTCCGGCGTCCACCGCGTCGAGCACCGCGTCCAGGTGCCGCCGCAGGAACTCGGTGCGGTCCGCGTCGTGCACGCGCGTCTCACCCTCCTCGACCACGACCGTGTCGTCGTAGGCGGCGCCGTTCTCGGTGACGTACAGCACGGTGCCCGCGGGCTCCGCGTACTCGGTCCAGATGCGCTGCAGCAGCCGGGTCAGTCCCTCCGGCTGCACCTCCCAGCCCTGCGCGGTGCGCGGCAGCCCGCGCTCGACCGCGTGGATGCCGTCGGGCGCCGGGTGCGGGCTGCGGGTGACGTGTGCCGTCGCGGGAACGCTCGACGCGGGCGCCTCCTCCGGCGCCGTGCCCGAGACGAGGTCGCCGTGGTAGTAGTTCACGCCCTGCGTGTCGATGTGCTGGGAGATCGTGTCGAGGTCCCCCTCGTGCACCGCAGCCTCGAACCGTGCGACCGCGTCGGCGTCGACGGCGCGGATGTCCTCCACGATGTCCGCGGGGTAGGCACCGCGGTAGATCGGGTCGAGGAACCAGCGGTTGAACTGGCCGTCCAGGCGTCGAGCCGCGTCCACGTCGGCGGCGTCCGCGGGGTCGGCCGGGTCGACGACGGTGTGGTTCAGCGTGATGCCGAGGTTGAGGGACGCATCCCTCGACCGCAGCTCCTTCACGGTGGCTCCGTGCGCCAGCAACAGGTGGTGCGACGCGAGCAGCCCCTCGGCGACGCTGGTGTGACCGGGCGCGTGCTCGCCGCCCGTGTACGACAGGAACGACGAGCACCACGGCTCGTTGAGCGTCGTCCACACGTTCACACGGTCCCCCAGCGCGTCGTGCATGGTGCCCGCATACTCCAGGAAGCGGTCGACCGTGTCCCGGCTCGTCCAGCCGCCGAGCTCCTGCAGCGCCTGCGGCATGTCCCAGTGGTACAGCGTGAGCCAGGGCAGGATGTCGGCGGCGAGCAGCTCGTCCACCAGGCGCGAGTAGAAGTCCACGCCCGCTCGGTTCACCGCGCCGCCGTCCGGGCGCACGCGCGCCCACGAGGTGGAGAACCGGTAGGTCTGCAGCCCGAGCTCCTTCATGAGCGCCACGTCCTGCGGGTACCGGTGGTAGTGGTCGCACGCCACGTCTCCGGTGTCGCCGCCGACGACGGCACCAGGCACCCGGGCGAACGCGTCCCAGATGGATGCCGTCCTGCCGTCCTCGAAGGCGGCGCCCTCGATCTGGTAGGCCGCGGTCGCCGCGCCGAAGAGGAACTGCGAGGGGAAGGCACGCGTCATAGGGGTCATCCTTTCACCGCGCCGGCCATGATGCCACTGACCAGCTGCCGCCCCGCGACCACGAAGAGCACGAGCAGCGGGAGGGTCGCGAGCACCGCACCGGCGAGCACGATCGAGTAGTCGATGTAGTACCCGGACTGCAGCTGGCTGAGGGCCGTCTGCAGCGTCGGGTTCTGGGGGGAGAGCACGATCAGCGGCCACAGGTAGTCGGTCCATGCGGTCATGAACGTGAACAGGCCGAGGATCGCCATGGCCGGTCGCGCGGCGGGCACGCCGACCGTCAGGAAGGTGCGGAACTGGGTGGCGCCGTCGACCCTGGCGGCTTCGATCAGCTCGTCCGGGATCACGTCCACCAGGTACTGCCGCATGAAGAAGACGCCGAACGCGGTGACCAGCGTCGGCACGATGACGGCGCCGATCGTGCCGGTCCAGCCCAGCTCCCGCATCAGCATGAACAGCGGGATGATGCCGAGCTGCGTGGGGATCGCCATGGTCGCGATCACGAACACCATCAGACCGTCCCGCCCGCGGAAGCGCAGCTTCGCGAACGCGTACCCCGCGAGGGTGGAGAAGGTGACGACGGAGATCGTGATGATCGACGAGATCAGCACCGAGTTGCCGAGCGCGAGCCAGAACGGGATCGCGTCGAAGACCTTCGCGGCGTTCGCGAGGAAGTTGCCGCCCGGGATCAGCGGCAGCGTCTCACCGCGGGTGGCGTTGGTGCCGCTCGCGACCACGAACGACCACCACAGCGGGTAGGCGCTGCCGAGGACGAACGCGGCCAGCAGCCCGTAGGCGAGGAATCCGGGGCGGCTGCCGACGCCCGCGGTCCCGGTGGTCGCGCCGCGTCGGCGCCGGAGGCGCTCCGGCACGCTGAGGGCCTGGGTGGCGGTCATCGCGCCTCCTCCTCGGTCGTGATGGCGATCGTCGCGCCGGCTGCGGCCGCGGTCGCAGCCGTGCCGGCGGTGCGGGCGCGGCGTCGCGCGGCCCGGTTCCTCGGGGCGTCGCCGGTGGAGATCCGGCGCGAGATGAGGAAGTTGATCAGACCGATGCCGACGATCAGCAGGAACAGCAGGATCGCCACGGCCGAGGCCTCGCCGAGATCGCGACGGAAGAAGGCCAGCTCCCACAGGAACAGCACCGTGGTCTGGAACTGCCGGTCGCTGCCGCCGATGCCGCCCGCGGTGGACACGTCGAACAGCCGCGGCTCCGCGAAGATCTGCAGCCCGCCGATGGTCGCGGTGATGATCACGAAGATCAGCGTCGGCCGGATCGTGGGGATCGTGATCGAGAAGAAGCGCCGTGCGGAGCCGGCGCCGTCGAGGGCCGCGGACTCGTACAGGTCGCGCGGCACGGCCTGCATCGCCGCGAGCAGGATCAGGGCGTTGTATCCCGTCCACCGGAAGTTCACCATGACCGCGATCGCGAGATGGGACAGGACCGTGTCGTGCTTCCACTGCTGATCCGCGATGCCCACCAGGTTGAGCAGGTTGTTGGCCAGCCCGTCGGCCTCGTTGAAGATGCTCGAGAAGATGATCGCCACGGCGACCGGTGTCACCACGAACGGGATGAGCACGCTCATGCGCCAGAACGTCGGCGCCCGCAGCCCGCGGTCCAGCAGGTAGGCGATCACGAGTGCGACCGCGATCTGCGGGATCGCCGACAGCAGGAAGATGCTGAGAGTGTTGCGGATCGAGTTCCAGAACATGCCGTCGCCGAGGATCTCGACGAAGTTGCCGAGCCCGACGAAGTCGCCCTCGCCCTTCAGCAGGTCCCACTCGTGCACCGCGACCCACACCGTGTAGAGCAGCGGGAACAGCCCGACGAGGCCGAACAGCAGGAAGAACGGGGAGATGTAGAAGTACGGCGACGCGCGATGGTCGAACCGGGAGACGCGGGTGCGCCAGGAGCGGCGCGGCGGGGCGTCCGACGGGGCGGGGGCGGCGGTCTGCTGCTCCGCGGGCGGGGCGGTGAGGGTCATGTGCGTGTCCTTAGCCGGGAACCGGGCTTCGACAGGCTCAGCCACCCACGCCGGGGCCACTGAGCCTGTCGACGCGGAGATGATCAGCCGACCAGCTCGTTCAGCAGGCCGATGGCCTGGTCCCAGGCGCCCTGGGTGTCGGTCTCACCGCGGTCCAGGCTGCTCAGCGCCGGGCCGAACACGTTCTCCTGGATGACGGAGTCGTCGGCGCCCTTGAACTGCGCCACGACGCCCTTGGCCCGCTCGGCGAGGATCGCTCCGGTGGGGGCGTCGTTGAAGAACTCGTTCGGCGTCGCCTCCTCGGCGAGGGTCTCCTGAGCCTTCACCGTCGAGGGGAAGTTGCCCGCGGCGGCGGACTGCTTCACCTGCTGCTCGGGCTGCGTGAGCCAGTCCGCGAGCTCGGCCGCGGCCTCCTTGTGCTGCGAGGTCTCCGGGATGGAGAGGAACGCGCCACCCCAGTTGGCCGCGCCTCCCGGGAACACGTCCGCGAAGTCCCAGCCCGTGGAGGCGTCGCCGCCGCCGGCCTCGATCTGCCCCTGCACCACGCCGAGCATCCAGCCGGGGCAGACGAAGGTCGCGAAGGTGCCGTCGACGAACGACTTGCCGCCGTTCCAGTCCCAGGCGGTCTGCGCGGCGGACTGGCCGCCCTCGGTCGCGGCCCCGAGCAGCTCGAACCGCTGCTGCAGCTCGTCGTTGCCCTCGACGTTCAGCTCGCCGTCCGCCGTGTAGTAGCCCTCGTCGAGCTGGTTCACCATGGCGTTCCAGACGAAGCCGGAGTGGTCGTACCAGGCCTTGCCCGTCTTCGCGGTGTAGTCGGCGCCCACGGCGAAGTAGTTCTCCCAGTCGCCGTTCAGCAGCTCGGCGACGGACTCGCGGTCGCCGGGCAGGCCCGCGGCCTCGAACGCGGCGCCGTTGTAGCAGATGCCGCTCGGGCCGATGTCGGTGCCGTAGCCGATGACGCGACCCTCCGGGTCGGTGGCCTGGCCGTACTTCCAATCGACCCAGTCGCCCTTGCGGTCCTCGATGCCGTAGTCGCGGAGGTCCACGAAGGTGTCGGAGACGTCCATGATCGCGCCGAGCCAGCCCTCCTCGATCGCGACGATGTCGCTGAGGCCGGAGCCGGCGGCGATCTTGGTGAAGGCGTCGGTGCGGGCATTGCCGCCGGTGTCGATGTTGGTCGCCTCGATCTTGACGTTCGGGTGCGCCTCTTCGTACTCGTCGTAGAGGTCTTCGTAGCCGAAGGTGCCGAACGTGGTCACGGTCAGCGTGATCTGCTCGTCGGCGCTGCCTTCGTCGCCTCCGCCGCTGCCGGAGCAGCCGGCCAGGGCGAGGGCGGAGACGGATGCCACGGCGGCGGTCGCCAGGATCCGGGTGCGGGCACGTGTGTTCACGGGTCACTCCTTTGTGGTGGTCGTGCGGTGGTGGTGGTTCGGGGATTCATGGGAGCGCTCCCACGAACTTCGATGCACTCTATGGGAGCGCTCCCACGGCTGTCAACCCGACCTCGCCCCGGCGTCGGCCGCGCCCCATCCGTTCACAACTCAGGCAGAACCGCGCACTTACGCGGAGTACGGCCCGATTCCGGCCCTGCACCCCGTGTTTCTCCTGAGTTGTGAACGCGGCGTACCCTTGACCGGTGCCCGAAGCCACCCTGTCCCCCGCCCTCGCCCGCGCCGAAGCGCTGATCCGCAGCGTCCCCGACTATCCGGAGCCGGGCATCGTCTTCCGCGACATCACGCCGCTCCTCGCCGACGCCGAGGCCCTGCGGGTCACCACCGAGGCCATCATCGAACCCTTCGCCGGGCAGTTCGACGTGGTCGCCGGCATCGAGGCGCGCGGCTTCATCCTGGCCGGCGCGGCCGCCATCGCCGCCGGCGTCGGGCTCATCCCGATCCGCAAGGCCGGCAAGCTCCCCCGCCCTGCCGCCTCGGTGGACTACGCCCTCGAGTACGGCACGGCCACGATCGAGATGCACGACGACCTGCCCGCGGGATCCCGCGTGCTGCTGATCGACGACGTGCTCGCCACGGGCGGCACGCTCGCGGCCGGCCGTCAGCTGGTGCAGCGCCTCGGCAGCCACGTCGCGGGGATCTCCGTGCTGTTCGAGATCGACGGGCTCGGCGGCCGCGAGGCCATCGGCGACCTGCACACCGTCTTCCACTCCTGAGGACACCCGTTTCGAGGCCCGGGCTGTCGCCGACGCCGCGGCGCCGGGCCGCAGGCGAGACGGGCTCTCGACGACGGTCCGCGGTCTCGCCGGACGGATCCTCGCCGCGTATCGACGGGACGGGGAGCCAGTAGACTGGACCCGCCCGTCCACCCGCGACTCTTGGAGCCGTCATGCCCACCATCGTCGTCGACGTCATGCCCAAGCCCGAACTGCTCGACCCGCAGGGGAAGGCCGTCTCCGGCGCGTTCGCCCGCCTGGGTGTCGAGGGCTTCACCGACGTCCGCATCGGCAAGCGCTTCGAGCTCACGGTCGAGGGCGAGGTCACCGACGAGGTGCTCGCCGAGGCCAAGCGTCTCGCCGACGAGGTGCTGTCGAACGCCGTGATCGAGGACGTCGTGGGCATCGAGGTCGCAGAATGACGATCCGCATCGGGGTCGTCACGTTCCCCGGCTCACTCGACGACGTCGACGCGCAGCGCGCGGTCCGCATCGCCGGCGCCGAGCCGGTCGCCCTCTGGCACGGGTCGCACGACCTGGAAGGCGTCGATGCGCTCGTCCTTCCCGGGGGCTTCAGCTACGGCGACTACCTGCGCGCCGGAGCCATCGCCGCGCTCTCGCCGATCATGGCCGAGGTGAAGGACGCCGCCGCCCAGGGCATGCCCGTGCTCGGCATCTGCAACGGCTTCCAGATGCTCGTCGAGGCGCACCTGCTGCCCGGCGGCCTGATCCGCAACGGCCACCAGCACTTCGTGCGCCGCGATCAGAAGCTCACGGTCGAGAACGCCGACACCGCCTGGACCAACGCGTTCCGCAACGGCCAGGAGATCATCATCCCGCTGAAGAACGCCGACGGCGGCTACATCGCCGACGAGGAGACGCTCGACCGCATCGAGGGCGAGGGCCTGGTGGCGTTCCGCTACGCCGGGGTCAATCCGAACGGCTCGCTGCGCGACATCGCCGGCCTCACGAACGAGGCCGGCAACGTGGTGGGGCTCATGCCGCACCCCGAGCATGCCACCGAGCCGGGCTTCGGCCCGGACACGGCCGCTGCCATGCGCAGCGGGGTCGACGGACTCGACTTCTTCACGAGCGCGATCGCCGCCGTCGCCCGCGTCGCCGCCTGACGCGGTCGCGCGCTCAGCGCGTGGCGGGCAGCGCGAACGGGTTGTCGCCGGCCTCGGCCAGCAGGTACCAGGCCGTCGTCCCGGTGTGCAGACTCGCGTAGTAGAGGTCGCCGAAGCCCGAGTCCAGGCCGTCGGTCGAGGTCGCCACGATGCCCTTGCCGTCGCCGTTCGCCGCGTCACGCTGCGCCAGACGGACATCCGCGAGCAGCGCCTCGGCCTGCGCCGCGTCCCCCTCGGCTCCCCGCAGACGCAGCGCCAGGGCGAGGTGACCGCTGCCTTCGAACCAGGCCTTCGACACGTCCACGTCGCTGATCGACGGGCCGCGGTAGGGGCCGTCCGTCGCCATCAGGCGCGCGAGGGTCCAGTCCAGCGCCGCACCGTACCGCGGGTCTCCGGTGGCGAGCGCGCTCCACGTCTGCGCGTCGAGCGGGACCGGGCGGGTGTTGATCGTGCTGCCGTCGAGGAGCGTGCCGGTGTCGACGTGTCCGTCGGCGCTCTGCATCGCGGCGACGAATCCCGCCGCGACCGCGGCACGGTCGGACCACACGGCGTCGCCCGTGAGTGCAGCGAGCTGCGTGAAGAAGCCCGCCACGTCGCTGTTGTGCTCGGTGGACTTCCACGTCAGCGCGGCGCCGGTGTCGGTCTGCCCTCCCGTGTAGCCGTAGGGGGCGCGCGTCAGGTCGGCGGTGTTGGTCTGGATCCACTCGCCGATGCGCAGGGCGCCCTGCAGGTACTTCTGCTCTCCGGTGGCGTGGGACAGCCGCGAGAGCGCGAGCCCGACCCACGCCTGGTTGCCGGTGAACGAGCCGGGGCCGGTGATCTCCACGCGGCCCTGGCGGATGCCGTGCGGCTCGTAGGAGGCGCGGGTGCGTCCGTCCCCGATCGGGTCGTGCGCCTGCACGAAGAGCATCGTGTCGCCGATGGCGCGGGCGCGGCGCAGGTCGTCGGGGAGGCCGCGGGCGGTGTAGGCGATCACCACCAGGGCGTCGTCGTACACGAACGACGGCGTGAAGTCCCAGGTGGGGGTGGTGAAGAAGCCGCCCTGGTAGCTCCGCGGCAGGCAGCGCCCTGCGCCGTCGCAGAACTCATCGACCCTCGCGTCGAGGAACTCGTAGGCCAGGGCGACCGAGCGGGCGGAGTCGTCGGCCTCGGGGCCCGCGTCCTCGCTCGGCGCTCCCGCGTCGGACACCGCGGGGGCGGCGCCGGCGAACACGGCGCCGACGACGAGCGCGGCCACGACGACCCAGGGCGCAGCGCGACGGCCGGTACCGGACATGGGGTCCCCTCGATCGGAACCGCGCACGGGGGCGCGCGCGTGCGACCGGACAGGTCACCATCCCAGGGTTCTCCCCTCACGGCGTTCACTGAAGCGTCTTTCGGCCACTCCTGCCCGTCCGGATGTCGAGGTTCGAACGAGGTCGACGGGGTGCGCGACGGGCGGTGTCTTTCGGGCAGCCCTCTCCGGCCGGACATCGAGGGTCGCGCGACGCCGGGGATGCGAGCGGGGTCGCCTCCGGCTCGCCGGTCCCCGCCGCGCGCGTAGCAAAGCCGCGCGGAGGGTGCAAGGCGTTTGCCGGTCGCCGGAGACGGCGCGCAGCATGGGTGGCCAGTCCACGATCCCCCGGAAAGGACGAGCCATGTCCCGCGACCAGTACACCTTCACCAACCCGGCCGAGCTCTACGCCGACATCCAGCCGCAGAAGCAGCACATGCGCGAACCCGGCCTCGACGCCGACCTGACACCGAAGGCCGACCTCGGCGAGGAGACCTACCGCGGCACGGGGCGCCTGACCGGCCGCAAGGCCCTCATCACGGGCGGCGACTCGGGCATCGGCGCGGCCACGGCGATCGCGTTCGCCAGGGAAGGGGCCGACGTGGCGATCTCGTACCTGCCCGAGGAGGAGGAGGATGCGAGCCGCATCGCCGGGATCCTGCGAGAGGCCGGCGCCACGGTCGCGACGCTCCCCGGCGACCTCCGCGACCCGGAGTACTGCCGCACGCTGGTCGCCGAGGCGGTCGCGGCACTCGGCGGTCTCGACATCCTCGTCAACAACGGCGGCAAGCAGGTGTACCAGGAGACGCTCGCCGACGTCACGGACGAGCAGTTCGACGACACCTTCCAGACCAACGTCTACGCCATGTTCCGCATCACGAAGGCCGCGCTCCCGCACCTCCCGGCCGGTGCGACGATCATCAACACGACGTCGATCCAGGCGTACTCGCCGTCCGACATCCTCGTCGACTACGCCTCGACCAAGGCGACGATCAACGCGTTCACCAAGGGGCTCGCGCAGCAGCTCGCCCCGAAAGGGATCCGCGTGAACGCCGTGGCACCCGGACCCATCTGGACGCCGCTGCAGCCGAGCGACGGACAGCCGCAGGAGAAGATCGACCAGTTCGGTCAGGACACTCCGCTGGGCCGGATGGGACAGCCCGCCGAGCTCGCTCCGGCCTACGTGTTCCTGGCGTCGCCGGAGTCGAGCTACGTGATCGGCGAGACCCTGAACGTGAACGGCGGTATGCCCACGCCCTGAGCGCAGGCCGTCGCCGAACCGTTTCGATCCGCGCGCTGGCGGGAGTGTAAGCGTTTGCAGTAGCCTGTTGCGCATGGCACAGCTCGAACAGATCGCAGCCCCCGGTTCCGAGTGGTGGCGCAGCGCCGTCATCTACCAGATCTACCCCCGCTCCTTCGCGGACGCGTCCGGCGACGGCATCGGCGACCTCCCCGGCATCACGAGCCGCCTCGACGCGCTGCAGGAGCTGGGCGTCGACGCGATCTGGCTGAGCCCGTTCATGACGAGCCCGCAGCGCGACGCCGGATACGACGTGGCGGACTACCGTGACGTCGACCCGCTGTTCGGCACCCTCGCCGACTTCGACGAGATGCTGGCCGAAGCGCACGCGCGCGGCATCCGGGTGATCGTCGACCTCGTCCCCAACCACTCCTCCGACCAGCACCCGTGGTTCCAGGAGGCGCTGAAGGCCGGTCCCGGCAGCCCCGAGCGCGCCCGCTACATCTTCCGCGACGGCAGGGGCGAGAACGGCGAGCTCCCGCCGAACAACTGGGAGTCGGTGTTCGGCGGCGGCATGTGGCAGCGCGTGACCGAGGCGGACGGCACCCCCGGCCAGTGGTACCTGCACATCTTCGACGCGACGCAGCCGGACTTCGACTGGAACAACGAGGAGGTTCAGGAGGAGTTCCGCTCGATCCTGCGCTTCTGGCTGGACCGCGGCGTCGACGGCTTCCGGGTCGACGTGGCCCACGGCATGATCAAGACCGAGGGCCTGCCCGACTACACCCCGCCGACGGACGCCGACTCCATGGGCGGCGGCGAGGCGAACGTGCCCTACTGGGGCCAGGACGGCGTGCACGAGATCTACCGCGACTGGCACCGGGTGCTCGCCGAGTACGACGGCGACCGCGCGCTGTGCGGTGAGGCGTGGATGCCGACGCTGCAGCAGACCGCGCTGTGGGTGCGGCCGGACGAGATGCACCAGACGTTCAACTTCCCGTACCTGATGACACCGTGGGACGCGAAGGCCCTGGGCGACGTCATCCGCGAATCGCTGGACGAGTTCGGCGCGGTCGGCGCCCCCAGCACCTGGGTGCTGTCCAACCACGACGTGGTGCGCCACGCCTCGCGCCTCGCGCTGACCGCGGAGAACCCGCAGGGCGAGGGCATCGGACCGAACACCCCGGACAAGCCCGACACGACGATCGGCCTGGCCCGGGCTCGCGCGGCGACCACGCTGATGCTCGCCCTGCCCGGCTCCGCCTATCTGTACCAGGGCGAAGAGCTCGGGCTGCCCGAGGCCATGGAGATCCCGGACGAGTTCCGGCAGGATCCCACGTGGTTCCGCACGGGCGGCAAGCGTTACGGCCGCGACGGCTGCCGCGTGCCGCTGCCGTGGAACGCGGAGGCCCCCGCGTTCGGCTTCAACGACACCGGACTCTCCTGGCTCCCGCAGCCCGCCGACTGGGCGGCGTACGCGCGCGACGTGGAGGAGGTCGACCCCGCGTCGACCCTCGCGCTGTACAAGCGCCTGCTCGCCGGACGCCGCGAGTACGACTTCGGCACGGGCTCGCTCGTGTGGGAGGACGCGGGACCGGACGCGGTGGCCTTCCGCCGCGGCGAGGTGCACGTGCTCGCGAACCTCGGCACCGCCCCGCTCGAGCTCCCCGAGGGCGCCGTCGTCCAGCTCCGCAGCCAGCCCTTCGACGGCACCGCGGTCCCGGTCGACACGGCCGTCTGGTACACCACGGCCTGACCCCACCCGCTCCCGGATGAGCCGTGCCGCTCGCAGACACGGCGGCGGCACGGCTCATCCCGAGACAGAGGATCCCCATGGCGAGCATCGATGAGGTCGCCCGGCTCGCCGGCGTCTCCACGGCGACGGTCTCCCGTGCGCTCAGCGGGCGCGGGCAGGTGTCGGAGTCGGCCCGCGAGCGTGTGCGGGCGGCTGCGCAGTCCCTCGGCTATGTCGTGTCGTCCCGCGCGTCGAGCCTCGCGTCAGGGCGCACCCGCAACATCGGGGTCGTGGTGCCGTTCCTCGACCGGTGGTTCTTCAGCACGGTGCTTTCGGGGGTGTCCGCCGCGCTCATGCGCGCCGGCTATGACATCACGCTCTACAACATCACCGCGGATGAGGACGTGCGGCGGCACGTGTTCGACACGTTCCTGCGGCGGCAGCGTGTGGACGCGGTGATCGCGGTGTCGATCGAGCTCGACGAGGCCGAGACGCAGCAGCTGCTCGACCTCGGGCTGCCCGTGATCGCGATCGGCGGCCCCAACCCGAAGCTCGACACGCTCACGGTGGACGATGTGGCCGTGGCCCAGCTGGCGACGGAGCACCTGATCGGGCTCGGCCACACCGACATCGCGCACATCGGCGCCAATCCCGAGTTCGACATCGACTTCCACATCCCGACCAACCGCCGTCTCGGTTTCGAGAAGGCGCTGGCCACGGCGGGCATCCCGCTGAACCCGGCGTTCCTGGAGCCCGCGGATTTCACCGTCGAGGGTGGCTACCGTGCCGCCAAGCAGCTGCTGGGCCGCCCGGGGCCGCGGCCCACGGCGGTGTTCGCCGCCTCGGACGAGATGGCGATCGGGGCCCTGCTCGCCGCACGGGACCTGGGCTTCGGCGTGCCGGACGACCTCTCCATCGTCGGCATCGACGGCCACGAGCTCGGCGAGTTCTTCCGGCTGACCACGGTCGACCAGTTCCCGCTCGGGCAGGGTGAGCGCGCCGCCGACGCGGTCCTCGCGAAGCTCGCGGACCCGGAGGCCGTGCGCATCCCCTCCGCCCTGCCGTACGAGCTCAACGTCCGCGGGACGACCGCCCGTCTCCTCTGACCCGCGGGCGGGTCAGGCGATCGTCGCGTTCATAACTCCGGAGAAATCCGCCCTTGAGGCGCCCAGAGGGCCGATCCGGGGCCGATCCCGCCCGTTTCTCCGGAGTTATGAACGCGCGCGGCGCCCGCCGTCGACGACGGGCTGGCTCAGCCGTCGACCGCAGTCGCGTCGCGCCAGGTGCGGTACCCGCCGTCGAGGTTGCGCACGTCCCGGCCGTGCTGTCGCAGCAGCCGCGTCGCGATATGCCCGCGCAACCCGACCTGGCAGTGCACCACCAGCGGCCCGTCCGGCAGCTCGCCGAGGCGATCGCGCAGCTCGTCGAGCGGCACGTTGACCGCACCGGGGATCGCACCGTTCGCGTGCTCCTCGACCGACCTCACGTCGATCAGCGACGCGCCCTCCCGCAGGGCGTCGTCGAGTTCGTGCCACTGCACGGTCGGAGTGGTGCCTGTTCGGACGTTCTCGGCGACGTAGCCGAGGATGTTCACGGCGTCCTTCGCGGCGCCGAACTGCGGCGCGTAGGCCAGCTCGAGGTGCGCCAGCCCCGCGGCGGGCACGCCGGCCTGCATCGCGGTCGCCACGACGTCGATCCGCTTGTCCACTCCGTCGCGTCCGATGATCTGCGCTCCGAGGATGCGGTCCGTGGCCGGGTCGGCGAGCAGCTTCATCGACAGGGTCTCCGCGCCGGGGTAGTACCCCGCGTGCGACCCCGGGTGCACGTGCACGACGTAGTGGTCGCGGCCTGCGTCCCGCAGCTGACGTTCGCTCCACCCGGTCTTGGCAGCCGCGATGCCGAACGCCTGCACGATCCCGGTGCCGAGGGCGGGCCGCGCCGACTCCTCCCGTCCGGCGATGAGGTCGGCCACCATCCGCCCGTGACGGTTGGCGAGTCCTGCCATCGTGACCAGTGCCGCCCCTCCGCCCACGAGGTCGCTCTTCTCGACCCCGTCGCCGACGGCGAACACATCGGGCGCGCTGGTGCGGCAGAGCGCGTCGACGCTGATCCCCCCGGTCTCCCCGATCCGGATGCCGGCGGCGTGCGCGAGCTGCGTCTCGGGCATCACCCCGGAGGCCTCGACGAGCAGTTCCGCCGGCACCGTGGTCCCGTTGCTCAGCGTCACGGAGTCGGCTCCGGTGGTGGCGACCTCGACCCCGAGTCGCACGTCCACCCCCTGGCGCCTGACCTCGGCGAGCAGGGGCGCGGCCATCTCGGCGTCGAGCGGCGAGAGCAGCTGCGGACCGCGCTGCACGAGAGTCACCGCGGCTCCGCGGGCGACGAGGTTCTCGACGGCTTCCAAGCCGGTGTACCCGCCGCCGACGACGACGACGGGGAGACCGGGGCGCAGGGCGGCGTCGATCGCATCGGCGTCCTCGACCGTTCGGAGGCTGCGCGCGGTCAGCGCTCCCTGCGGCTCGTCGCGGCGCGGCCGGGCTCCGGTCGCGAGCACGAGCCGGTCGTACTCCTCGGTGGTGCGGCGACCGCTCACGAGGTCGACGACCTCGACCGTGCGCCGTGCGGTGTCGATGCGGACGACCTCATGGCGGACGTGCACGTCCAGCCGGAAGCGCCGGTGCAGCGACTCCGGAGTCTGCAGCAGAAGCTGCTCGCGCTCGGCGATCACGCCGCCCACGTAGTACGGCAGGCCGCAGTTGGCGTAGGACACCTCGGGGCCGCGTTCGTAGACGGTGATCCGCGCGGACTCGTCCAGCCGGCGCAGCCTGGTGGCGGCCGACATGCCTCCGGCGACGCCGCCGACGATGACGACGCGGAGCGGGGCCGCGCTCATCGGCGGAACAGCCGGGAGAACAGGCCGCCGGTCGACGGCTCGTCGGCGTGGCCGGCGCACCAGTCGGACCTCGGAACGGACAGGCGGACGGCCTCGACGTGCTGACCGCACCCCGCCCAGGTCGTCTTCCCGCAGGTTCGGCAGCGGACGGCTCGGCACATGTGTGACTCCTCTCGAATACCCCGGTGGGTATACCTCACTATACCCCCGGGGGTATGATGGTGTTCACAGCCGACGATCAGGAGCCACCATGACCACCACCGATGCCGAGACCCAGCGCAAGATCGTGAACCGCCTCAAGCGCGCGCAGGGTCAGCTGGCGGCCGTGATCACCGCCGTCGAGGCCGGCGGGGACTGCCGCGCCGTGGTCACCCAGCTCGCCGCCGTCACCTCCGCGCTCGACAAGGCCGGGTTCCAGATCATCGCCACCGCCATGAAGGACTGCCTGACCGACACCGCCCCGGAGTCGTCCGCCGACGCCGACGCCGCCGGAGTCTCCCTGCCCGAGCTGGAGAAGCTCTTCCTCTCCCTCGCCTGACCCGGCGCCCTCGCGCGTGTCCCGTCGCGAGGCTGACGCATCGCGCTCGCCTGACCGGCGCCGCGCGTGCCCCGTCGCGACGCTGACGCATCGCGCTCGCCGCTCGACGCGGCCGCCGACCTCACGCCCGCGGCAGGGATGTGAGCACGCGGATCTCAGAGAGCCGTGTCGTGCGAGACGGCGTGGAAGCGGCGGTCCACGTACACCAGGGGACGCGCCGTGCGCCCCGGCAGCACGTCCAGGACCTCGGCGATCACAACCGTGGAGGAGCCGACCGGGACGGTCTGGAGCGGGCGGCATCGCAGCGCCACCCTGGCCCCGGGCAGGTGCGGCTCGCCGGTCGGCAGCGTCGCCCAACCCTGTTCCGGGGTGAAGCGCTCGGAGCCGCTGACGGCGAAGCTCTGCGCGAGCGCCGAGTGCTCGTCGTCGATCAGGTGCACCACGAAGGTGTCCGCGTCGAGCAGGGCGCCCGCGCTGCCGGTGGCCCTGGTCACCGAGAACACGATCGCCGCGGGATCGACGGCGACGGATGCCACGCTGGATGCCGTGAGGCCGACCGGTCCGTTCTGGCTCTGCGCCGTGATGATGGCGACCCCCGCGGGGTGCGTGCGGAACGCGGCCTTGAGCCCCTCACCCACAGGGGTGGGCACGGGAGCGGCGGGATGCGGGGCGGTCGTGGCGCCGGAAGACTGGGGGGTCATGCGTGGATCTCCTGCGGGGGCAGCCCGGCGATCGGGGCGCCGTCGCCCTTCTACTGTAAAACCTCAAGAGCACTTGAGCTCAAATCGCGCGGATCCACGGAAGATCCACAGGGTCACGCGAGGCTGAACCCCGCGGACAGCAGCGTCTCCTCGCGTGAGCTCGGCCCCACCAGCAGCGAGAACTCCCCCGGCTCGATCCTCCGGACACCCTCCGCGTCCACGATCGTGCACGCCGCGACCGGCACCTCCAGGCGCACCCGCTCCGAGGCGCCGGGCGCGAGCTCGACCTGGCGGAACGCCTTGAGCTCCCTGTCGGTCCAGCTCACGCTCGTCACCTCGTCGCGCACATACGCCTGCACGGTCTCGCGCACCGGCCGCGCCCCCGTGTTGGACACGGTGACGTGCGCCACCACGGCGCCGTCCACCGCCGGCGCCGCGTCCTCCAGCTGCAGGTCGGCATACTCCACCGTGGTGTAGGAGCGGCCGTCGCCGAAGGCCCAGGCGGGCGCCTGGGTGAGATCCGCGTACCGATCGCCGTGCTGCCCGCGGATCTGGTTGTAGTAGGTCGGCTGCTGGCCCACGTGCCGTGCGAACGAGATCGGCAGCCGTCCGGACGGCTCCACCGCGCCGGCCAGGAGCTCACCCAGCGCACGGCCTCCCTGCATGCCGGGGTTCGCGGCCCAGATCACGGCGGCCGCGCGCTGCACCGAGGGCGGCAGCACCAGCGGCTTCGACGCGAGCAGCACGACCACCACCGGCGTGCCCGTGTCGATCAGGGCGTCGAGCAGGGCGTTCTGCCCGCCGATCAGCTCCAGCGTCGCCGTCGAGCGGCCTTCGCCCACGAGCTCGATGCGATCGCCGACCACGGCCACCACCACATCCGCAGAGACGGCCGCCGCCACGGCCTCGGCGATCAGGTCCGCATCCGGCTCGCACGGCTTCACCACGCGCGGTCGGGGCTGGTTGTCCGGGAAGTGCGTGCCCCGCGGGTCGTCCTCCAGCGTGAGGATGTCGGCGCCGCGGGCACGCGTCACGGACCATCCGTCCACCGCCCTGAGCCCGTCGAGCACGGTCGTGACCATCTCCCGCGGCTGTCCCTCGAGCCATCCCGCCTGCCCCGACCCTCCGGCCCAGTCGCCGAGCTGCGTCTGCGCGTCGTCGGCGAGCGGCCCCACGACCGCCACGGACAGCGGCGCCGTCGCGTCGAGAGGCAGGGTGCCGTCGTTCTCCAGCAGCACCAGCGAGCGCCGCGCGACGTCGAGGTTCAGCTCCGCGTGCGCGGCGGAGCCCACGACGGACTGGTCGGCACGCGGGAGCCGGGGGTCCTCGAACAGACCGAGCTCGAACTTGAGCGTGAGGATGCGGGCGACCGCGGCGTCGAAGGCGTCCTCCGCGAGCAACCCCTCCGCCACCGCCGCGAGCGCTCCCTCGAAGAAGCCGGGTGTGGTCATGACCATGTCGTTGCCCGCCCGCACCGCCGCCGCGGACGCCCTCGTGAGGTCGGGCTGCACGCGCTGCTCCCACACCATGCGACCCACGTTGTCCCAGTCGGTGATGAGCGTGCCCGTGTATCCCCACTCCCCGCGCAGCACGTCGCTGAGCAGCCACTCGTTGACGGTGATGGGCACGCCGTCGGTCGTCTGGTAGCCGAGCATGAAGGTGCGGCACCCCTCGCGGGCCACGCGCTCGAACGGCGGCAGGAACCAGGAGCGCAGCTTGCGGGGCGAGATGTCGGCCTCGCTCGCGTCACGCCCGCCCTGCGTCTCGGAGTACCCCGCGAAGTGCTTGGCGGTGGCCAGGATCGCGGTCGGGTCGTCCAGCCCGTCGCCCTGGTATCCGCGCACCATGGCCGACGCCAGCTCGCCGATGAGGAACGGGTCCTCGCCGAAGGTCTCGCCGACGCGGCCCCAGCGCAGGTCCCTGGCGATGCACAGCACCGGCGAGAACGTCCAGTGGATCCCGGTGACGGCGACCTCCTCGGCGGTCGCTCTGGCCACGCGCTCGATCAGCTCCGGATCCCACGTCGCCGCCATGCCGAGCTGGGTGGGGTAGATGGTCGCGCCCGGCCAGAACGAGTGGCCGTGGATGCAGTCCTCGCCCACGAGCAGAGGGATGCGGAGACGGGTCTGCGCGGTCAGTGCCGCCGCCTGCACCAGACGCTCGGGCGAGGTGTGCAGGATGGAGCCGACGTGCCGCCGCAGCACGTGATCCTCCAGGTCGTCCCTCGCATCGAGCTGCAGCATCTGCCCGACCTTCTCCTCCAGGGTCATCCGGGCCAGGAGGTCGGCGCGCCGCTCCGGGATCGGGACGGCGGGGTCCTGGTACGGGAGGGCAGGAGTGATCGGGTGGGGGGAGGTCATCGCTTCTCGTCCTGTCGGCGTGCGGGTCCGGGTCTCACATCCTCACCGATGCCGTGCCGGTTCGGGACGACCAGGCGCGCGGTTCGCGCGATCCGGCCTCGGCTCGCGGATCCGCCGGCCGGGTGCCGGGCTAGGCTCGGGCCATGGCCATCGACCTCGAAGCGCTCTACATCGACCTGCATCAGCATCCTGAGCTCTCCTTCCAGGAGACGCGCACGGCCGGCATCGCCGCACAGCATCTGCGCGAGCTCGGGCTCGACGTGGAGGAGGGCGTCGGCGTGACCGGCGTGGTGGGGGTGCTGCGCAACGGCGACGGTCCGGTCGTCTGGGTGCGCGCGGACATGGACGCCCTGCCGGTGGAGGAGCAGACCGGGCTCGCGTACGCCAGCACCGCCAAGGGCGTCGACCCCGCGGGCACGACCGTGCCTGTCATGCACGCGTGCGGCCACGACATGCACGTGACCGCGATGATCGGAGCCGTCGAGAAGCTCGTCGCCGAGCGCGAGGACTGGTCGGGCACACTCGTGGTGCTGATCCAGCCCGCGGAGGAGTACGGCGCCGGCGCCAGGGCCATGCTCGACGACGGCATCCTCGGCCGCTACCCGAAGCCGGACGTGGTGCTCGGGCAGCACGTGACCCCTCTTCCCGCCGGTGTCATCGGCGTGCGCAGCGGCACGCAGATGGCCGCGTCCGACGGACTCACCGTGACGCTGCACGGCCGCGGCGGGCACGGCTCCCGTCCGCACGCCACGATCGACCCCGTGGTGATGGCGGCGGCCACCGTCATGCGCCTGCAGACCGTCGTGTCGCGGGAGATCGATCCGCAGGGCGTCGCGGTGGTCACGGTCGGGTCGATCCATGCCGGGCTCAAGAACAACATCATCCCCGCTGAGGCGAAGCTCGAGCTCAGTCTCCGCTACCCGAACGAAGAGGTGCGCGACAAGGTGCTCGCGAGCGTGGAGCGCATCGTGCGCGCCGAGGCGACGGCGTCCGGCGCCGAGCGCGAGCCCGAGATCCGCACCGACCACACGCTGCCCGCCACGATCAACGACGACGAGGCCACGGTCAGGGTGACCGCGGCACTGCAGCGGGCGCTCGGCGAGACCGCGGTCATCGACCCCGGCATGTTCACCGGCAGCGAGGACGTGTCGTGGTTCGCACGCGACGCGGGCGTGCCGCTGGTGTTCTGGTTCTGGGGCGGCGTCGACCCCGCCCGCTTCGCCGAGGCGCTCGCCGCGGGCCGAGTCGAGCAGGACATCCCGACCAACCACTCGCCCTTCTTCGCGCCCGAGATCCACCCCACGATCGAGGTCGGCGTCACGGCGATGTCCGCCGCCGCCCGCGAGTTCCTGGGCTGAGCGACAGCGCGGCGTCGTACACCCTGAGCCCGAGTCGCGGCGCGGTGCGGCGACCGGGTGCGGCCACGCGTGCCGCCGCCGAAGGCGCGTGCTCAGATTCCGCGGACGGTGAGGCGCTCCCGCCCGAGCTCACTGCTGCGATTGCTGAGGCATCGCGCGCACAGCAGCTCCACGCGGCGCGGATGGCTTGCCCCGCACACGCAGTCGATCGTGACCCGCCACCGCGCCGGCGCCCCGCACGGCGTGGACGCACCCTGCTCGGAACCGGAGCTCTGGGCCGTGTGCGGGCACTCGCAGCGCGGCCCGTCGTCCAGGTCGGGCATCAGCGCCGGGTCGGTGTCGACGCGCAGGTCGGAGTGGTTCCCGGGAGCGGTCGAGGAGGGGGAGGCCATCGCGCCGATGCTTCCACACTCCCCCGCCACGCGCCAGGTCGCGCTCAGACCCCGACGATGCGGGGGGACGGCGGCGGAGGCGGCAGCTGGCGTCGGGGCACCCCGTGGGCCTCACGGTGCAGGCGCTCCATGCGGCTGTCGAGCTCGGCGGCGGCCTCGGCGGCGTCGCTCAGGCTCTGCACCAGGTGCGACGGCACGCGGTTGGAGAACTTGTAGTAGATCTTGTGCTCCAGACTCGCCCAGAAGTCCATCGCGATCGTGCGGAACTGCACCTCGACGGGCACGGACAGGGCTCCCGTCGACAGGAAGACCGGGACCTCGATGATCGCGTGCAGGCTCTTGTACCCGTTGGGCTTGGGGTGGGCGATGTAGTCCTTGACGGTGCGCACGGTCACGTCGTCCTGTGCGGTGAGCAGGTCGAACAGCCGGTACACGTCCGCGACGAAGCTGCACGTGACCCGCACGCCGGCGATGTCGGTGATGTCGGCGCGGATCCGGTCGAAGTCCGGCTCCTCGATGCCCTTGCGAGCGAGCTTCTCGACGATGCTGTCGGGCGACTTGAGCCGGCTCTTGACGTGCTCGATCGGGTTGTACGCGTGATCGTGGGTGAACTCGTCGCGCAGGATGGAGATCTTCGTCTCCACCTCCCGCATGCCGAACTCGTACTCGCGGAGGAACCGCTGCAGCTGGTCGCGAAGCTCCTTGGCCTCGTTGATCATCGCCTCGTCGACCGGGATCGCGCTCATGCCGTCGACGTTATCCATCCGTGATCGGAAACCGCTGTGGATATCGTCCCCCGCTCGCGGATCCGGTCGGAGGACCGCGCGCGGATCACGGCGCGGAGGGTGGCGAGGGCGCGGGCACCGCCTCGCGAGCGTCGACCAGGTCCTGGCCGGAGAGCAGACCCGGCAGGCCTCGCCCGTGCCGAGTGGTGAACAGCAGCACGACGGCGACGAGCATCAGCAGCGAGGACAGCGGCTCGAACACGCCGCCGAGCAGCGCCACCGAGCCGAGCCCGGCCACCCCTCCCGCCCAGCGCAGCAGCCGTGCGAGCGGCAGCGGAAGACGCGAGCCGGTGTACCGCAGCTGCACCGCCAGGTCGCCCACGGAGCGCCCGGTCGCGAGGATCAGCACGAGCCACAGCCCTGCCGCCGAGACGCTGCTGATCAGGGAGGCCACCGTGCCGTCCAGCACCACAGCCCTGTCCTGAATGACCACCGAGAACCACAGCTGCACGGCGACGCTCACCGTGGCGCTCACGAAGAAGAACGCGAGCCCGTCGCACAGCATCGCCAGGGCGCGACGCCCCCGCGTCACCTGCCGGGGCAGATCGGCGTCACCGCGGGCCCTCGACCCTCGCAGAGCGCGCGGCACGGCGAGAGCGAGGACGCTGCCCACGACCGCTCCGGTCGTGTTCGTCATGAGGTCGCCGACGTCGAAGAAGCGGTAGGCGCACGGGTAGAGGCCCCACACGCCGGTCAGCTGCGTGGTCTCCACCAGCAGGGAGAGGCCGAATCCCGTGATCAGCGCGACCAGCACGCCGCGACCCGCGATGACCCGCACGAAGAACCCGAGCGGGATGAACAGCAGCACGTTGAAAGCGAGCTGCAGGAACGCGGGGTGGCGGATCGGGTCGTCGGAGGCGAAGGCGCGCTGCAGCTCCGTCACGACCGACATCGGATCGGTGATCGCGCCGACGCAGCGGATGGCATCGGGATCGGGCAGCGGCAGCAGCGTGTAGGTCCAGATCGCCCAGAAGTAGATGAGGGCTGCGAGCCACAGCACGGTGCGGCCGAGTGTGAGCGCTCCGCGCCGCCGGTAGCTGATCGCCACGAACGGGACGAAGAGGAGGACTCCGAAGGCCACTCCGATCGCGATCGCGATGACCCCCAGAAACAGCTGATCCCCCATGGGTAAAATTCTACTCGACGCCCGTAAGGATTCCGTGAGGGACGGGTGCCCGAGCGTAGGGATTCCGTGAGGATCGCGTGAGGACGCTCCCGCCGGGCGTAGTGTCGCCGGACGTGTCAGAAGAAACCCGCCAGGGCGCCGATGCGCCGCCTCGCGCCAAACGCATCCTGATCGGCGACCCGCTCACGAGCGAACAGGTGGATGAGCAGCTGCTCCCGAAGCGCATGGCGCTGCCGATCTTCGCCTCGGATGCCCTGAGCTCCGTCGCCTACGCCCCGCAGGAACTCGTGATGATCCTGCTGATCGGCGGACTGACCTTCCTGTCGTTCACGCCGATCGTCGCCGCCGCCGTCGTGGTCCTGCTGCTCGTGGTGGTGCTCAGCTACCGGCAGCTGATCAAGGCCTATCCGTCGGGCGGCGGCGACTACGAGGTGGCGTCGAAGAACCTCGGCGAGATCCCCGGGGTGATCGTCGCCGCCGCGCTGCTCGTCGACTACGTCCTCACGGTCGCGGTATCGGTGGCATCCGGCGTCGACAACATCATCTCCGCGGTGCCCGGCCTCGACCCGCTCCGCGTGGAGCTCGCGGTCGGCTTCGTGATCCTCATCATCATCGTGAACCTGCGCGGTGTGCGCGAGGCGTCCCTGGTGTTCGCGATCCCCACCTACGTGTTCATCGGGTCGGTCGGCGTCATGATCGTCACGGGTCTCGCCCGCACCCTGCTCGGCGACGCCCCCGTGGCATCGAGCCACGACTTCTCCGTGCAGGCCGAGAGCCTGAGCCAGGCGGCCGTGATCCTGCTCATCCTGCGCGCCTTCTCGAGCGGATGCTCCGCGCTGACCGGTGTCGAAGCCGTGTCGAACGGCGTCCCCGCCTTCCGCGCCCCGAAGGTCCGCAACGCGCAGTCCACGCTCGTGCTGATGGGCACGATCGCCATCTGCCTGTTCTCGGGCCTCACCGCTCTGGCACTCATCACCGGGGTGCACTACGCCGAGAACCCGTGCGACCTGATCGGCTTCGACTGCACGACTCCGCAGCCGAGCCTGATGGCGCAGATCGCGGCCGCCACGTTCGGCGGCGGGAGCATCCCCTTCTTCATCGTGCAGGCCGCGACGGCGTGCGTGCTGCTGCTCGCCGCGAACACCGCCTTCAACGGCTTCCCGCTGCTGGGGGCCGTGCTGGCGCGCGACGGGTACGCACCCAAGTCGCTGAACACCCGCGGCGACCGGCTCGTGTTCTCGAACGGCATGATCCTGCTCGGCATCGCCGCGATCGCGGTGCTCGTGGTGTTCCAGGCGCGGCTGACCACGCTGATCCAGCTGTACATCATCGGCGTGTTCGTGTCGTTCTCGCTCGGGCAGATCGGCATGGTGCGGCACTGGCGGCGGATTCTGCGGGAGCCGGTGGGAGGAGCGCGCGACGGCGCCGCCGCCACGGACCGCCGCTCGGCGCGGGTCGGTCTCCTGATCAACTCCGCCGGGGCGACGCTGACCGTGCTCGTGCTGGTGATCGTGACGATCACGAAGTTCACGCACGGCGCGTACCTGGTGTTCTTCGCGATCCCCGTGCTCGCGTTCCTGATGATCGGGGTGAAGCGGTACTACCGCGATGTCGAGCACGAGATCGCGATCGACGACACGACGCGCTTCGGCGCGTCCGGCGACGTGGCGATCGTGCTCGTGAACCACCTGCAGAAGCCGGTCATGAAGGCCATCGACTACGCGATCGCCGCCAAGCACGACAAGACGCTCGCCGTGCACGTGGCCGTGTCCGCCGAGGATGCCGCGCGGCTGCAGCAGGAGTGGGCGGACCACCTCGTTCCCGTGCCCCTCGTGATCGTCGAGTCGCCGTACCGGTCCTTCGCGCAGCCGGTGACGCAGTTCATCCGCCAGTACCGCGAGAAGCACGGCTCCTCGGTCGTCACGGTGTATCTGCCGCAGTACATCGTCGGCCACTGGTGGGAGTCGTTCCTGCACAATCGTCGGGCGCGGCGCCTGGCCAACCAGCTGATGCTCGTGCACGGCGTCTCGATCACCCTGGTGCCGTGGCTGCTGGACTCGTCCGAGCTCATCTACGGTCGTCGCTCCCGCCCGCTACCCGGCCAGGAGCGGGCCGGGCGACCTGTCGTGGTGTCGGGCCGTCGCGCCCACCGGCCCGCCGGTCCGCCGTCCGGGAGCTGATCCCGCGGAGGTCGGCGATACCGACCCCCGGCGTTCCCCGCGTTCCCCCGGCGGCTGTGGCCGCGCGGGGGGAAGGTCAGCGGGCCAGCACCGCGCCGAGGATCGCTGACGCCTCCGCGAAGCGGGCGGGATCCGCATGGGCGAAGTTGAGCCGGACGTAGGGCCCGGCGGGCTCCGCGGGGAACCACTCGCCCCCTGGCGCCAGGATCAGACCGCGGACCTCGCACTCGCGCGCCACCTGACCGACGTCCGTTCCCTCGGGCAGCCGCACCCAGAGATTCAGCCCGCCCGCCGGCACGTGCGCCACGAGCGCGGTCGGCGCGTGGGCCGCGAGACTCGCGACGAGCAGGTCCCTGCGCGCCCGCAGCTCCTCGCGGAACCCGCGCAGATGCGTGCGCCAGGCGGGCTGCGTGACCACGTCCAGCGCCGCCGCCTGCAGCAGCCCGCTGACGTACATCGCCTCCGCAGCGCGGTCGGCGAGGATGCGCTCCCGCGCCGGCCCGCGCGCCACCACGGCCGCGACCCGCAGCGACGGCGACACGCTCTTCGTGAGCGAGCGCACGTAGATCACGTGGCCGTCGTCCACCGCACCGGCGAGCGGATGCGCATCCGCGTCGATGCCGAGGTCGTGAGCCCAGTCGTCCTCGATGAGGAACGCCCCGTGGCGTCGGGCGCTGTCGAGCACGGCCGCCCGTGTCGTGTCGAGCCACCGGCCACCGGTCGGGTTGGCGAACGTCGGCTGGGCGTAGAACGCGCGGGCGCCCGTCTGCGCGAACGCGCGCTCGACATCGTCGGGATCAGGGCCGTGCGGGCCGGACGGCACCGGCACGAAGGCGACCCCGGCCTGCCGCGCCGCCAGCAGCGCGCCCCAGTACGTGGGCGACTCGATCAGCAGGGGACGCCCTGCTCCGACGACAGCGCGGAAGATCGAGCTGAGACCGCTCTGGCTGCCGGAGATCACGAGGGCGTCGCGCGCGGAGGGCGGGGTGACTCCGGCCGGGGTCCCCGCCGCCAACTCGCTCGCGAACCAGGCGCGCAGCTCCGGCAGCCCGGCCGCCGGTGTGCGGGTGAGCGCGGATTCGGTGCGGGCCGCCCGGACGAGCGCCTGTCTGACCAGCCGTCCCGGCAGGAGCTCGGCCGCGGGGTACCCGGTGTGCAGGCCGATCGCCTCCGTGGAGGCGGTGCGCTGGGTCGACGAGAGTCCGGCGAGGTGCGCGGGCGCCGCCCCGAGCGCCGCCGTCTGCCAGTCGAAGTCCGCGGGAGCGGCAGGCCGAGGCGCGCGGACGAAGGTGCCGACGCCGGGGCGGGATTCGACCAGCCCGGCCCTGGCGAGCTGCTGCACGGCCCGCTGCACGGTCACTGGACTGGCGCCGTACTCGGCGACGAGAGCGCGGCTGGACGGGATTCTCGCACCGGCCGGTGCGGCGTCGATCCACCGCCGCAGCCCCTGCACGATCCGCTCGGTGCTATCCTGACCCATGACAGGACATAGTAGCGCTACTGCCCACGCGTCGACAGTGCTATCCCGCGCCGGCGTCGGCTGGGGGCTCCTCGGCGTCGCCGCCTTCTCCTTCACGCTCCCCTTCACGCGCATCGCGATCGGCGGGATGTCGCCGCTGTTCATCGGGTCGGCCAGAGCCGTGGTCGCCGCCGCACTCGCCGGCGTCGCGCTGCTGCTCACACGGCAGCCCCGCCCGACCGCCCGGCAGTGGCTGCGGCTGGCCGTCGTCGCCGGCGGTGTCGTCGCCGGGTTCCCGCTGCTCACCTCGTTCGCCCTGACCACGGCGCCCGCGAGCCACGCGGCCGTCGTCGTCGGTCTGCTCCCGGCTGCGACCGCGGTCGCCGTCGTCCTGCGCACGGGCGAACGGCCCCCGCGGTCGTTCTGGGTCTTCGCCGCTCTGGGCGCGGTCGCGGCGATCGGATTCGCGACGATGCAGAGCGGCGGACTCGGCAGCCTGCACGGTGCCGACCTGCTGCTGTTCGGGGCCGTGCTCGCCGCGGCGGTCGGCTACGCGGAGGGTGGACTGCTCGCGCGCGAGCTCGGCTCGTGGCAGACGATCGCCTGGGCCCTCGTGCTGTCCGCGCCGCTCATGGCCGTCCTGGCCGCGAGCACCGCAGCGGTCCAGCCGCCGCACGCGACGCCCGAGGAGTGGCTGGCATTCGGCTACCTCTCGGTGGTGAGCATGTTCCTCGGATTCATCGCCTGGTACCGCGGACTCGCGATCGGGCCGATGGCGCAGGTGAGCCAGATCCAGCTCGTGCAGCCGGTGATGGGCATCGCCTGGGCCGCGCTGCTGCTGCACGAGACGATCGGGTTGCCCACTGTGCTCGGCGGACTAGCCGTGATCGCGTGCGCCGCCCTCGCCGTCCGCACCCGCCTGGGCGGGTCCGCCCGCCGCACCCTCCGCCCTCGGGCGTGAGGTCGACCCCGCTCAGCCGCCGGCGAGCGCCAGCGCGAGCACCGCGAGGACGACCGTCGGGACGGCGGCGACGAGACCCCACAGCACGAAGCGGCTCCAGCGGATCTCCACGCCGAGCGCCGTGATGCGGTGATGCCACAGCAGGGTCGCGAGCGAGGCCCACGGCGTGATCAGCGGGCCGAGGTTCACGCCGATCAGCAGCGCCATGAGTGCCGTCGGATCGCCCGCGACCGGTTCGAGCACGAGATAGGCGGGCAGGTTGTTGATGGCGTTGGAGCTCACGGCGCCGAGGGCGGCGAGCCGGAGCAGGTCGCCGAACGAGCCGCCCGCGATCACGGAATCCGTCAGCGCATCGAGGGCGCCGCGCGCGTGCAGCGTCTCCACCAGCACGAACAGCGCCGCGGCGAGCGCGACGGCCTGCCACGGGACCAGCTTCCAGCGCAGCGCTCTGCGGCGGCGCACGGCGAACACCGCGAGCAGCGCGACGGCGGCGAGCGCGGCCGGGATCCACACTTCCTGCAGGAGTGCGAGCGCAGGCATGAGTGCGAGGAGGACCCCCGTCGCGGTCCAGAACAGCACCGGGTCGGCGGGGCGTCGCGGTGGTGGCGTCGCATAGGTCGAGAACACGGTGGCCCTGTGGCGCAGGGTGAGGATGAGCACGGGGACGAGCACGCCCACGAGCGTCGGCGCCCAGCTGAGCGCGAGGAACGCGCCGGGCCCGTCGCCGATCTGCCGTGCGGCCAGCAGGTTCGTGAGGTTCGACACGGGCAGCGCCAGGGAGGCGGTGTTCGCCAGCCACACGGTCGCCAGTGCGAACGGAATGGGCGGCACCCCGATGCTCTGCGCCAGCACGACCACCACGGGCGTCACGATCACCGCGGTGGTGTCGAGCGACAGGAACACCGTGCTCACCACCGCGAGCGCGATCACGAGCAGCCACAGCAGCACCACGCGGCCTCGACCCCAGCGGGCGAGCCGCTGCGAGACGACGTCGAACACCGCGGCGTCCCGCGTGAGCTCGGCGACGATCGTGATCGCCACCACGAAGCCGAGCACCGGGGCGGTCCGCGCGCCGAGCGCCGCCGCATCGGGTGCGGGCAGCACGCCGGCGAGCACGCACACGGCCGCCGCCGCGACGAGGACGAGCACGATGGCCGTCCCCGCACCGATCCGCGCCCGCCGCTCTCCCACCTCGCGAGCATAGGGCCGATCCGTGAGAAAGCCGCATGCATCCCGGGGACCGGCGTAGGGGAAGCGTGAGGATCGCCGGAAGCGCCGCGGCACGGGGGTTGTATCGGGGACGTGCTCGACATCATCTACCTCACGCTGACCCTGGCGCTCTTCGCCCTCGTCTCCCTCGTCGCCAAGGCGGTGGATCGCGCATGATCGTGTTCGAGATCATCGCCGCGGTGCTGGCCGTCGCCGCGATCGTGTACCTCGTGGTGGCACTCGTCTCCCCGGAGCGATTCTGATGGACGCGGGGATCCTGTTCGGCATCCTGCAGCTCACGGCCGTCGTGGTCGTGCTCGTGCTCGTGTACCGGCCGCTCGGCGACTACATCGCGCACGTCTACACCTCCGGACGCGATCTGCGCGTCGAACGCGGCATCTACCGCGTGATCGGCGTCGACCCGCGCTCCGAGCAGACCTGGCGTGCGTACGTGCGCAGCGTGCTGCTGTTCTCCGCGGTGGGCCTGCTGCTCGTGTACGGCCTGCAGCGCCTCCAGGCCTTCCTGCCCGCCTCCCTCGGCCTCCCCGCCGTGCCGGAGGGGCTGGCGTTCAACACGGCGGCCTCGTTCGTCGCCAACACGAACTGGCAGTCCTACGCGCCGGAGCAGACCGTGGGGTACACGGTGCAGCTGGCCGGGCTGACGGTGCAGAACTTTGCCTCGGCCGCTGTGGGACTCACGGTCGCGATCGCCCTCATCCGCGGGCTGGCACGCCGCGGCTCCGCCACGATCGGCAACTTCTGGGTCGACCTGGTGCGCGGGCTCGGTCGCCTGCTGCTGCCCCTGGCACTGCTCGGCGCCCTCGCCCTGCTCGCGGGCGGGGTCATCCAGAACGTCGCCGGATTCACCGACATCACCACCGTCTCCGGCGGCACGCAGACGCTCCCCGGCGGGCCGGTCGCGTCGCAGGAGGCGATCAAGCTGCTCGGCACGAACGGCGGCGGCTTCTTCAACGCCAACTCCGCGCACCCGTTCGAGAACCCGACGCCGTGGACGAACCTGCTCGAGGTGCTGCTGATCCTCGTGATCCCGTTCGCCCTGCCGCGCACGTTCGGGCGTCTCGTCGGCGACCACCGCCAGGGCTACGCGATCGTCGCCGTGATGGGCGCCATCTTCCTCGCCTCGACGCTCGCCCTGTCGGCCCTCGAGCTCGCCGGTCGCGGCACCGCCCCCGAGCTCGCCGGCGCGGCCATGGAGGGCAAGGAGCAGCGCTTCGGGATCCTCGGGTCCACGCTGTTCGGCAGTGCCAGCACGCTCACGTCGACCGGCGCCGTGAACTCGATGCACGACTCCTTCACCGCACTCGGCGGCATGATGCCGATGCTCAACATGATGCTCGGCGAGGTCGCACCGGGCGGAGTGGGCTCCGGTCTCTACGGGATGCTGGTCCTGGCGATCGTCGCGGTGTTCGTCGGCGGGCTGCTCGTCGGCCGCACGCCGGAATGGCTCGGCAAGCGGATCGGCCCTCGGGAGATGACGCTCGCCAGCCTGTACATCCTCGTCGTCCCCGCGCTCGTGCTGGGCGGCACGGCCCTGAGCTTCGCACTGCCGGGCATCCGGGAGGACGTGGAGTCCACGAGCATCCTCAATCCGGGCGTGCACGGCATGAGCGAGGTGCTCTATGCGTTCACGTCCGCCGCGAACAACAACGGCTCCGCCTTCGCCGGCCTCACCGCGAACACGCCCTGGTTCAACACGGCCCTCGGCATCGCCATGCTGCTCGGCCGCTTCCTGCCGATCGTGTTCGTGCTGGCGCTGGCCGGGTCGTTCGCGGCGCAGGAGCGCGTCCCGGCGACGACCGGCACCCTGCCCACCCATCGGCCGCAGTTCGTCGGCCTGCTCCTGACGGTCACTGTCGTGGTCACCGCCCTCACCTACTTCCCCGTGCTCGCACTGGGACCGCTCGCCGAAGGACTCGTCTGACATGACCCTCACCACCGCACCCGCCGCGTCGCAGGACGCCCCCGCGGCGACAGCCGCCGCGCCGCGCTCCTTCGGGCGGACGCAGCTCGTCGCCGCGCTGCCCGGCGCCCTCCGCAAGCTCGATCCCACGGCCCTCGTGCGCAACCCCGTGATGCTGCTGGTCTGGGTCGGCGCCGCGTTCACGACCGTCCTCGCGATCGCCGAGCCGTTCCTCGGCGGACCCGCCCCCTCCGGGGGAACCGCCGTGCCCGCCGCGTTCACCTGGGGCATCGCGGTGTGGCTGTGGCTCACCGTGCTGTTCGCGAACGTGGCGGAGTCCGTGGCCGAGGGCCGAGGCAAAGCCCAGGCGGCGAGCCTCCGCAAGACCCGCACCAGCACCATGGCCCGTCGCGTTGTCCGCTACGACGCCGCGAGCGATGCCGCCGCCGCGCACGCCGAGGTCGCCGAGGTGTCGTCGGCCGAACTCCAGCGCGACGACGTCGTGATCGTCGTCGCAGGCGAGCTGATCCCGGGAGACGGCGACATCGTCGCGGGCATCGCCACGGTCGACGAGTCGGCCATCACGGGCGAGAGCGCTCCGGTGATCCGCGAGTCGGGCGGCGATCGCAGTGCGGTGACCGGCGGCACGCGGGTGCTGTCCGACCGGATCGTCGTGCGGATCACCTCGAAGCCGGGGGAGACGTTCGTCGACCGGATGATCGCCCTCGTGGAGGGCGCCAGCCGTCAGCGCACACCGAACGAGATCGCGCTGAACATCCTGCTCGCGAGCCTCTCCATCGTGTTCGTGGTGGTGGTGCTGGCGCTCAACCCGATCGCGTCGTACGCCGCGTCCCCGGTGAGCATCCCGGTGCTGATCGCGCTGCTCGTCTGCCTCATCCCGACCACGATCGGGGCGCTGCTCTCGGCGATCGGCATCGCGGGGATGGACCGGCTCGTGCAGCGCAACGTGCTGGCGATGTCCGGGCGGGCGGTGGAAGCCGCGGGCGACGTCACCACGCTGCTGCTCGACAAGACCGGCACCATCACGCACGGCAACCGTCGGGCGCACGAGGTGCTTCCCCTCAACGGCACCACGGCGGAGGAGCTGCTGCGGGTCGCGGCGCTCTCCTCCCTGGCCGACCCCACCCCGGAGGGCGCCTCCATCGTGGAGCTCGCCGTCGCCCGCGGCCTCCGCGTGGAGACCCCCGCCGACGCCGTGGTGGTGCCGTTCACCGCGCAGACCCGGATGAGCGGGCTCGACCTCGCCGACGGCACCGAGATCCGCAAGGGCGCCGGCTCCGCGGTGCGCGCCTGGCTCGGGCTCGACGAGGACGCTGCCCTCACCGCACTCGCGGACGGGGTCGCCACCAGCGGCGGCACGCCCCTCGTCGTGGCGGTCCGCGCGCCGGGCGACCGCGGTCGTGTGCTCGGCGTCGTGCATCTGAAGGACATCGTGAAGGACGGTCTGCGCGAGCGCTTCGACGAGCTGCGCAGCATGGGCATACGCACGGTCATGATCACGGGCGACAACCCGCTCACCGCGAAGGCCATCGCCGCCGAGGCCGGAGTGGACGACTTCCTCGCCGAGGCCACCCCGGAGGACAAGCTCGAGCTGATCAGGAAGGAGCAGCAGGGCGGACGGCTCGTCGCGATGACGGGCGACGGGACGAACGACGCGCCCGCGCTCGCCCAGGCCGACGTCGGTGTCGCCATGAACACGGGCACGTCGGCGGCAAAGGAGGCCGGCAACATGGTCGACCTCGACTCCGACCCGACCAAGCTCATCGACATCGTCCGCATCGGCAAGCAGCTGCTGATCACGCGTGGTGCGCTCACCACGTTCTCGCTCGCGAACGACATCGCGAAGTACTTCGCGATCATCCCGGCGATGTTCATGGGCGTGTTCCCGGGGCTCGCGGCTCTGAACATCATGCAGCTGCACTCCCCCGCCTCCGCCGTCACCAGCGCGATCATCTTCAACGCGATCGTGATCGTGTTCCTCATCCCGCTCGCGCTGCGCGGCGTGACCTACCGTCCGGCGAGCGCCTCGCAGATCCTGCAGCGCAACCTCCTGATCTACGGCCTCGGCGGCGTGATCGCCCCGTTCCTCGGCATCAAGCTCATCGACCTCGTCGTGAGCCTCATCCCCGGCTTCTGACCCTCCGCACGAAAGGCACGCCCATGTCCTCCACCACCCGCACCACGATGCGCACCGCCGGGGTCGCCGTCCGCGCGATGCTCGTGCTCACCCTCGTGCTCGGCATCGGCTACACCTTCCTGGTCACCGGGGTCGGTCAGCTCCTCCTCCCCGCGCAGGCGAACGGCTCGATGCTGCCGGGCGACCGCGGCAGCGCGCTGATCGGTCAGCCGTTCACCGATGCGGAGGGCGAGGCGCTGCCGGAGTACTTCCAGCCGCGGCCCTCCGCCGCCGGGGACGGCTACGACGGCAGCGCCTCCGGAGGCAGCAACCTCGGCCCGGAGAACCCCGCCCTCGTCGACCTGATCGCCACGCGCAAGGCGGAGGTCGCCGCGCGCGAGGGCGTGGATCCGGACGAGGTCCCCGCCGACGCGGTGACCGCCTCCGCCTCGGGTCTCGACCCGCACATCAGCGTCGCCTACGCGCTGCTTCAGGTCCCGCGGGTGGCTGCCGCGCGCGACCTCCCCGAGGCCGAGGTGCGCGCGCTCGTAGAGTCTAGGATTCAAGGGCGGGATCTGGGGTTCCTCGGTGAGGAGCGCATCAACGTCGCGGAGCTCAACCTCGCACTCGACGACCGGGAGGGTGCATGAGTGCAGAGCGGACGCACCGCCCGGCGGAGCCGACGCGTCGCGGGCGGCTCCGCGTGCTGCTGGGCGCCGCGCCCGGTGTGGGCAAGACGTTCGAGATGCTCGCCGAGGGCCGCAGGCTCCGCGACGAGGGCCGCGATGTGGTGATCGCCATCGTCGAGACCCACGGCCGCGCGGCCACGGCAGCCCTCACGGCCGGGCTGCCCGAGGTCCCCCGGCGGGTGGAGGTGCACCGCGGCGTCGAGCTGACCGAGCTCGACCTGGACGCGGTGCTCGCACGGAAGCCCGAGATCGCCCTCGTCGACGAGCTGGCGCACACGAACAGTCCCGGATCGAGGAACCCGAAGCGCTGGCAGGACGTGTCCGCACTGCTCGACGCCGGCATCGACGTGATCACGACCGTCAACGTGCAGCACATCGAATCCCTCAACGCCGTGGTGGAGAAGATCACGGGCATCGCGCAGCAGGAGACGATCCCCGACGCGGTGGTGCGCGCCGCCGACGAGATCGAGGTCGTCGACCTCGCGCCGCAGTCCCTCCGCGACCGGCTGTCCGCGGGGCTCGTGTACCCCGCCGAGCGCATCGACGCCGCCCTCTCGAACTACTTCCGCCTCGGCAACCTCACGGCGCTCCGCGAGCTCGCGCTCCTCTGGCTCGCCGACGAGGTCGACAGCGCGCTGCGCAGCTACCGCGCCGAGCAGGGCATCGAGGGCGCCTGGCAGGCGCGCGAGCGGGTGGTGGTCGCGCTCACGGGCGGCCCCGAGGGTGAGACCCTGCTGCGCCGCGGCGCCAGGATCGCGGCGCGCTCCGCGGGCGGCGAGCTGCTCGCCGTGCACGTGACCGCACAGGACGGCCTGCGCGGCGAGGCCCCTGGCGCCCTGGCCGCACAGCGCTCGCTCGTGGAGTCCCTCGGCGGGACGTACCACCAGGTGGTCGGCGACGACATCCCCGGCACCCTGGTGGAGTTCGCGCAGGGCGTCGACGCGACACAGCTCGTGATCGGCGTCAGCCGCCGCGGTCGCCTCGCCGCCGCTCTGACCGGACCGGGCATCGGCGCGGAGGTCATCCGCCGCTCCGGCGACATCGACGTGCACATCGTGACCCACGCCGCGGCGGGCGGGCGGCTCACGCTCCCGCGGGTCACGGGCGGCGCACTGGGCTGGCGGCGGCAGGCTCTGGGCTTCGGGGTCGCCCTGGTGTTCGGCCCGCTGCTGTCCTGGCTGATGTTCACGTTCCGCAGCCCCGAGTCCATCACCGCGGAGGTGCTGGCGTATCAGCTGCTCGTTGTGGTCGTTGCCCTGATCGGCGGCATCCGTCCCGCCGTGTTCGCGGCCGTGCTCTCCGGCGTCACCCTCGACTTCCTGTTCGTCGCGCCGCTGTTCACCATCACGATCGCGCACCCGCTGCACGTGCTCGCGCTCACGCTCTACGTGATCATCGCGATCCTGGTGAGCCTGATCGTGGACCAGGCCGCCCGCCGCGCCAGGACGGCCCAGCGTGCCACTGCCGAGGCGGAGCTGCTGGCGGCGGTCGCCGGGAACGTGCTGCGCGGGGACAACGCGGTGCTCGCCCTCGTCAGCCGCACGAGGGAGGCGTTCGGGCTGAGCGGCGTGCGGCTGCTGACGCCCGAGGGTGCCGTGCTCGCGAGCGACGGAGAGCCGGTGCCGGACGGCCGAGCGACGACCATCCCGGTGGGCAGCGCGGGCGGCGGTCCCCGCGCGGTGCTGGAGCTGAACGGCGAACCGCTGGCTGGGCCGGAGCGGCGGCTGCTGGACGCCATCGTCGCGCAGCTCGCCGCGGCGATCGAGCACACGGATCTGCGGGCGACCGCGCGCGAGGCGGAGGCCCTGGCCGAGACCGACCAGGTGCGCAGCGCCCTGCTCTCGGCCGTGAGCCACGACCTGCGCCGGCCCCTCGCCTCGGCCGTGGCGGCGATCGGCGGGCTGCGCGGCTCGCACGCGCTCTCCCCCGCAGACCGCGAGGAGCTGCTGGCCACCGCCGACGAGAGCCTGGCGACGCTGTCCACCCTGGTCACCGACCTGCTGGACGTGAGCCGCGTGGAGGCGGGGGTGCTGGCGGTGTCGTCCTCGCGCATCGACGCCGCCGGTCCCGTGCTGGCGGCGGTGGACGAGCTCGGTCTCGGCCCGGCCGAGGTGGACCTCGCGCTCGACCCCGAGCTGCCGCCGCTGCACGCCGACCCGGTGCTGCTGCAGCGGGTGCTCGTGAACGTGCTGGCCAATGCGCACCGGCACTCCCCGGAGGGCACGAAGGTGCTGCTGTCGACGAGCCGACTCGGCGACCGCGCGGAGATCCGCATCGTCGACCGGGGCGCCGGTGTCGCGCCGGAGCGCCGCGACCGCATCTTCCAGCCGTTCCAGCGTTTCGGGGACACCGACAACACGACCGGCCTGGGGCTCGGGCTCGCCCTGTCGCGCGGGTTCACCGAGGGCATGGGCGGTACCCTGACACCCGAGGACACCCCCGGCGGTGGACTCACCATGGTCATCTCCCTGCCGCTCGCAGGGTCTTCCGACACGGAGGGGACGGAGTGAAGCTCCTCATCGCCGACGACGACCCGCAGATGGTGCGGGCGCTGCGGATCACCCTGGCCGCGCACGGCTATGAGGTGGTCGTCGCCGCGGACGGGGCGGCCGCGATCGCCGCCGCCGCGCAGGCCCACCCGGACCTCATCATGCTCGACCTCGGCATGCCGCGCCTCGACGGCATCGAGGTCATCCAGGCGCTCCGCGGCTGGACGAGCGTCCCGATCATCGTGGTGTCGGGGCGCACCGGCTCGGCCGACAAGGTGGAGGCTCTCGACGCGGGAGCCGACGACTTCGTCACGAAGCCGTTCCAGGTCGACGAGCTGCTCGCCCGTCTCCGCGCGCTGGCTCGGCGTGCCGTGAGCGCGAACGGCGAGTCGGTCGTCGCGTTCGGTGAGGTGGTGGTCGATCTCGCCACCAAGACCGTGACGCGAGCGGGCGCACGCGTGCACCTCACGCCCACCGAGTGGCGCATGCTGGAGCACCTGGCGCGGCACCCCGGTGCGCTCGTGACCCGGCAGGATCTGCTGAAGGAGATCTGGGGCAGCGCGCAGGTGTCGGACTCCGGCTACCTGCGGCTGTACATGTCACAGCTGCGCAAGAAGCTGGAGGACGAGCCCTCGTCTCCGGTGCACCTGCTCACCGAAGCGGGCATGGGCTATCGGCTCGTGCTCTGACGGCGGCGCAGCACCGCCACGACGGCGACCGCGACGAGCACCACGGCCACGACGATCGCGGCGATCGCGGTGGGTGTGCTCTCCGGCTCCCCGGTGAGGCGGCCGACCGCGAGCCAGCTGAGGCCCCAGGCGGTGGCGAGGGCCGGAGCGATCCGCCCCGTGACCCAGGCGCTCGCGGCGCCGATCACGAGGACCACGGCGAGCACCGCGACAGCCCAGGCGTCCGCCTGCGCGGCCCAGTCCTCGGGCGCGAGCTGGGTGAGCCAGGCGGCCGTGTTCGCGACCGTGGCGATCGTGACCCAGCCGAAGTGCAGGCCGTTGGCGCCGTCGGTGAGCGCGCGGTCGATCGCGTTGCGGGCGGGGAAGCGGCCGAGCACCACGATGATGCGGGCGAGCACGGCGAGCAGCAGCGCGATCACGAGCACGGTGAGCCACAGCGTCAGGTACCGCGCGGTCACCAGCCAGAGGCCGTTGAGCACCATCGACAGCGCGATCCACCCGCCGACGGCCTGCTGCCGCTCGTCCTGCCGCTGCGGCGGGAGGGCCTGCCAGACCGTGTAGGCCAGCAGGCCGAGATAGATCAGGGACCAGATGGAGAACGCGGGTCCTGCGGGCGCCAGGTAGGAGCCCTGGGCGGAGAGCGCCCCGCCCTGCAGTTCGTCCACCGAGTCGCCGCCGAATGCTCCGGCGCCGATGGCCGCGGCGACGAGCATGAAGACGGCGGCGGCGATGACCAGGCTCTGACGGGCGATGCCCTTCGTCGAACTCTCCATGACGGCACGATACGTCGCATCGACGAGCGCGACAGTGCCCTTGACAGGACGCCGGGAGATCACTAACCAGGTGAAACAAATCGACGCTGCCTGTCATCAGTCGTCAGGTAATATGTTACGTTTGACAGCACTGTGGCCGAGCGAAGGAGTGGCATGGTGAGGATCGCACTCGTCTGCGACTACGCGCTCGATCGAATCGGCGATGCGCAGGCGGTGGTCCTCCGGGAGGCCGAACTCCTGCGCGCGGCGGGCGATGAGGTCGTGATGATCGGCGCCGAGCATGCCGGAAGCGGCCCCCGCCCCGACCTGCCCGGCGAACAGCCCCTCCTCATCGCAGCGACCTGGCGCATCCCCGGAGTGGACATGCCGGCGGTGCGCAACAGCCGCGCCCTGCGCGCACGCCTCCGCGCCCTGTTCGTCGCGCGCGACATTGAGGTGGTGCACGTGCATTCGGAGTTCGGGCTGACCGCCGCGGCCGTACAGGTCGCGCAGGGGCTGAGCATCCCGGTCGTCCACACGGTGCACACGTTCTTCTGGCAGGGGCCGGATCTGCGCGGGCTCGATCCGCTCGCCGGCGCCGCCGTCCGGGGTCTCGCTCGCCTGCTGCGCGGACGGGCCCCGAGGGCGGAACCGCCGACCGCGACGCGAGCGGTGGCTGCAGCCGTGCACGGCGTCACGCTGGACGCCGCGATGGAGGCCGATGCCGTGATCTCCCCCTCGGCGCACCAGGCCGAGGCGCTGCGGATCGCCGGGCTGGCGGCGGTCGAGGTCGTGCCCAACCCGATGCCGCCCATGGTGATGCCCGGCGTACCGCTGCAGGCCATCGACGGCCCCCTGCGCATCCTCTGGGTGGGGCGCCTCACGCCCGAGTCCCGCGTGCTGGAGTTCCTGCGGGCGGTGGTGCGCGCGGGCGAGGATCTCCCGCCGGGGTCGCTCTCGGTCACGATCGTCGGCGACGGTCCGCTGCTCACGGAGGCGCGCGAGGTCGCGAAGACGGCGTCCACCGGCACCGGGAGCGCGATCCGGTTCCTCGGTCGGGTCGAGCCGGAGGGCGTCCAGACCCTCCTGCGCGACTCGCACCTGCTGGCCGTGACGTCGTTCGGGATCGACCCGCAGCCCATCGTGGTGACCGAGGCGTTCCGCGCCGCGCGCAGCGTGCTGTACGTCGATCCGCGGCTGCGCGAGGGACTGGCGGAGGCCGGGATCCTGTGCGGCTCGCCCGACGTGAAGGGCATGGCGGCGATGCTGCGCGAGCTCGCCCATCACCCTGGAATCGTGGTGGAGCGATCCGCGCGGACCGTCAGGGCAGCTCACCCGTTCCATCCGGAGCAGCACCTGCAGGGCATGCGCGACGCCTGGGACGCGGCGGCGCGTCGCGCGGCAGACGAGCCCTCGTGACGGCTCGCCGGTTCACGGCGTCCCGCGGCTGCGAGTCCCTAGGGTGGACCCATCGAGCGAGAACGACCGTTCTCACCGGAGCCGAAAGGACAGCACCATGGGCTACATCACCGTCGGGAACGAGAACAGCACCCCCGTCGAGCTCTACTACGAGGACCAGGGGGCCGGGCAGCCGGTCGTGCTGATCCACGGCTACCCCCTCAACGGCCACAGCTGGGAGCGTCAGACCCGCGAGCTGCTCGCCCAGGGGTACCGCGTCATCACCTACGACCGCCGCGGCTTCGGCCAGTCCTCGAAGGTCGGCACCGGCTATGACTACGACACCTTCGCCGCCGACCTGAACACGGTGCTCGAAACGCTCGACCTCCGCGACGTCGTGCTCGTCGGCTTCTCCATGGGCACGGGCGAGCTCGCCCGCTACGTCGGCCGCTACGGGCACGAGCGCATCGCGAAGCTCGCCTTCCTCGCCTCGCTCGAGCCCTTCCTGGTGCAGCGCGACGGCAACCCGGAGGGCGTCCCGCAGGACGTGTTCGACGGCATCGAGGCCGCAGCCAAGGGGGACCGCTACGCGTGGTTCACCGAGTTCTACAAGAACTTCTACAACCTCGACGAGAACCTCGGCACGCGCATCAGCCAGCAGGTCGTCGACGCCAACTGGAACCTCTCCGTCACCAGTGCCCCCGTCGCCGCGTACGCCGTGGTGCCGACGTGGATCGAGGACTTCCGCGGCGACGTCGAGGCCGTGCGCGCCGCCGGCAAGCCCACGCTGATCCTGCACGGCACGAAGGACAACATCCTCCCGATCGACGCCACCGCGCGGCGCTTCCGCCAGGCGGTGCCGGAGGCGGAGTACGTCGAGGTCGAAGGCGCCCCGCACGGGCTGCTGTGGACCCACGCGGACGAGGTCAATGCCGCGCTGAAGGACTTCCTCGCGAAGTGACCTTCCGCCCATCGCACGCGAACGCCCCCGGATCACATCGGGGGCGTTCGCGTGCGGACGGCTCGCGTGACCTCAGCCGCGCATGGCGACGCCGCGACGCCAGTAGCCCATGAACGCCACCTGGGAGCGGTCGACGCCGAGGTCCTTCACCAGGTGCCGGCGCAGCGTGGTGACCACGCCGCTCTCCCCCGCGATCCAGAAGTAGCGCCCTGCAGGATCGTCGTCGCGCGCGATCTCCTCGCCCAGCCCCGAGTACTCCGGCGTCTCCCACAGCAAGTCGTCGCCCTCGATGTCCGTCACCGCGATGTCGTCCGTGGCATCGGCATCCCCCAGGTGCTCGAGGACGGCAGGGATCAGGCGCAGGCCGTGCGGCTCTCCGGCGTCACGCGGCAGCCAGTGCACGTCCACACCGGAGGGCGCGTCGATGGCGAGCACGTCCGCCGGCGTCGGCACCTCGATGAACGCCACACCCCGCAGGCCGCGCGGCGCGTCCTCCAGGATGCGGGCGATCGCCGGGGCGGCCGTCTCGTCCCCCGCGAGCACGACCGAGGTGGCGGCTCCGGGTGCGTACTCCGCCCCGCCGTGCGCCACGACGCCGCGCCGGGGTCCGACCAGCCACAGCTCCTGCCCGACGGCGGCCGCACTCGCCCAGCGCGACGCCGGCCCGGTGAGTCCGGGCTCCAGGTGCAGCACGAAGTCGACGTCCACCTCGGTCGCGCCGTCGGCGGCCACCCGCAGCTCGCGGACCGAGTACGTGCGCATCGACCCGCGCTCCTCCTCCGGCACGGCCAGGTACGAACCCCACCAGTCGTACGTCGAGCGGTCGATCTCGGCGAGCACGCCGGACGCGGGCGGGAACACCAGCTTGATCCGGCTGTCGTACACCTCTCCCGGCGTGCCCAGCTCGTCCAGCTCCGCGCCGCCGAGCGTCACCCGCACGAACGAGGGGGACACGCGGTCCACGCCGCGCACCTCGGCACGGGTCAGGATGTAGGTCGGCCGCTCCGTCGTCGTGGCCTCAGCGGACATGATGCCTCCCGATGGGTGTGACCATCGGCTTGCCGGAGACCGGGTCGATGGTGATCTGATTGGGGAGGCCGAAGACCTCCTGCACGAGTTCCGCGGTGACGACGTCCTGCGGCGCGCCGATCGCGTGCACGCGGCCGTTCTTCATGGCCACCAGCTCGTCGGCGTACCGCGCGGCGAGGTTGAGGTCGTGCAGCACCATCACGATGGTGGTGCCGCGGGCGACGCTCAGGTCGGTGAGCAGGTCGAGCACCTCGACCTGATGGGCGACGTCGAGGAACGTCGTCGGCTCGTCCAGGAGCAGGATGTCGGTCTCCTGCGCCAGGGCCATCGCGATCCATACCCGCTGGCGCTGGCCGCCGGACAGCTCGTCCACGCTGCGGTCGGCGAGCTCGGTGATGCCGGTGGCGTCGAGCGCATCCGCGACCACCTCGTAGTCGTGCGCGCTCCACCGCGACAGCGCCCGCTGATGGGGATGACGACCGCGTCCGACCAGGTCGGCGACGGCGATGCCCTCCGGGGCGATCGGCGACTGCGGCAGCAGCCCGAGGATGCGGGCGACCTCCTTCGTCGGACGCTGCTGCACGGACTTCCCGTCGAGCACGACCTGCCCCTCCACGGGAGAGAGCAGCCGGGCCAGCGAGCGGAGCAGCGTCGACTTGCCGCAGCCGTTGGCCCCCACGATCGTCGTGATCCGACCGGGAGCGATCTGCAGGTCGAGCCCCTCGATCACGGTGCGGTCGCCGTAGGACAGCGTCACGCGTTCGGCGGACAGGCTGTGGGCGGCGGTCATAGCGAACCTCCGGAGCGGTTGGTGCGGATGAGCAGGTAGATCAGGTACGGCGCGCCGACGACCCCCGTGACGACGCCGACCGGGTAGCGGGTGCCGAGCGCGAACTGCGCGATCAGGTCGCCGCCCAGCACCAGCACCGCGCCGACCAGCCCGCTGGGCAGCAGCAGGCTCGCCCCGGGGCCCGTCAGGCGGGCGGCGATGGGGCCGGCCATGAACGCGACGAACGCGATGGGTCCCGTGGCGGCGGTCGCGAACGCCAGCAGCGTGACCGCGCCGAGGATGAGGAGCACCCGCGTGGCGCCGACCCGCACGCCCAGACCCGATGCGGAGTCGTCGCCGAGCTGCAGGGCGCCCAGCGCACGGCCCTGGGACAGCATCAGCGGCATGACGACGGCCGCGGCGATCGCCATCGGCAGCACCCGCTCCCAGGACGCGTTGTTGAGGCTGCCGGTGAGCCACTGCATCGCCGTCTGGATGTCCCAGTTCGCGGCGCGCGAGAGCAGGTAGGAGATGACGCTCTGCAGCATCGCCGCGACGCCGATCCCGATCAGGATCAGCCGGGTGCCGGCGAAGCCGCCCTTGATCGACAGCAGGTAGATGGCCAGCGCCGTCACCAGCGCCCCGGCGAGCGCGAGCAGCGAGACCAGCGGCCCGTTCAGCGAGAGCACGATGATGCCGAACACGGCGGCAGCGCCCGCGCCGTGCGAGATGCCGATGATGTCGGGCGACGCGAGCGGATTGCGGAGCATGGTCTGGAAGCACACCCCGGCCATGCCGAAGCCGAGGCCGGTCAGGATCGCCAGCACCGCGCGCGGCAGGCGGAGGTCGCCCACCGTGAAGGACGCCCCCGGCACGGTTTCGCCCAGGATCACGCGGATGACCTCGTCGAGCGGGTAGAACGTGTTACCGACCATGAGCGCGACGGCGAACAGCACCAGCACCACGACGCCCAGCGCGACGGTCGCGACGGCGTGCCTCCGATGTCGGGCCCGCCGCCCGGCGACCACCCTGGCGACGCGCGCAGTGGCCGGCTCCTCGGCCCGCGGGAGCGTGTGCTCGGTGTGCTCGGTCGTGCTCACAGCTCCCGCACCTTCTGACGGCGGACGATCCAGATGAAGAACGGGGCGCCGATGATCGCGGTGATGATGCCGACCTGGACCTCCTGCGACGACGGCGCGATCACGCGGCCCACGATGTCGCTCGCGGTCAGGAGCGCCGCACCGGCGACGGCCGAGAACGGCAGCAGCCAGCGGTGATCGGTGCCCACCAGCAGGCGGCACATGTGCGGGACGATCAGCCCGACGAAGCCGATGGGACCCGCGATCGCGGTCGCGGCGCCCGCCAGGATGACCGAGCCCAGCGCCGACACCATCCGGGTGCGCAGCACGTGCTCGCCGAGCCCGGTCGCCATGTCGTCGCCGAGCGCGAGCGAGTTCATCCCCCGCGCGCTCAGGAAGCAGATCAGCGCCCCCACTCCGAGCACCGGAGCGGTGAGCGCGATGCGCGGCCACTCCGCCCCGCCGACACCGCCGACTTGCCAGGACTGGAAGGTCTGCAGCAGATCGACCCGCGGCAGCATGACCGCGCTGATCAGCGAGGCGAACGCGGCCGAGGTGGCGGCACCGGCGAGCGCGAGCTTGAGCGGTGTGGCCCCGCCACGGCCGAGCGAGCCCACCGTGTAGACGAAGACCGCGGCCGCCGCGGCTCCCGTGATCGCGAACGCCAGCTGCCCGTACGGGTTGCTCAGCCCGAAGAACGCGATGCCGATCACCACGGCGAACGACGCGCCGTTGGCGATGCCGAGGATGCCGGGGTCGCCGATCGGGTTGCGGGTCACGGCCTGCATGGTCGCCCCGGCCAGGGCCAGAGCCGCACCCACCAGGAGAGCCAGCACTGTGCGCGGGATGCGCTTGACGACGGCCGCCTGGGCGATCGTGTCACTGTGCCCGGAGAGGGCGGCGAGGATGTCGTCGACCGAGACCGCGCGCACGCCGAACGACACCGACAGCACGGAGAGCA
>NZ_JALXPE010000029.1 GCF_025143365.1 Microbacterium sp. p3-SID336 | reverse complement strand
CGATCGGAGTCCTACTGGGCCACGCCGGAGGCCACTTCGGCCTCGGTCCAGTAGCCGGAGTCGATGAGCAGCGGCTTGATCTGGGCCTTGTCGACCGTGTCGGACTGGAGCAGGTACGAGGGCACGACCTTGGCGCCGTTGTCGTAGCTCTTGGTGTCGTTCGCCTCGGGCTTCTTGCCGTCGAGGATGTCCTTCGACACGATGACGGCCTGCTTCGCGAGCTTGCGGGTGTCCTTGAAGATCGTGGAGTACTGCACCCCCTGATCGATCAGCGCGACGGAGCCGATCTCGGCGTCCTGCCCGGTGACGACGGGGAGGCCGTCGGCGATGGTGGTGCCGTAGCCGCCGGTGCCCTGGAGCGCGGTGATGATGCCGCGCGAGATGCCGTCGAACGGCGAGAGGACGCCGTTCAGCTTCTTCCCGTCGCTGTACGCCGAGGTGAGCAGGTCCTCCATGCGCTTCTGCGCCGTCTCCTGCTGCCAGCGCAGGATGGCCGCCTGCTCGATCTTGGTCTGTCCGGACGGAACGGTCAGCACGCCCTTGTCCAGGTAGGGCTTGAGTGTGTCCATCGCGCCGTTCCAGAAGAAGTGGGCGTTGTTGTCGTCGAGGGAGCCGGCGAACAGCTCGACGTTGAACGGTCCCTTCGCCGCGGTCTCCTTGCCGCTCGCGTCGAGCACGCCCAGGCCCTTGAGCAGGGAGGTGGCCTGCTGGACGCCCACCTTGTAGTTGTCGAACGTGACGTAGAAGTCGACGTTCTTGCTGTCGCGGATCAGCCGGTCGTAGGAGATGACCGGGATGTGCGCGGCCGCTGCCGCGTCGAGCTGCGAGGAGAGCGCGGTGCCGTCGATCGCGGCGATCACGAGCAGGTCGGCGCCCTTGGTGATCATCTGGTCGATCTGCTGCCCCTGCGTAGGGATGTCGTCGCCCGCGTACTGCAGGTCGACCTGGTAGCCGTCCTTCTTCAGGCCGTCCTCCACGGCCTTGCCGTCGGCGATCCAGCGCTCCGAGGTCTGCGTCGGCATGGAGACGCCGATCAGGAGGTCGCCCGGCTTCTCGGATTTCGCGCCCCCGGCGGAGCCGGCCCCGCCACCGCCGCAGCCGGCGAGGGCGAGAGCGCCGATCAGCCCGAGTGCCGCGAGGGCATGCGTGTACGTCTTCTTCATGAGGTGGCTCCTTGGATGCCGGGTGTCGTGACCTGGAAAAATCCCCGCACGATGGCCGCCCGCACGAACCACCTAGGACACTTTTTGTCAGACTGCTCCGGGAGTCAATGAGTTCTGACCAGCGTTCCGGTATGAAGCGTGTATCGCTCGGCCGAATCGATTCGATAAACTGGTCCGACCCCCGATCCACCCCTTCGTCTTCTGCGAGCCGCTTCCTTCATGGCCACCACCCTCACCACGGGCCGCCCGTGGCGCGTCATCCTCGCCTTCTCCATCCCGCTCCTGCTCGGCAACGTCGTGCAGCAGCTCTACCAGTTCGCCGACGCCATCGTCGTCGGCCGTCACCTCGGCGTCGAGTCGCTCGCGGCCGTCGGCGCCACGGGCAGCCTGCTCTTCCTGCTCCTCGGCTTCGCCTGGGGTCTCACCAGCGGGTTCGCGATCCCCATCGCCCAGGCGTTCGGTGCGCGCGACGATGCGGCCGTTCGCCGTTCCGTCGCGACCGGCGTGCTCCTGAGCGGCATCACCAGCGTCCTGCTGACCGCGGTCGCGCCGCTCATCGCGGGGCCGATCCTCGCTCTGCTGCAGACGCCCCCCGAGCTGATGGCCGAAGCCACCGTCTTCACGCAGATCAGCTTCCTCGGCGCCGGCGCCACGATGTTCTTCAACTACCTCTCCGCGATCATCCGCGCGATCGGCGACTCCCGCACGCCGCTGGTGTTCCTCACGGTGTCGTGCGCGCTGAACGTGGGGCTCGTGGTGCTGATGGTGGGGCCGCTGGAGTGGGGCGTCGCCGGCGCCGCGCTCGCCACGGTCGTGGCGCAGGCGGTGTCGGTGCTGCTGTGCCTCGACTTCGTCCGCCGCCGCCTGCCGATGCTGCACCTGCGCCGCTCCGACTGGCGCATCACCGGGTCGGACATCGCCGAGCACCTGCGGCTCGGGCTGCCGATGGGCTTCCAGGCCTCGATCATCGCGATCGGCACCCTCACGGTGCAGGTCGCGCTGAACACCCTGGGCGCCGACGCGGTGGCGGCGTACACGACGGCCTCCCGCGTCGACAGCCTGGCGGTCGCCCTGCTCTCCTCCCTCGGCCTCGCCGTCTCGATGTACGCCGCGCAGAATCACGGCGGCCGGCGGCCCGACCGCATCCGCCGCGGCGTGGTCGAGGCCACGTGGATGGCTGTCGTCTCCGGCATCGTGCTGGGCGGCCTGCTGGTGGCGTTCGGCACGCCCATGGTGCGGCTGTTCATCGGCGAGGGCTCGGACGAGGTGGTCGAGCTCGCGCACCTCATGCTCATCATCAACGGCTGCGGCTACTGGGCCCTCGGCATGCTGTTCGTGCTGCGCGGGGCGCTGCAGGGGCTGGGGCACACGCTCGTCCCGACCGTTACCGGCGTGATCGAGCTGGTGATGCGCGTGGGCGCTGCCGTCGTGCTCGGCGCCATGATCGGGTTCCCGGGGGTGGCCCTCAGCAATCCGCTTGCATGGGTCGGCGCGATCCTGCTGCTCGTGCCCGCATACGTCCGCGCCCACCGCGAGCTCGCGAAGCTCCCGGTCGCGCCGGCGGAGGCGACGGAGACGTCGGCGATCGCGATCGTCGGCCCCACGGACGGGTCGATGGTGGTCGATGCCGTGATCACCCAGCCCGTTCCGGTGATCCGCCGACGGCGTCTGCGGTGGCCCACGCGCCGCTGACTCTGCGATGTGCCGAAATATCAGTCTGGAGGATGACGCACGTCGGACTTGAGACGGATGGCCTCCAGGGCACACACTTCTAGTGTCGAGAATGCGGGTATTCCGCAGACCGGGGGGTCAATATGACGACATCGAGAATGGCCAGTGATCTGGCAGCGGTACTGGTACCGATCGGATGGGCCGGAGCGGTGATCGCCGTGCTGTGCGCGATCGTCGCGGCGGTCGCGATCGTCCGCGGTGCCGGCGGGCTCGTCGGGGGCGCCGTGGGCGTCTGGATCGTCGGCGCGCTGCTCAGCGTGACCGCGTCCTTCGGTCAGCAGTGGATCCCGCTGATCGTGGCCTGCGCGTCTCTCGCGGCGATGCTCGTGATCGGCGCAGTGGTGCGCGGGTTCGTCACCGCCGCCGGCGTCGAGCGGACGCCGCGCACCGCGCCGGAAGCGCTGCCGGTCACGCAGACGAGCGCGCTCGCGAAGACCAACCCGGTGGTCAAGGCGGCCTCGAAGGCCACCCCGACCGCACCGGTCGCCGTCATCTCCTGAGCACGGGCCTCGGCGAGCGCCGGGTGCGCCAGCGCGCCCGTGCGTGATCACTCGAGCAGGGCGAACCCCGACTCGTATCGGGTCTTGCCCAGCGCGGCCATGATGATCTGCAGGAAGCCCATGGCCTCCAGCTCGCGGGCGCGCGTCAGCGGCCCCACATCGACGGCGCGCATCCCGGCGCCCTCGATGAGTCCTGCGACGGCGATCTTCGCCGCGGCGTCGTCACCCGCGAACAGCACGGTCGTCCGGGTCGTCCCGTTCGTCCCGGCGATGAGCGTGTCGCCGAGGTTGACGTTGAACGCCTTCACGACCGCGGCACCCTCGGGCAGCATCCGGTCGAGCTCCGCCGCGGTCGAGGAGTCGGCGGGCGACGTCAGCTGGTCGTAGGTCATGAAGTCGATCGGGTTGCTGATGTCGATCACGACCTTGTCGGCGAGCTGGTCGACGTAGTGCTCGAGCACGCTCGGGTACGCCGCGAACGGCACCGCCAGCACGACGAGGTCTCCGGTCAGCCGGTCGCCCATCACCCCGTACGTGAGGCCGGGGCGTGCCGCCGACATGCTCGTCGCGCTGCGCTTCACGATCTGGATGCTCGCTCCGGCGCGGGTCGCGACCTCGGCGATGGCGGCGCTCATCTTGCCGCTCCCGATGATGCTGATCGATGTCATGCGTACTGGACCTTTCGGAATCGAGCGAGCGCCCTGGTGGCGACCTTCTCTGCGTCGTAGTCGAAGACGGCGCTGCGGCGGAAGTCGCGCCCGACCCTGATGTCCGCGTCGCGCTTCGCGAGATCCGCGAACTCGTACTGGGCGTCGAACATGGCGCCCGCCCGCCGCGAGCCGTGCTGAAGGATGGCCGTGCGCTGCATCCGCACGGCCGTGTACCGGCGGAACGCCTCCGGGATGTCGGCCACGGTCTCGGCGGCCGCGAGGAACGTGGCGAGCGCCATGCTGTCCTCGATCGCCTGGTTCACCCCCTGGCCCTGGTGCGGCAGCATCGTGTGCGCCGCGTCGCCGAGCAGGGTCACCGGCCCTCGCGACCAGTTCGTGAGCGGCTCGTGGTCGAACAGCCCCCACCAGAAGGTCTTGTCGATCAGGCTGATGAATTGCTGGAGTCGCGGGTCCCACCCGTCGCCGGCGAACTCGGCGGCGAGCTCGCTCACCTCGCACGGTCCCGACCAGGGGCCTTCGAGCGGGCGGTCGCTCGGCACCCCGGCCACGAAGTTGAACAGCTTGCGCTGCTGCAGCGGATAGCACATGAAGTGTCGGCTGTCGCCCATCCAGACCTGGCTGATCATGGGCCAGTCGTCCGGGAGGCGTGAGGCGTCGACCACGCCGCGGTACACGATGTAGCCCGAGTACACGGGTTCGGGGAACTGGCCGATGTGCGGTCGCACGGCGGAGTGGATGCCGTCGGCGCCGACGACAGCATCGAACACGTCGTGCACGCCGTTCTCGAACTCGACGCGCACGCCGTCCGCTGTCGTCTCGAGCGAGGTCAGCCGGTGGCCGAGGTGGATGGTGTCGCCGTCCACCGCGCGCGCCAGGGCGTCGATGAGGTCCGGTCGGTACATCCCGATGTTGCGGTACTGCCGGCCGGAGTCCTCCCACGCGGCATCCGTCACCATCTCGCCCCTCGCATCGAGGTACACGCCGTGACCGTCCGGCACGGCTCCGACCGCGCGGATCTGCTCGAGCACGCCGAGCCGGTCGAGGACGCGCGAGGCGTTGGGGGCGACCGTCACACCGGCGCCGACCTCGCCGAGCCGGCTCGCCTGCTCGAACACGGTGACCTGTACGCCGGCGATGCGGGTGAGGGCGATCGCGGCGGTGAGCCCGCCCATCCCTCCGCCGATGATGGCGATTCTGGTGTCGCTGCTGACCATGGGTACTCCTAGCTGACGGATCGAGGGGTCATCGCACCGGGGCGGGCGCGGTCGCGGGCGCCGGCGGCGCGAAGATCGTGGCTCCCGTGGCCTGCTCGGCCTCGTGATCGGGACCGAGCGGGATGCCGGGACGATCGCGGAGGCAGAACGTCGCGATGCCGCCGAGGAGGGTGGTCAGCAGGAGGTAGCCCGAGACCGCCGCAGTGGTGCCGGTGGCACCCAGCAGCATCTGCGCGATCATCGGCGCGAACGCTCCGCCGAGCACGGCTCCGATCGCATACGTGACCGAGACGCCGGAGAACCGGATCGAGGCGGGGAAGATCTCCGCGTACCAGGCGGCGAGCGGGCCGTAGGTGAGTCCGAGGCCGATCGAGATCAGGAACAGGGCCGTGTAGAGGCCGGGAAGCCCGCCGTTGTCCACGAGCCAGAAGATCGGGAACACCACGACCGCCTGGACGCCGAACCCGATCAGGAAGGTGCGGCGCCGCCCGATGCGGTCGGCGAGGACGCCGGCGATGAGGGTGGAGAAGAACCAGACGGAGGCGGCGAACACCGCGGCGACGAGCACCGAGGTCGTGTCGAGCTGCTGCACGTTGATGGCGTAGCTGTTGAGGAAACCGCCGGTGGTCATGTAGCCCAGGGTGCCGTTGCCGACGAAGACCAGGGCGGCGAGGAGCACCAGGTGCCAGTGCCGGCGGAACAGTGTCACGATGGGCACGCTCGCCTGCTTGCCGCGGGCGGCGATCTCGGCGAACACGGGGCTCTCGTCGACGGAGCGGCGGATCACGAAGCCCACGACGATGAGCACGACGCTCATCAGGAACGGCACCCGCCAGCCCCACTCGAGGAACGCCGCGCCGGGCGAGATCACGCCGGTCATCAGCGCGGTCATGCCCGAGGCGAGCAGGAAGCCGAGCGGCACGCCGAGCTGGGGCCAGGATCCGGCGCGACCGCGACGGTCGGCGGGGGCGTGCTCGACCGCCATCAGGACGGCACCGCCCCATTCGCCGCCGGCCGAGAGTCCCTGCAGGATGCGGAGGGTGAGCAGCAGGATCGGTGCCGCGATGCCGATCTGCGCGAAGGTCGGAAGCACGCCGATCAGCGTCGTCGCGGCGCCCATGAGCACGAGGGTGGCGACGAGCATCGCCCTCCGTCCGATCACGTCGCCGAAGTGGCCGGCGAGGAAGGCGCCGAGCGGGCGGAACAGGAAGGAGATGCCGACCGTCGCGAACGACAGCAGCAGCGCGATCTCCTCGCCCGCGGGCTGGAAGAAGAGCTGGGCGAAGACGAGGCCTGCACTGGTGGCGTAGATGAAGAAGTCGTACCACTCGATCGTGGTGCCGATGATGGTCGCGAAGGCGATGCGCCGCTGGGAGGCGCCGCGGGTGGCTGAGGAGGTCATGGTCGTCCCTAACGTCATTGTCATCCCTCCGGGTGGAGGGGTTCGGGATGCGGATCCCTCCATCGTGGGAGGGCGGCCATTGAATGTAAATCACGGTTATCCGGAGATATAGTTCAGTGCAATCGAGGAAGCAGGTGCCCGACGTGACCGACGTGAGCCTCCGGCAGCTGGAGCTGTTCGCCGCGCTGCCGAACTTCCCGACGCTCAGTGCGGCCGCCGCCCACCTGCACATCTCGGAATCCGCGCTCTCGCAGGCCATCACCGTGCTGGAGAAGGCGGTCGGCGAGCAGCTGTGCGTGCGACGCAAGGCGCGGGGGTTCACGCTGACGCCCACGGGGCAGGAGTTCGCACGGCGAGCCGGGCGGATCATCGCCGACACCCGTGAGCTGGTGCTGAGTGCCGGAGGCGGTGAGGAGCTGCGCGGACCCGTGAAGCTCGGCTGCTATTCCAGCTTCGCTGCCAATGTGGTGCCCGAGCTGGTCGACGGCTTCCGCCGGCGGCACCCCGCAGTGGACCTCGATGTCCTTGTCGGCACCAACGAGGAGCTGCTGTCCGCCCTCCATGCCGGGCACCTCGACGTCGCGCTGGTCTACGACGTGTCGCTGCCGCTCGGGTACGCGAAGCGGCGCGTCTACGGAACCGAGCTCCAGGTGCACCTGCATCCGGAGCATCCGCTCGCGGCTGCCGCCACCGTCGACCTCGCCGACCTCGCCGACGAGCCGTTCATCCAGTACGACGCGACGCCCGGTATCCGCAATGACCTGAACGCCTTCGCCGCACGGGGCATCGAGCCGACCATCGAGGCCAGGGTCGGCCAGATCAGCCTCGTCGAAGCACTGGTGGGGCGCGGCGTCGGGTACGGCCTGCTCATGGCGCGGCCCAACGCGCTGCCGATGAGCGTCGAGGGGCGGCCCGTCGTGGTGCGGCCGTTCGACCCGCCGGTGTCCGTCACGCAGGTCGTGGGCATCTGGCCGGAGGACGGCGAGCTCACCGCGCGCGCCGAGGCTCTGCTCGACTTCGCGATCGAGAGGCTCGGGGACTTCGGGCGCGCTGCGAGCTGACGGCGGCGCCCACCCGCCGTCGCCCCTCGGCGCTCAGCGGTAGTCGCGGTCCCGGTGCTGGCCCGCCTCATCGCCCGCGGCGACCCGCTCGGCCTCCCTGGCACGCAGCTCGACGCGGCGGATCTTCCCCGAGATCGTCTTGGGCAGCTCCGGCACGAACTCGATGATGCGCACCCACAGGTGCGACGACAGCCGCTCGTGGGCGTACGCGAACACGGCCTGCGCGGCGGCGGCCTCGTCGGCGGCCGCCTCGGGGGTGACGCAGACGTAGGCCTTCGGCACGGCCAGCCGGGTCGGGTCGGGGCTGGGGATCACCGCCGCCTCGATCACGAGCTCATGCTCCAGCAGCACCGATTCCAGCTCGAACGGCGAGATCTTGTAGTCGGAGGCCTTGAACACGTCGTCGGAGCGGCCGATGTACGTCAGGTAGCCGTCGTCGTCACGCACGGCGATGTCGCCCGTGTGGTGGTAGCCGCCGGCGCGGGACTCCGCGGTCTTCGCCGGGTCCTCGTAGTAGCCGGCCATCAGGCCGACTGGCGGCGTGGACAGGTCGAGCGCGATCTCGCCCTCGCGCTCGACGACGTCACCCGTGGCCGGGTCGAGCAGCACCACCGGGTAGCCGGGCAGCGGGCGCCCCATCGAGCCGACCTTCACGGGCTGACCAGGGGAGTTGCCGATGCACGCGGTCATCTCGGTCTGCCCGAAGCCGTCGCGGATGGTGCCGCCCCAGGCCTCGCGCACACGGTCGATCACCTCGGGGTTGAGGGGCTCCCCGGCTCCGACGAGCTCCCGCGGCGGGTGGGTCAGGCGGCTGAGGTCGGCCTGGATGAGCATGCGCCACACGGTCGGCGGAGCGCAGAACGTCGACACGTGGTGCGTGTCCATGACCTGCATGAGGGTGTTCGCGTCGAAGCGGTCGTAGGTGTACACGAACACGGTCGCCTCGGCCAGGAACGGCGCGTAGAAGCTGGACCACGCGTGCTTGGCCCAGCCCGGGGACGAGATGTTCAGGTGCACGTCGTCCGGCCGGAGCCCGAGCCACCACATGGTCGACAGGTGCCCGACCGGATAGGACACGTGGGTGTGCTGCACGAGCTTCGGCCGGTTCGTGGTGCCGGAGGTGAAGTACAGCAGCGCCGTGTCGGAGGCGGGGGTGGTGGCGTCCGGCTCGAAGGGGGCGGGGGCGGAGGCGGAGTCGGCGAAGCGGGCCCATCCGTCCGGGGTCTCGCCGACGCCGATGCGGAGCAGGCTCGGGGCGATGCCGTCGAGCCGGTCGGCGAGCGACCCGAGGGTGACCACGGCGCGGGCTCGGCCGTGGTCCACGCGGTAGGCGAGGTCGGCGGCAGACAGCAGCGTCGAGGTCGGGATGGAGACGGCGCCGAGCTTGGTGATCGCGAGCATCACCTCCCACAGCTCGATCGTGTTGTTCAGCATCACGATGACGTGGTCTCCGCGGCGGATCCCGAGCGAGGACAGCCACGACGCGACCTGGTCGGAGCGGGTGGAGAGCTCGCCGTACGTCCACGACCGCAGGCTCAGGTCGGCCTCGACGATCTGCACGGCCGGCCGATCCGGGCTCTCCCCGGCGATGACGTCGAACCACTCCAGCGCGAAGTTGAACTCCGCGAGCTCCGGCCAGGCGAAGCCGGCTCTGGCCGCGTCATAGTCCGTGGCGTTCGCGAAGAGGAAGTCGCGCATCTCGCGGATGGCGTGCGTGGCGGCGGTGGCTGTACGACTCATGGTGCTCCCTTGCTGACCTGCCCTCCATCTTCCCCGCTCGACGTCGTTCGCCTGGCAGCGACGGGCGTGTCACCGGGGGAGGAGGCCGGTGCCGTCGCGCAGCTCGAAGACGAGCTGGGTCTCCGTGCCGCGCACCACGGGGTGGACGGTGATGTGCTCGAGCACGATGTCGCGGAGCGCCGTCGCGTCCTGCACCGCCACGTGCACGAGGAAGTCGTCCACGCCGGCGACATGGAACACCTGGAGCACCCGGGGGATCGCGACGAGGGCGTCGAACAGGGCCGTCACCTTGGGGCCGGTGTGATTCGCCAGCCGCACCTTGATGATCGCCTGCAGCGGGAAGCCCAGGGCGGCGCCGTCCACGCGGATGCGGGTGTCACGGATCACGCCGCGCTCACGCAGGGACCGCACGCGATGCGCGCAGGTCGACTCCGCGAGGCCGAGGCGGTGGGCGAGCGCCTTGTTCGTGATCCCCGCATCGCGGGTCAGGACCGCGAGCAGTTCGAGGTCGATCTCGTCGAGTTGCGGTTTCGCCAAGGTCGCCCGCCTTCCGTCATCAGATCCCGCACAGAATATCGGCTTTCCAGTAATCTCTGACGGATTCTGTCGATCAGGAGCGGCTTCATCGCGATTCCGGCAACGTGGAAGCATGACCGCCCCGCTGCATCCCGACACCGTCGCCGTCCACAGCGGCCGCTCCGACCTCACCGCCCTCGGGGTCCACGCGCTGCCGCTCGACCTGTCCACGACGAACCCGTTGCCCGACATCGAGCGCGGCGGCGAGTCCTACGAGGCCATGGCCACCGGAGGCCGTCCGCCCGCCGACGGCAGCATGGTCTACGCGCGCCTGTGGAACCCCACGGTCGCCCGCTTCGAAGAGGCCCTCGCCGAGCTCGAGCACGCGGAGGCCGCGGTGGCCTTCGCCTCCGGCATGGCCGCGATGACCGCGGTGATCCTGGCCCACACCGGCACCACGGGCGCCCGGCACGTCGTCGCCGTGCGGCCCCTGTACGGCGGCACCGACCACCTGCTGGGCTCCGGGCTGCTGGGCGTCGATGTCACCTACTGCCAGCCCGAGGAGGTCGCCGCCGCGGTCCGCGCCGACACCGGTCTCGTCGTCGTGGAGACCCCGGCGAACCCCACCCTCGACATCGCCGACATCGCTGATGTCGTGCGGCAGGCAGGCGGCGTGCCCGTCGTGGTCGACAACACCTTCGCGACTCCGGTGCTGCAGAACCCGATCGACCTGGGCGCGGCGATGTCGCTGCACAGCGCCACCAAGTACCTCGGCGGCCACGGCGACGTCATCGCCGGAGTCGTCGCCTGCGACGAGAGGACCGCGGAGGCGCTGCGCCGCGTGCGGGCGGTGACCGGGGGGCTGCTGCACCCGCTCGGCGCGTACCTGCTGCACCGCGGTCTGACGACGCTGCCGCTGCGGGTGGGGCGCCAACAGGAGAGCGCGCGCCGCATCGTGCAGTGGCTGATCGACCGTCCCGAGGTCGCCGAGGTGTTCTATCCGGGGCTCGACGGCGACCCGCGCGGCATCCTCGCCCGGCAGATGCGCGGCACGGGGGCCATGATCGCGATGCGCCTGCGCGGGGGCTACGCGGCTGCGGCGACCGTGGTCGGTGCGACCGAGCTGTTCACGCACGCGGTGTCGCTCGGCGGCGTCGACTCCCTGATCCAGCACCCCGCGGCTCTCACGCACCGCCCGGTGCCCGCCGAAGCCCGCCCTGGCGCGGACGTGCTGCGCCTGTCGATCGGGCTGGAGGATGCCGGAGACCTCATCGCCGACCTGGAGCGCGCTTTCGTCGCGCTCGCCGCGTCCTCCGATGACGCGCCTGCCGTCGAGGAGCGGGGGCGCGTGCGCTCCTGACGACGCGGGCCGGCGGGATTGTGCGGGAGCGACAAGAAACTCAGTGCCGCGCCCTCTGGAACTTGGTCCCGGTCGGCAATTCCTGAGGCGGACGCCCTCCGCGCCCTACAGTCGCGGGTGGCAACGACGCCACCGACCTCGGGAGTCCTCAATGACGAGTGCAAGACCCCACGCGCACGGCCTCGGCATGCGCATCGCCGTGATCGTGCTCAGCCTGCTGCTGGCCGCCATGGTCCTGCTGTTCTTCGCGACGACGAGCAAGATCGCGGCCGGTGCCGCGGAACTCGCCGACGGCACCACGACTGCGGAGGACGGCTCCGCGCAGCTCGCAGCCGGTGCCGCCGAACTGTCCGATGGCGCACAGACCCTCGCCGACGGGACGCAGGATCTCGCCGCGGGTGCCGCGAGCGCGCAGGACGGGTCCCAGCGGCTGAGCGACGGTGCCACCACGGCCGCCGCCGGAGCCACGACGCTCGCCGCGGGTGCGAGCGACCTGGCGGCGGGTGCGGCCAGCGCGGAGGACGGCGCGAGTCGCGTCAGCGGCGGTGCGCAGACGGCACTCGCCGGATCGCGCGACTTGGCCGCCGGTGCCGCCGCGGCCGATGCCGGTGCGCAGCAGCTCGTCGCGGGTGCCACCCGGCTCTCCGCCGGCGTGGCGGGCGCCCACCAGTACACGACGGGTGTCCTCGCCGGAGCGACCACGCTGCGCGACACGTTGAGCGCGGGCGTGACGCCCGCGGTGCAGACGCTCGCCCACCCCGACACGAAGACCGCGCTGCAGAACGCGGCAGCGGCTGCCCCCGGACGCTCGCAGCAGCTGGCGGACAGCCTCGCCGGGATGCTCGCCGCCGACCCGACCAACGTGCAGCTGCAGCAGCTCGCGCAGCTCGCGGCCGGCGTGGACCAGGCCGTCGACGCCCTCGCGGCTCCGGCCGCTGCGGCCCCGGCGCTGGCGCAGGGACTCATCGGCGCCGCCGACGGTGCCACGCGGGTCACCGCCGGGGTGAACGCGATCGCGAACGGCGACGCTGCGCTGGGGTGGCCGGGCACGGTCGCCCTCGTCGCCCCCGAGGGCGCCCCCGCGCTCGTCGCCGGCACGCAGTCGCTCCAGGCCGGCACCGCGCAGCTCAGCGCCGGGGCCGCCAGGCTCACGCAGGGCCTCAGCACGCTGTCGACCGGTGCCTCGACGTTGCACGCCGGCACCGTGCGACTCGACGCCGGGGCCACGAAGCTCGACGACGGCGCCAGCACCCTCGCTACCGGCATCGGCACCCTCCAGTCCGGTGCGAGCACGCTCAACATCGGCATGGGCGAGCTGACCGCCGGAGCGGACGCCGTGGCCGCAGGCTCGGGCGACCTCGCTGCGGGCGGCGCCAGGGTCGAGACCGGGGCGTCTGACCTCGCCTCGGGCAACGGCCGCATCGCCGAAGGCTCCGGCACCCTCGCGACGGCGACCGCTGGCGCCGCGCCGTCGATGCTGCCCTGGATCCTCGGGGTGGCGCTGGCGGGGTTGATCGCGATCGGGTTCTGGGTGGGACACCGCGTGAGCCACCGACGCGCCGTGGCCCTCGCCACCGCGTGAGCTGTACCGAGCGGGCGCCATCCCCCCGAGGCGCCCGCTCGGGACGTGCGTGCGGGCGAGCACAGGTGCACGCGGAGCGTGGTGTGGCGGGGCGACGCGTGGCGTGGCGAGGCGTGCGGGCAGGGTTCGATGCGCAGGTCGCACCGCCCTCTGCTCCGGGCGGATCCGCCCCGGGCAGATTCCGGATCTGCGGGGATCGAGTCGTTCGATGCTGGGGGCATGAGCGAAGAGAAACCCATCCCGCAGTTCGGACCGGAAGCCCGACGCGCCCTGTTCCACGAGCGCGTGCTGGTGCTGGACGGCCCCCTCGACGACGACAACGGCACGCTGCTGATGACGCAGCTGCTCACCCTCTCGGCGGAGGACCCGGCGACCGACATCGCCCTCTGGATCCACTCTCCCGGAGGCTCGGTGCCGTCGATGCTCGCGATCCGCGACCTCATGCGCCTCATCCCGAACGACGTCTCCACCCTGGCTCTCGGCCTCGCGTGCAGCGCCGGGCAGTTCCTGCTCTCGGCGGGGGAGCCGGGGAAGCGGCGGGCGCTGCCGCACGCGCGGATCCTGATGCATCAGGGGTCCGCCGGAATCGGGGGCTCCGCGGTGGAGATCGAGGCGCAGGCGGACGACCTGCGGCACATGCGCGACACGGTCCTCGGTCTGATCTCCGACGACACCGGGCAGCCCATCGACCGGATCTTCGAGGACTCCCTGCACGACCGCTGGTACACGGCGGTGCAGGCGCAGGAGTACGGCTTCATCGACGAGATCGTGCAGTCGGCGGGCGACATCATGCCGCGCCGACGAGCGCGCGTGGGACTGGGGGCCGGCGCATGAGCAGCTACACGATCCCCAACGTGATCGCCCAGCACCCCCGCGGGGAGCGTGTCATGGACGTGTACTCGCACCTGCTCGCCGAACGCGTCATCTACCTCGGCACCGGTATCGACGCGGGCGTCGCGAACGCCCTCATCGCGCAGCTGCTGCACCTCGACGCGGACAGCCCGGAGACCGGCGTGCAGTTCTACATCAACAGCGAGGGCGGCGACCCCGGCGCGGCGCTCGCGATCTACGACACCATGCAGCACATCCGTCCCCGCGTGGCCACGACGTGCGTGGGCCAGGCGATCGGTCCCGCCGCGCTGCTCGTCGCCGCCGGGGCGCCGGGGGAGCGCGCCGCGCTCACGCATGCGCGGATCGTGCTGCATCAGCCCGCAGGGCAGTCGCGCGGCGCGATCCCCGACCTGATCCTCGCGGCCGACGAGGTGGTGCGCGTGCGCTCGGACATGGAGGAGATCCTGGCCAGGCACGGCGGGCGGACGATCGAGGAGCTGCGCATCGACACGGACCGCGACCGGGTCTTCACCGCGGAGGCCGCCCGTGAGTACGGGTTGATCGATACGGTCCTCGGCGCGCGCGACGCCCACGCGTGAACGCGCGGGGCAGGACCGATGCCGTGTCGGTCCTGTCCCGTCGTTAGCGCTCAGGCGGCGAGGGCGAAGGCCCCACGGCTGGCGGAGACCGCAGCCGGTGTCGCGGCGGAGGCCGCGGTGCTGCGCAGCTCGTCAGCCACGGCGCTCGTCAGGTCGAGCAGACCCGCGTCGAGGGCTCCGGCGATCGCCGCGATCATCTCGCTCGACGCCTCCTTCAGCCCCCGCTCGACCTCGGACAGGTACTGCGGGGAGACTCCGGCCTTCTCGGCGGTCTCGGTCAGCGTCTCACCGCGGTCGTGACGGCGGCGCCGCAGCTGCTCGCCGAGGAGCTGACGCCACAGCGGTTCGGGGTCGGGGGACGGTGTGCGGGTGGGGCGCGGGGCGCGCGGGAACGGGACGATGTCGGCCATGCCTCACGATAATCCGCCGTGACCTGCGGCTTCGAGGCGTTCTGCTCAGAGCAGAATCCCTCACAGCGCCGCGGTCACCCGGGGCAGCAGCTTCTCGAGGATCGTGCGCAGCTGGGCCCGCTCCTCGTCGTCCAGCGGATCGAGCACGAGCTCGCGCACCTGCTGGACGTGCACGGGGGCGGCGGTGCGCAGCATCTCCCGCCCCGCCGGGGTCAGTGCCGCCGAGAGCGTGCGCTTGTCGGTGCTGCACGACGTGCGCTCGACCCAGCCGCGCTCCTCCAGGGAGTCGAGCGCATGGCTCAGGCGCGACCGGCTGAGACCGGCGATGCGGGCGAGCTCGGTCATCGTCACCGAGCCCTCTCCCTGGCCCGCGAGGGTCACCAGGATGGCGTAGCGCGCGTGGTTGAGGCCGACCTCGTCCTTGAGGGTGCGGTCGAGCACCTGGGGCAGCAGCTGCACGAACCGGATGACGGGGAGCCAGGTCTCCATCTCCGCGTCGTCGAGTCGTCGGTCGAGCCGCTGTGCCATCATCGTGCCTTCCCTGGTGTCACGCCGCCGTGAGGTCGATCGTGTGGGCGGTGTGGTCGCGCTTGGCCTGCAGGTAGCGCGTGTTCGCCTCCGACACGTGCACCTCGGTGCGCACGCGCTCGGTCACCCGGATGCCGAGGGCCTCCAGCTGCGCGGCCTTGTCGGGGTTGTTGCTGAGGAGCCGGATCGCGTCGACGCCGACCGCGCGCAGCATCTGCGCGGCCACGGTGTAGTCGCGCTCGTCCTCGCCGCGACCGAGGGCCACGTTCGCCTCGTAGGTGTCGAGCCCCGCGTCCTGCAGCGCGTAGGCGTCGAGCTTGGCGTATAGGCCGATGCCGCGGCCCTCCTGGCGCAGGTACAGCAGGAAGCCGCCGTCCTCGGCGATGCGCTCGACGGCCTCGCGCAGCTGCGGCCCGCAGTCGCAGCGCTCCGAGCCGAACACGTCGCCCGTCAGGCACTCGCTGTGCGGGCGGACCAGCGGCGCCGCCTCTCCGCGTGCGCCGCGCTCGAGTGCCGCGCGCCAGTCGCCGAGCCCGAGCAGGAGGTGCTCGCGGCCGTCGACCAGCCCGTCGAAGGTGACGACCTCGGCGATCGTGGCGTAGCCGTCGCCGAACCGCAGCGGCACCTGCACGCGTGTCCGTTCGGTGGCGGCAGGCGCGACGGTTGAAGTTTCAATCATGTCCGGTGCAACGCCCGCGACGTGCTTCTATTCCCGCGTGTGTCCCTGCGAGGCGCCAGGCCGCTCCGCCGGGCGCGCAGTCGGTAGCCTCGCAGCATGAGCCGATTCGTGAGCGCGACCGAACTGCACGACCTCCTCGCGCAGGACGCCCCCGTCCGACTGATCGACGTGCGGTGGCGTCTCGACCGCCCCGAGGCGGGGCACGACGACTACCTCACGGGCCACCTGCCCGGCGCCGTGTTCGTCTCGCTCGACCGGGAGCTCTCCACGCACGGCGAGCCCTCCGACGGGCGGCATCCGGTCCCTTCGACGGCGACACTGCAGGCGGCCGCCCGGCGGTGGGGAGTGCGGGAAGGTGACACGGTGATCGCCTATGACGACGCCAAGGGCACTGCGGCGGCCCGCGCGTGGTGGTTGCTGCAGCAGGCGGGCGTCGACGTGCGCGTGCTCGACGGGGGCCTGCGCGCCTGGACGGCGGCGGGCTTCCCGCTCACCACCGACGACGTCGAGCCGGAGCAGGGCGATGTCGTGCTGCGTGAACTCGGCCGCGGGGCGCTCACGATCGATGAGGCCGCGGCGTTCCCGCGCACCGGGGTGCTGCTCGACGTGCGGGCACCCGAGCGGTACCGCGGCGAGAGCGAGCCGCTCGATCCGGTGGCAGGACACATCCCCGGCGCACGCAACCTGCCCACCCTGCGGCACCTCGACCCGGACGGGAAGCTCCTCGACCGCGACACCGTGCTGGCGTCGTTCGCCGAGGTCGGCGTGACCCCGGGCACCCCGGTCGCCGCGTACTGCGGCTCGGGCGTCACGGCGGCCCACACAGCCCTCGTGCTCGCGGAGGTCGGGATCGACGCCTCCGTCTTCCCCGGGTCGTGGAGCCAGTGGTCGAACACTCCTGGCCGTCCGGTCGCCACGGGCGCTCAGCCCGGCTGATCCTCCTGCGCATCGCGCGGACCGTACCCCCACCGCAGCTGCAGCGCCCCGGGCCCGAACGCCCGGCGCACCTGATGCACCGACGTGCCTTGGATGGGCGGCAGCGGGGTCACGGTCAGCCCGGACGGGGTCTCCACCATCTCCTCGCACCAGTCGGGCACGGCATCCGGGTGGAATCGGGTCCACACCAGCAGTTCCCGGCACTGCCGCGCGACGGCGTGACCCGTGTCGCGCGACGACGGCACCCCCGACGGATAGGCCACCGACCACTCCACCATCGCGGTGTCCGGCGCCGCGAGCGGCACGTCGAGCTCGAACAGGGCGCCGTGCACCTCGCCGTTCGGGTGGGAGGAGCGCGCGGCGATGCGCCCTCCGGCGACGGCCTCGATCCGCGGGGCGGTGGTGCGGACGCCCGGGGTGATCTCCAGGAACGGGATCGCGGTGATGGTGCCGACGGTCGACTGCACGATGCTCCGCGTCGAGCAGAAGGAGACCTCGCCCTGCGCATCCACATCGGTCACGGAGTGCGTCGTGACCTCGCGGGAGGTGTCCGGATAGGGCGTGCCCAGGGCCGCGTACACGTCCATGACCGCCCGTTCGAGCTCGAGCTGGTCGATGGGGAACTGGTTCGGGCCCAGCGGCCCGGTGCGGTTCGGGCGGAGCAGCCGGGTCAGGGCCATGTCCTCCAGGCCCAGCAGCTCCTCGATGTCGGCCAGGGCGGCGAGCGACTGCGGCCCCTCCGGCCTGCGCGCGCCGGAGCGCCAGTAGCTGAGCGTCGCCATCGAGACCCTGTTGCCCCGGTCCTTCAGCTGCCGCTGCAGCCAGGACAGCGTCACTGGCCGTGCGTTGATCGCATCGCGCAGCGCGCCGGCGAAACCATCGGGTGAGGAGTGCAGGCCCCCGCCATTCGTGTACTCCATCACAGCCCCCGTCCGGTATGTGAAGAACACCTCTCTAAAGTGAGCATAAGACCGCACGCGCGCACCTCAGGGGACCGGGTGGGCAAGTGGGTCACTGGGCTGCGATGTCGCGGGAAGGGTGCCCGACCACGCGATCGTCCGGCCTGACGCAGTGATGCCCCCCGTGCTGCGTACATCGTGAGGCCCGGCAATCGATCTGGGGAGATCCGCCGGGCTTCACGAGCATCCGCCCGGCGCTTCGGCTCCGCGCCCCCGCGTAGACTGGGGGGAAACCCCGGAGGACTCTGGCTGTCATGTCTGCCCCTGCCCGCGCATTCACCATGCGCCACGTGCAACTGCTGCGCGCGCTGTTCGCCGCCGTCGCCGCCCTGATGATCACGTTCTCGTCCGACCACTCGGCGCCCGTCGGCCTCGCCGTGTTCAGCGGCTTCGTCCTGGTCACCGCGCTCGTGCACGTGCTGGCGGCGTGGCTGGTGCTGCCCGCAGGCTCCCGCTGGCCCGCCGTCCTGCTCGCCGTGGTGAGCGCGGTCGCCGGGATGATCAGCGGCATCCCCACCTGGCGCACGGACGACATGTTCTTCATCGTCGTCGTCGCATGGGCGGTGCTCAGCGGCGGCATCGAGCTTCTCGCCGGTATCCGGGCCCGCCGCGCCGGCGGATCGCTCGCGCGCGATGCGATCACCGTCGGCGCGCTGACGCTGCTGCTCGCCGTGGTCCTCCTGCTGGTCCCGTCCGGATTCGTGCAGCAGTACACGATCGAGGAGGCGGGCACGTTCGAGCTGTCCGGCATCATCCTCGGCGTCGGCCTGTTCGGCGGGTACGCGGCGATCATCGCCGTGTTCCTCGGCATCGCCGGCCTGACCCCCCAGCGCGCGGACACCGCCGGCACGCTGCCCGCAGATCAGCACGGCGCCGCCCCCGTCGAGCACGGAGGAGAACGATGAGCGACGACAAGCCCACCCGACGGGACATCCTGCGACCCCTGCATCTGCTCGGCATCGCCCTCGGCTGCGGCGTGTTCGCGATGGTCGTGACCCTCGTGTCGACGGGCGCCTTCACCCTGCGCGTGAACCAGGCGATCGCGAACGGCAGCTACGAGGGGCTCACGCCGCTCGCGCTGAGCCTGGTGGTGGGCGGCTCCGCCTTCATCGCGACGCTGCTGATCCTGGCGATGCTGATCCTCGCGGTCGACCCCGCCGACGTCACCAAGACCATCGACCGGCCGGTGCTGTACGACGCGGACTCCGAGGATGAGGCCGACGGCCCGCGGGAGTCCGGCGGCGAGGGCACGGGACACCCTCGCGCTTCCTGACGCCGTGCGGATCGTCGTGTCGTCTTCCCGCCGATCCGGAATAGTCGTGCGCTGGGACGGCTTGGGCCTGAGGTGAGCATTCCCGTCGATCGCGCCTCCATCGGACTCCGGTCGGAGCGAGGCCCCGTACTCGCGGCGCTCATGCTCTCGACCGGGCTGATCGCGATCGACGCGACCATCCTCGCCACCGCGGTGCCCAGCATCGTGCGCGACCTGGGCAGCTACCAGCAGTTCCCCTGGCTCTTCTCGGTGTATCTGCTCGCGCAGGCGGTGAGCGTGCCCATCTACTCGCGCTTCGCCGACACGGTCGGACGCAAGCCCATCATCCTGCTCGGCATCGCCCTGTTCCTCCTCGGCTCGATCCTGTGCGGGTTCGCATGGAGCATGCCCGCGCTGATCGCCTTCCGAGTGGTGCAGGGCCTGGGTGCCGGCGCGGTCGCTCCGATGGCGATGACGATCGTCGGCGACATCTACACGGTGCCGGAGCGCGCGAAGGTGCAGGGGTACATCGCGAGTGTGTGGGCGGTGTCCTCCGTCGTCGGTCCGGCGCTCGGCGGCGTGTTCGCGCAGCTGGACGCCTGGCGGTGGATCTTCTGGATCAACATCCCGCTGTGTCTGCTCGCCGCGTGGATGCTGCTGCGCAAGTACACCGAGCAGCGGCAGACGCAGCGCCACCGCATCGACTACACCGGGGCCGTGCTGCTCACGGTCGGGCTGACCGGTCTCATCCTCGGCCTGCTCGAGGGCGGCAACGCCTGGGACTGGATCTCGGTGCCAAGCCTGCTGTGCTTCGGGGCGGGAGTCGTGGCGCTGACCGTGTTCGCGTTCGTGGAGCGCCGTGCACCGGAGCCCATCGTCGACCTCCGCCTGGTCGCGCGGCCGCTCATCCTCACCACGACCATCGTGTCTCTGGGCGTCGGAGCCCTGATGATCGGCGTGACCAGCTTCGCCCCGGCCTACCTGGAGGGCTCGCTCGGCATCGCGCCGCTGCTGTCCGGGCTCGCGGTCGCCGCGCTCACCGTGGGGTGGCCGATCGCCGCGGCGAACGTGGGGCGGCTCTACCTGCGCATCGGCTTCCGCCGCACGACACTGATCGGGTTGAGCATCGCCTCGACGGCGGCGGTCGCGCTGGCCGTGGTCTCCCCGTGGCCGAACCCGTACGTGCTCGCGGTGGTGTCGTTCGCGCTCGGCTTCGGGCTGGGCTGGACGGCCGCGCCCACGCTGATCGCCGCGCAGGCCTCGGTCGGCTGGGGCGAGCGCGGCGCCGTGACCGGGATGAACGCCTTCGCCCGTTCAGCCGGCAGCGCCGTGGGCGTGGCCATCTTCGGGGCGATCTCCAACGCGGTGCTCGCCGCGGGCGGCGGTCCGGACGACCCCGGCACCATCGTGCAGGCCTCGTTCGGGGTGTTCGTGGCGGTCGCGGTGACGGCTCTCCTCACGCTGATCGCCGCGTGGTTCATGCCGCGGGATCGCGTGGAGGAGCACTCCGGCGAAGCCGCATCCTGAGAGGTGCGTGCGGGATCCCGCATGCGTCGGTGCGAGCGCGTGCCGGGGTCAGCGGGCGAGGCGCTCGGCGATGCCGGTGTAGCCCGCGGGGGTGAGGGCCAGCAGGCGCTGCTTCGCGGCGTCGCCGATCTCCAGTCCTTCGACGAAGGCCGCCAGATCGGCCGCACCGACCCGGTGCCCGCGCGTCAGCTCCTTGAGCAGGGCGTACGGGTCCTGGATGGTGGAGCGCCCGGCGACGACCTCGGCACGGATCACCGTCTGGATCGCCTCCGCCAGCACCTCCCAGTTCACATCGAGGTCGGCCAGCAGCACCTCCCGCGACAGGGAGATGGCGTTCAGGCCGCGGCGCAGGTTGTCGAGCGCGAGCAGCGAGTGCCCGAAGGCGACGCCGATGTTGCGCTGCGTGGTCGAGTCGGTGAGGTCGCGCTGCAGGCGGCTCGTGACGAGCGTCTGGCCGAGCGATGCGAGCAGGGCTCCCGAGATCTCCAGGTTCGCCTCGGCGTTCTCGAAGCGGATCGGGTTGATCTTGTGCGGCATCGTCGACGAGCCGGTGGCGCCGGCGACCGGGATCTGCGCGAAGTAGCCGAGCGAGATGTAGGTCCAGACGTCGGTCGCGAGGTTGTGCAGGATCCCGCCGGCGTGCCGCACGCGGTCGTACAGCTCCACCTGCCAGTCGTGCGACTCGATCTGCGTCGTCAGCGGGTTGAAGCCCAGCCCGAGCCCCTCGATGTACTCGCGCGCGATGGTCGGCCAGTCCGCATCGGGGTCGGCCGCGAGGTGGGCGGACCAGGTCCCCGTGGCGCCGGAGAACTTCGCCAGGTACTCGGACGCGGCGATCTGCCCGCGCACGCGCTCCAGGCGCCACGCGAACACCGCCAGCTCCTTGCCCATCGTGGTGGGCGTCGCCGGCTGGCCGTGCGTGCGGGAGAGCATGGGGGCGTCGGCGTGCTCGACGGCGAGCTCGCGCAGCTTCGCGATCACGGTGTCGAGCGCCGGCAGCCAGACCTCTTCGACCGCGCGCTTGACGGTGAGCGCGTAGGACGCGGAGTTGATGTCCTCGCTCGTGCACGCGAAGTGCGTGAGCTCGGCGATGCCGTCCAGCCCGAGCGCCGACAGCCGGTCGCGGACCAGATACTCGATGGCCTTCACGTCGTGCTGCGTGACGGCCTCCTTCTCGGCGAGCCAGTCGATCTCCGCCTGACCGAAGTCGCGGTAGAGGCCGCGCAGGCGCTCCTTGTCGGCCTCCGCGAGCGGGCTCGTCTCGAACAGCGAGCGGTCGGTGAGAGCGATCAGCCACTCGACCTCCACCTCGACGCGCGCGCGGTTGAGCCCGGCTTCGGAGAGGAAATCGGCGAGTCCGGTCACGGCGCCGCGGTAACGGCCGTCGAGAGGGCTCAGGGGCTGCGGCGGGAGCGAGGGCTGGAAAGTCAGGGGAGTCCTCCTGATGAGGCCCCGGAGGTCCGGGGCGTGCGGGGCAGGCGCAGAGCGGGTTCGAGCTGACGGAACAGCCCCCGCGTGGCGCTCTCAATCATACCGAGCACGGAATCGAACATCTCCGTGCCCGCGTAGTAGGGATCGGGGACGTCATGGGTCGAGGCATCGGGGTCGAACGCCAGCAGGAGGGTGACCTTGCCCTCCTCGTCCTCGTCGCGTGCCCATTCGCGCAGGATGCGCTCGTGCGTGCGGTCGAGGGCGACCACGAGGTCGTTCTCGGCGAAGGAGGCGAACGTGAACTGCCTGGCCCGGTGCAGCGATCCGTCGTAGCCGCGGCGGGACAGGGCGTCGAGAGTCCGATGATCGGCGCGCTCTCCGAGGTGCCAGTCGCCCGTGCCGGCGCTGCGCGAGACGATCCGCGAGCCGAGGCCCTGGCGCTCGGCCAGGTCGCGGAACACGACCTCGGCCATGGGGGAGCGGCAGATGTTGCCCGTGCAGACGAAGATCACGCGGAAGGGATCCTGGGCTGTCACGGATCCATTCTGCCCGTCCTCTGCTCTCCTGCACAGCGGAGGGCGTCCTTCCTGCACGTCCGTGCGATGCCGCGGGCTCTTCACCGCCACCGCCCGCCGCCCGCTCGGATCACCGCGGGAGGGCTTGGGCCATCGCAGAGTGGAGGCCATGAACCCCGACACCGCCTTCGCACTCGATGACTCCTCGCACCTCTGGGCCCGTCTGCGTGCGGACGGTCGTCTGCGCGAGGCGATCGAGGTGCTGCACGACACCACGGCGACGCTGGGTTCCCTCCGGGACGACACGGCGTGGGAATCCGCGGGCATGCGCGCGCTGCACGAGCAGCTCGAGGAGCACGGGCACGCGGCGATCTCTGAGCTGAGTCGGCTGCGCGGCGTTCAGGAGCACTGCATGCGGGCGGGCTCGTGAGCGACCTCACCATCGACCACGGCGGGGTGGTCGCCGTCGACACGGCTCAGCTGCGGGCGGTGGCCGTGCGGATCTCCGGCGCCGCGGCCTCGTGCGAGCGCGTCGCGGGGTTCGTCGAGGAGGCCAGGGTGGTCGTCGCATCCGAGCCCGCGGCCTTCGCGGGGGTGCCGCTCCCCGCGCTGCGCGCCGCGGCCCAGGCCCTGCACGAGCTCGGCGTCGAGCTCGACGATGCGGCGACCGGAGCACAGCGCATGGCCGACGTGTTCGAGGTGGTGGAGCTTCGCGCCAGGGTCGAGGCGCTCGCACAGACGGACGCCGCGGCAGCCGCGGCCGCGCAGGTCGCGCTCGACCGCCTGATCGCCGCGCACCCCGAGGCGGGCATCGCGGCGACCCTGCTCGCACGCGGATGGGAGGAGACGGAGCTCCTCGGCGCGAGGACGCCCACCAGCCTTCGCGACGTGCTCGGCATCGTGGCGCTTCCTGCGACGGCTCGCCTCGCCCACGGGATCGGGAGCGCCACCGGCCTCGCCACGGTGCGCCCCGGGGGCGCCCTGCGCGGGCGGGCGGATGCCGTGCGCGTACGCCCGGTCGCATCCTCCACCCCGTCAGCGCCCGCCGACCTCGTGGGTGCGCTGCGCCGACTCCCCGAGCGGAAGGGGGCTCAGGTCGCCGTCGAGCGCTACACCATGGTCGACGGCACGAGCCGGTACGTGGCCTACCTGTCGGGCACGCGCTCCGCCTCCGTGGATGCGGCGGGCGCGGAGCCCTGGGACAACCGCTCGAACGTGCAGCTGTACACCGGGCAGCGGTCGGCGTCGTATCAGGCGACCCTCGACGCGCTCGCCGCCTCCGGGGCGAAGGCGGGGGATCGGGTGGATGTTGTCGCCCACTCGCAATCGGGCATGATCGCGGCGCATCTGGCGATGGAGAGCGACTTCGAGGTGCCGATGCAGGTCACCCTCGGCAGCCCGGTGGGCCAGACGCTCGACGACGACCAGACGCTCGTGCAACTGGCGAACTGGGACGACGCGGTGAGCGAATTGGCCGCGGGCGGTTCGGCGGCGGGCACGGGTTCGGCTGACAGCTTCACCGCGCGACGGACCGTGGATCCCCTTCCGGGGCTGCAGGATCTCGGGCTCGGCGCGCACGGGCGGGACGCCTATCTGGAGACCGCGCGGATGGTGGACGACTCCGTCGACCCTCGCGCCGAGGCACTCGACGGGTACTGGGCCGAACTCGGCGAGGCCGTGGCCGTGGAGCGCATCGAGTACCGCGCCGAGCGGGTGTCGCCGTGAGGTCGCGGCGATGGCCTCGAGCCCCGCGCGCGGCGCTTCGACCTCACCACCAAGCGCGAGGCGGTCGATCTGGCCTTGCGGCGGCTCGTGGGCGTGCCGTTGACCCCGGAGTTCCTTCGGGGGCTGAAGGGGTCGGGGTGGAGCGGGAATCTCGACGCGATCCGTGACGATGCCCCGCGCGCCCAGGGGCGCGAGTGATCCTCGTCGACACCTCGGTCTGGGTGGGCTACCTGCGAGGGGACGCGACTCCGGCGGTCGAACGTCTGGAGGAGTTGATCGATCGGTCCGCGGCGATCGCGACCACGGAGCCGATCGTCGTGGAGCTGCTCGCCGGAGCCACTCGACCTCAGGAGCTGGCCAGGGTCGAAGCGCTGGCGGACGGATTGCCGTCGATCCCCGTCGACGCGGTCACCGACTACCGGGACGCCGGCCAGCTGTATCGATCCTCGGCTCTGAACGGGCACCCCATCCGCAGCATGCTCGATTGCGTCATCGCCGCGGTCGCGATCCGACGAGACCTCCCGCTCCTCCACCAGGACAGGGACTTCGCCTTCCTCGCCGAGATCAGTCCCCTGCGCGACGAGCTGACGGGGTGATTCCAGCCGGATCCACCCGGGCGGCTCGTCGTTCCGACTGTCTCAGTCGACCTCGTCTCCCCGTTCGCCCTCCGGACGGAACACGACGCGAGCGATCAGTGCGGCCCCGCCGAGCGCGGAGAGCCACGCGAGCCCCCAGGCGGCGAAGCCGAGCCACGGATTCGGGTCGATCCACGCCTGAACAGCGTTCGTTCCCTTGACGAGCATCCAGGTGAGAAACACTCCGATGAGGATGCCGCCCACGAGAACGAGTCCGATATTCCGTCGCATGGTCCGAGGCTACGGCAGGGCCGCACCGGGAACGACGGTCGCGGCCTAGGCGAACGCGAACGACTCGACGAGGGCGTAGCCGCCGTCGGTCGCGACCCGGACCGTGAAGTCGGTCGAGGGGAGGGGATACGGCACCGCGCGCTCCTCCCCGCCGGCGAGCGTCAGCGTGTCGGTGGTGTCGGCGACGCCGTCATCGTCGAGGTCGAACTCGATGCGCACGTCTTTCGGGGTCGGGTCGTCGTTGCGCAGCAGGACCGTGAGCGTGCCATCGGCGGAAGAGGTCTGCGCGTCGAGCCCGAGGGGCGGGCAGGAGAGCACCGTGCGCTCGCGGAAGCGGAGGCCGCCGTCGGTGCTCGCACCGACCGTCCATCCGCCGTTCGACAGCAGGCCGAACCCGAAGGACCGGGTCTCCCCGGGGGCGAGCACCGGTCCGGGCCCGGCGCTCGGCTGCTCGCCGTCCCCCGTCAGTTCCAGGTAGGTCTGCAGCGGCGCGGTGAAGTCGTTCCGCAGGTTCAGCGTCAGCCGGTCGGGGGCGCCGCAGGCCGTCACCAGCCACGCGGTGAGGTCGTTGCCGGCGCTTGCGGCGGCCGCAGGAGCCGCTGCCGAGAACGCGATGACGGGGGCGGCCCACGCGGTCGCGACGAGCGTGCGCCGCGTCAGCCCGAAGGGTCGCTCGGGGGAGGCGTCAGACGGCACAGCGGGCACGTCAGTCGCGGCGCGAGCGCTTCTCCTGCGGGCGCAGGACGAAGCCGAAGATCGCGTTGATGATTGAGATGATCAGCGCCGCGAGCACGCCCCACCAGAACGAGCCGACCGACAGACCCCACCCGAAGCCGCTCGTGATCCAGGCCGTGAGCCACAGCAGGAACCCGTTGATGATGAACCCGATCAGGCCGAGCGTGAGGATGTACAGCGGGAACGCGACGATCTTCACGACCGTGCCGATGATGGTGTTCACCAGGGCGAAGATCGCGCCGACGGCGAGCAGCGTCAGCACGAACTGCAGCATCTGGGCCGGCGGGAAGGCGGTCACGGTCACCTGCAGCACCGGGATCAGGGTGACGACCCAGATGGCGAAGGCGTTGACGACGACGCGGATGATGAAGCGCATAGTGCGATCAGTCTCCCACGGACCCGCCGACGTGTCAGCCGCCGACCTTCCGCCGCACGCGATTGGCGCGGATGCGACGCTCCGATTCGTCCAGGTCGATCGCGCCTGCGGCGCCGCCGACGACCAGGTCGAACGCGTCGTCGGTCGTGAACCGAATGGTACCAAGGGCTCTCGCGCCGGGGGAGAGGCGCAGGGCCGCCCTCGTAGACTCGAGGCGTGACCGAGCCGATCCTGCCCCGCATCCGTCCCGCCATCGCCGCCCTCGCGCCGTACCGGCAGGGCAAGCAGGCAGGGCCCGAGGCGTTCAAGCTGTCGAGCAACGAGAACCCGTTCGACCCGCTGCCCTCCGTCATGGCCGCGCTCGAGCACACCACGCCGATCAACCGCTACCCGGATGCCACGGCCGGGCGACTGCGTGCGCGACTGGGCGAGCGCTTCGGCGTGCGCCCCGACGAGGTGCACGTCGCCGCGGGCAGCGTGTCGATCCTGCACCAGCTGATCCTCGCCACCGCCTCCGTGGGCGACGAGGTGGTCTACGCGTGGCGGTCGTTCGAGGCCTACCCGAGCCTGCCGCTCGTCGCCGGCGCGACCGGGGTGCAGGTGCCGCTGACCGCTGACGCGCGGCACGACCTGGAGGCGATGGCCGCCGCGGTGACCGAGCGCACCAGGGCCGTGCTGCTCTGCACGCCGAACAACCCGACCGGCCCCGTCATCACGAGCGCCGAGTTCGCGGCGTTCGTCGACCGCGTGCCGTCCGACGTGCTGATCGTGCTCGACGAGGCGTACGCGGAGTTCGTCACCGCACCCGACGCGGTCGACGGGCTCGCGGAGCGCGTGTTCGAGCGGCACCCGAACGTGGTCGTGCTGCGGACCTTCTCGAAGGCGTACGGACTCGCCGGACTCCGCGTCGGCTATGCGATCGGCAACGAGAAGGTGCTCGATGCCGCCCGCACGACCGGCATCCCGCTCTCCGTGACCTCCGCGGCCGAGAACGCCGCGATCGCGAGCCTCGACGTCGAATCCGAGCTGATGGCGCGCGTCGGAGTCATCGTCGAACGGCGCACGCGTCTCGTGGAAGGGCTGCGCGCGCAGGGCTGGGACGTGCCGGACGCGCAGGGGAACTTCGTCTGGCTGCCCGCGGGCGCGCGCACCGACGAGGCCGCGGCGGCGTTCGTGGCGGCCGACCTCGTGGTGCGTCCGTTCTCGGGCGACGGCCTGCGCATCTCGGTGGGCGAGGAGCCCTCGGTCGACCGTGTGCTGGAGGTCGCCGCCGGTCTTCGCTGATCGGCTTCGCGCCTCCGACTTCCCCGTATTCCTCCGAGTTCCCGGCAGATATTCGGGCGTCCTAGGTATGCGTGACCCGGAATGCCGGGCCGAGTAGCGTGGGGGCCGTGAGCACCCCCGACACCTCCCTCGTGCGCGTCCTGGACGAGACAGGACGCCTTGCGCCCACCCCCGAGGCCGAGCGCTATCTGCCGCTGATCGAGGCGCTCGGCGACGCGGAGCTGGAGCGGTTCTACCGCGACATGGTCACCATCCGCGCCATCGACACCCAGGCCACGAACCTGCAGCGTCAGGGGCAGCTGGCCCTGTGGCCGCCGAGTCGCGGTCAGGAGGCGGCGCAGGTGGGCTCCGGTCGGGCCGCCCGCGCGCAGGACACGATCTTCCCGTCGTACCGCGAGCACGCGGTCACCCGCATCCGCGGCGTGGATCCGCTCGACATCATCAAGCTGATGCGGGGTGTCTCACACGGCGGGTGGGACCCCACCGACCCCAAGAACGGCAACACGCGGCTGTACACGCTCGTGCTCGGTTCGCAGGTGCTGCATGCGGCGGGCTACGCGATGGGACTGAACTTCGACGGCCGCACGGGAACGGGCGATCCCGAGCGCGACGAAGCGGTCGTCGTCTACTACGGCGACGGCGCCTCCAGCCAGGGCGACGTGCACGAGGCGATGGTGTTCGCCGCGAGCTACCAGGCGCCCACGGTGTTCTTCCTGCAGAACAACCACTGGGCGATCTCGGTCCCCGTCACCACCCAGTCCCGCGTGCCGCTCGTGCAGCGGAGCGCCGGCTACGGCATCCCCAGCGTCCGCGTCGACGGCAACGACGTGCTCGCCAGCTATGCGGTCTCGCGCGTCGCGCTCGATGAAGCGCGTGCCGGCGGAGGGCCGAGGGCCATCGAGGCGGTGACCTACCGCCTCGGCGCGCACACCACGAGCGATGACCCCACGAAGTACCGGGGCAACGACGAGGAGCAGTCGTGGGAGCGGCGCGACCCGATCGTCCGCATGCGGGCGTTCCTGCAGGGGCGGGGCGCCGCGGAGAGCTTCTTCGCCGAGGTGGACGCCGAGGCCGCGGACGCCGCGGAGGACCTGCGTGCCCGCACGGTGCAGCTCGGGCCGCCCAGCCCCGACGCCATGTTCGACCACGTCTACAGCGAGCCGCACCCGCTGATCGAGGAGCAGAAGGCCTGGCGCGCGCGGTACGAGGCGTCGTTCGAAGGAGAAGCCCGGTGACCCTGGAGACGATGCCGCTCGGCAAGGCCCTCAACGCCGGCCTGCGCAGAGCCATGGAGGACGACCCGAAGGTGCTGCTGATGGGCGAGGACATCGGCAAGCTCGGTGGGGTGTTCCGCATCACCGAGCACCTGCAGCGCGACTTCGGGGAGCAGCGCGTGCTGGACACCCCGCTCGCGGAGTCCGGTCTCGTCGGCACGGCCATCGGTCTCGCGATGGCGGGTTTCCGGCCGGTCGTGGAGATCCAGTTCGACGGCTTCGTGTTCCCCGCGTTCGACCAGATCACGACGCAGCTCGCGAAGCTCACGAACCGGCACGAGGGGGCGCTGAGCCTGCCGATCGTGATCCGCATCCCCTACGGCGGGCACATCGGCGCGGTCGAGCACCACCAGGAGAGCCCGGAGGCGTACTTCACGCACACCCCCGGCCTGCGCGTGGTGTCGCCGTCGACCGCGAACGACGCGTACTGGATGATCCAGGAGGCCATCGCGTCGAACGACCCGGTGATCTTCCTGGAGCCGAAGAGCCGGTACTGGCCGAAGGGCGAGGTCGAGCTCGACGCGTCGGCCGTCCCGCTGCACTCGTCGCGGGTCGTGCGCACCGGGAGCGATGTGACCCTGGTCGGCCACGGCGCGATGGTGACGACGCTGCTGCAGGCCGCCGCGCTCGCGGAGGCCGAGGGCACGAGCTGCGAGGTGATCGACGTGCGGTCCCTGTCGCCCGTCGACTACGAGCCGATCCTGGGGTCGATCCGCAAGACCGGGCGCATGGTCTACGCGCAGGAGGCGCCTGGTCACACGAGCCTGGGCAGCGAGATCGCGGCGACCGTGATGGAGCGGGCGTTCTACGCGCTCGAAGCTCCGGTGCTGCGTGTCTCCGGCTATGACACCCCGTTCCCCGCCGCCAAGCTCGAGGGCGCCTACCTCCCGGATGCCGACCGCATCCTCGAGGCCGTCGACCGCTCCCTCGCCTACTGACACACGCCGTCCATGTTCACAACTCAGGAGATTCCTCCCCGACTCCCATTCAGACGGGGTCCGAGAGCCGCAAGCTGGTCGAGTCTCCTGAGTTGTGAACGCGGTCCACGAGAGGATCACCCATGAGCACGCAGAACTTCCCCCTGCCCGATGTGGGCGAGGGTCTGACCGAGGCCGAGATCGTCGCGTGGAAGGTGGCGCCGGGCGACCGCGTCGCGATCAACGACGTGATCTGCGAGATCGAGACCGCGAAGTCGCTCGTCGAGCTGCCGTCGCCGCACGCCGGTGTCGTCGGGGAGCTGCTCGTCGACGAGGGCGCGACGGTCGAGGTCGGAACGCCGATCATCACCTTCGTGACCGATGCGCGCGACGACGCCGGCCCTGGTGCCGTGGTGACGGCCGAGGCTCCTGCCCCCGAGGAGGGCGGCGGATCGGTCCTGGTGGGCTACGGCTCCGGCGGCGGGGCGACCTCGCGGCGCAAGCGCCCGGCCGAGCGGCCGGTGCGTTCGTCGGTCGGCGTGATCGCGAAGCCGCCGATCCGCAAGCTCGCCCGCGACCTCGGCGTCGACCTGACCGCTGTCACTCCGACCGGAGCGGACGGCGAGGTCACGCGCGACGACGTCATGACGCACGCCTCCCAGGCGAGCGTGTTCCGCAACATCCAGACGCCCGAGTGGGGCACGGTGCGCGAGGAGACGGTGCCAGCGCCGCAGGGCGCACCCTCGGGGCTGGCGCGCGGGCTCGCCCCGCTCCGGCCTTCGGCTGCCGGCGACGACCGCACCGAGGCGATCCCCGTTAAGGGTGTGCGCAAGGCCACCTCGACGGCCATGGTGCAGAGCGCCTACTCGGCTCCGCACGTGACCGTGTGGAAGGAGGTCGATGCGACCCGGACGATGGAGCTCGTGAAGCGGCTCAAGGCCTCGCCCGACTACGCCGACATCAAGGTCTCGCCGCTGCTCATCATGGCGCGAGCCGTGATCTGGGCGGTCCGCCGCACCCCCATGGTGAACGCGGCCTGGATCGACACGGACGCCGGGGCCGAGATCGCCGTGCGGCACTACGTGAACCTGGGCATCGCCGCCGCGACGCCGCGGGGGCTGCTGGTGCCGAACATCAAGGACGCACAGGACCTCAGCATGAAGGACCTCGCCCGGGCGCTGAACCGCCTGACGCTCACGGCTCGGGAGGGCAAGACCCCGCCGGCCGATCAGCAGGGCGGCACCATCACGATCACGAACATCGGCGTGTTCGGGATGGACGCGGGTACGCCGATCATCAATCCGGGCGAGGCCGGGATCGTGGCGATGGGCACGATCAGCCAGAAGCCGTGGGTCGTGGACGGCGAGGTGCGCCCGCGCTGGGTGACCACGGTCGCCGGCTCCTTCGACCACCGCGTGATCGACGGCGACGGCATGAGCCGCTTCGTCGCCGACGTCGCCTCGATCCTGGAGGAGCCCGCCCTCCTCGTCGACTGAGTGCCAGGGCGCAGCGGCGCGAGCGGGGTGCCGCGAGCCGCGTGCGCTCAGCGCGCGGCGGAGGTGAGCAGCTCCACCATGAACGCGCCCCAGCCCACGAGGGCGAAGGCGAAGGGCACGGCCTTCCGCCAGTCGCGCAGCACGTCGCCGATGGGGTCCTTCCGGAAGTCGCTGCGCGCTCCTGCCCACACCACACCGGTCGTCACCATGACGGCACTCACGCCGCGCCACACGGCCTGACCCCAGTTCGGCTCGATCGGCAGCACCGGCCAGCCCTCCGCGATCAGCGACACGAAGAACATGAACACCCCCGTGACGATGCACGCGACGGTCATCACGGTCTGGAACCTCCGGCTCGAACTCCGGATCCGCGCATCCTGCCGGGGCATGCAGGTGCGGAGGCAGTTCGGGCATTCGCGCTGCTCCGAGTGGGCGTAGGCGAACTCCGTCGGCTCCAGGCGTCCCGTGGTGCCGACACCGGACACCGGTCGCCTCTTCGTGGGGCGGATCTCGTAGAACTTCATCCCCGCAGGGTGCTTCGTCGCAGTCATCGTCATCACCGTATAGCGCCCTCCATCGAGCGCGAGACCGGTGAGGGCACGCGCCCGTCCGGAAGGCCGGCGAGGCAGGCGCGGAGTAGGACAGGCCCATGCCGGTCGCCACCCGGAGCGAGTCCCCCTGCCGGTGGATGTGCACGCGGGGCGGGCGGCCTACGGTGGAGCGACATCGCAGGGCATACGGCGGGAGCGGACCGAGGGGGGCGTACGGAGCGATGACCTCGCACGAAGGACCGGACCACACGGGAGCGGGCGCGCAGGAACCGGACCGCGCGGAGCGGCTGTGCGCGACGGCGGAGGAGTTCCTCCGCGCATGGGACCTGCGTCGCGACGGCACGGCGCGCTCCGGGGAGGCGGGGATGCTGCTGCCGGTGCGCGCGGCGGACGGCGAGCGTGCGGCGCTGAAGGTGCAGGCGCCGAGCCCGGAGGTGGATGCGGCCGTGCGCGGGCTGGCCGCGTGGGACGGGCGGGGGATCGTCCGGATGCTGCGGAGTGAGGCCGCGCGCGGCGCGATGCTGCTGGAGCGGCTGGACGCGGATCGCAGCCTGGAGTCCGTGGGAGAGGACGAGGCCATCCGCGTGGTGGGCGGCCTGCTCGCGCGTCTGCACAGCACTCCGCCGGTGGCGGGTCTTCCCCGCCTGGAGGCCGTCGTGCAGGAGATGCTCGACGCCGCGGACACGGCCCGCGTGCTCCCGGCGGAGGACCGCCGCCGTGTCGACCGCTGGACGGGAGCGGTCGCGGAGCTCGCGCACGACGCGGGGGAGCGCTTCCTGCACTGGGACCTCCACTTCGGCAATGTGCTGGCCGGCACGCGCGAGCCGTGGTTGGCGATCGACCCGGAGCCGCTCGTGGGGGATGCCGGATTCGACCTCTGGCCCGCGCTGGACAGCGGGTGGAGCAGCGACCCGAGGGCGGTGGACGCGGCGGCCATCGTGCGGCGCCGCTTCGACCTGCTGACGGACATCCTGGAGCTGGAGCGGCCGCGCGCCGCCACCTGGACGCGGGCGCGGCTGCTGCAGAACACGCTGTGGGACATCGAGGACGGGAAGCCGTTCATCGATCCCGCGGCCGTGGTCCTCGACGACGCCCTGACCTGACCCGACCGACAGTCGTCCGGGCGCGAGGAGGCGGCGGCGGACGGGCTCGATGCGCGCGGTCCGCCACGTCATCCGGTCTGGGTGAGGTCCCTTGCACGGCTTCGATCTCGGGTCTACCCTCCCGGCTGGGGGAGATATCCGACCGAGGTGAGTCGAGATGTCCAGTCGCACGTCGCAGGTGCAGGTCTCACACATCCAGGGCGCTGGTCGGCGCGCACGGATGCTTATCGCAGCAGGGTTGGCCCTCCTCCTCGGCGCTGCGGGTCTCGGGGGTGTGTCCGCTGCGGTGGCCGCTCCCGGCAGTCCGGGGGTGCCGCAGGCGCCGGCCGCCGCCGTGTACCTGGAGACCTTCGAGAACCAGACGGCCACCAGCGGCATCCGCATCGGCCAGTACACCGGAGGCGCGGCGGCGAACACGGAGACGTACCTCACGAGTCCGAACTGGGCGCCTGCGGCCGATCAGTGCAACGGCTGGATCCTCCGGTCGTCCACCCCGAGGAACGCGACGGTGACCGGCGTCGATTCGGGCTGCGACGCTACCGCCTGGGCCTATCTCCAGGGGATGGCGACCGCCATCGGGCTGTACATAGGGGAGCCGCTGACGACGGCGCAGCAGAACCAGATCCTGTCGGAGTACACCAACGGCGGCTCCGCGCCAGGACCCGGCGTCGAGTTCCAGACCGCGAAACCGATCACCGCGGGCATCGTCCCGGGTCACTTCTACCTCATCAGCGCGGTCTACGGCGCCGCGAACTGCGTGTCAGAGGGCCCGACGCTGAACCGAGTGGACCCGCAGCTGAGCTTCAACCTGCTCGTGAACCAGACCGGCAGCGGACCGGCTCCCGGCACGGGAGGGGGCACGGTCACGACCCTCGCCAGCGGCCTCAACCCGTGCACGGACCCCGCAGCGCGCGAGATCACCGTCGGCGGGAGGCTGTTCCACGTCGCGGAACTGCAGTCGGCGGGATTCCGGGCCGACGCCACCACGACCTCACTCGGCGTGCAGCTGTTCAACGCCGCCGGCGGCTTCCGCGGGAACGACAGCGGCTTCGACGACCCGCAGATCGTCGATGCGACGCCACAGCTCGACAAGGTCTTCAGCCCGACCACGGTGAAGGTGGGTCAGACCTCCACGCTGACCTTCACCATCACGAATACGGACGAGCTCGAAGCGAAGAACGGATGGTCGTTCACCGATACGCTCCCGGCGGGGCTCCGCTTCGCCGGCGAGCCGGTCACGGACTGCCCCGCGGGTGTGGCCACGGTCGATGGCACGAGCATCAGCGGGACCGGCAACATGGATGCGGGAACCGTCTCCTGCACGTTCACGGTCCCGATCACGTCCGACACCGAGGGCGCCTACACGAATGGTCCGGCCAACATAGGCCCGATCAGCGGCCTGCTCGAGCCCGGGGAGAGCACGGTGGTCTTCACGGCGGCGGATGCGCCCGCGATCAGCGTCGTGAAGTCCGCGAACCTCACCGATCCGGCGCAGTACGTGCTGGGGGCCCCGGTGACGTACTCGTTCCTGGTCACCAACACCGGAAACGTCGACCTCACCGCGGTGGCGGTCGCCGAGACGGCGTTCAGCGGCGCGGGCACTCCGCCGGTAGCCTCCTGTCCACAGACCACCCTCGCGCCCGGCGAAGAGACGACCTGCACCGCCGGCTACACCCTCACGCAGGCGGACATCGATGCGGGGGAGGTGACCAACACCGCGCAGGCGACCGGCACTCCGCCCGAGGGAGATCCGGTCACCGCGAGCGACGATGCGGTGATCTCCGGGAGCGAGGCGCCGCAGCTCTCCCTCGTGAAGACGGCTGATGCGAGCGGCGTGCAGTCGCCGACCCGCGTCGGGGACCCCATCGCCTATACGATCCTCGTGTCGAACACCGGCAACGTCACACTCACCGGCGTCGCCGTGACCGACACGCTCCTCGGGAGTGCCATCACCGCCGTGTGGCCAGGGGTCCCAGGCACTCTCGCCCCGGGGGAGGACGTCACCGTCACCGGAACCCACAGCGTCACCCAGCTCGATATCGAGACCGGCGCCGTGACGAACACGGCCACCGCGACAGCCCGCGACCCGAACGGCGACGACGTCCCGGCCGGGCCCCAGTCGACGACCACGCCGCTGAACCAGGCCCCGGCGCTGTCGCTGCTCAAGTCCGCAACGCCGGTGCTCAGCACACCGCCCGCCCCCGGAGACCCGATCACGTTCTCGTTCACCATCACCAACACCGGGAATCTCCAGCTCAGCGATGTCGCGATCACCGACCGCCTCCCGGGACTGTCGAGCATCGCGTACACGTGGCCGAGCGATCCCGGCGTCCTGCCACCCGGTGCGGACGCCACAGCGACAGCCACCTACGCGATCACGCAGGCCGACATCGATGCCGGTGTCGTCGCGAACACCGCTGTCGCGAACGGCACCACGGAAGGAGGCGCCGACGTCCCCTCCAACGAGGCCGACACTTCGACGCCCCTCGCGCAGGCGCCGGCTCTCACCCTCGTGAAGGCGGCGGACGCGGCGGGCATCACCGACCCGGCCCAGCCGGGCCAGCCCATCGTCTACTCGTTCACGGTGACCAACGCGGGCAACACGACGCTCACCGCCGTCGCGATCATCGACCAGCTCGCGGGCCTGCCGCCGCTGACCTACACCTGGCCTGCGGCCGACGGCGTCCTGCTTCCGGGCCAGGAGGCCACCGCCGCCAGCACCTACCTCACCACCGCCGCCGACATCGACGACGGGGAGGTGACCAACAACGCCACTGCCACAGGGCAGCCCCCGACGGGTGCCCCCGTCGACTCGGGCCCTGCGACCACCACGACGCCACTGGTGCAGGCTCCGTCCCTCACGCTCGTGAAGACGGCGGACGCCAGCGGAATCACCGATCCGGCCGAAGTCGGACAGCCCGTCGTGTACTCCTTCACCGTCACGAACACCGGGAACACGACCCTCACCGATGTCGTGGTCACCGACGAGCTCGCAGGTCTGCCGCCGCTGGCGTACACCTGGCCCGGAGCGGCGGGAGTGCTGCGTGCCGGGGAGGAGGCCACGGCTACCAGCACCTACGCCATCACGGCCGCCGACATCACCCGGGGAACGGTCACGAACACCGCGACGGCCACCGGCCGGCCTCCGACGGGCGATCCCGTGGGATCCGACCCGGCGACGACGACGACCGTCCTCGTCGCCGCGCCGGAACCGCCCCCGAGTCCGCCACCAGGGCCATCTCAGGGGGGTCTCTCCAACACGGGAGGAACCGTCCCGCTCATCGCGCTGACGGTCGCGGCGATCCTGCTCATCGCCGGCAGTGCACTCGCGGCATACACACGCAGGAGGAAGGTCGGCGGGGACCCGCACGCCTGATCGTCGGTCTCGCGGACCAACGGCGCCCGCACGAGCCGATCGAGGGCGCTGCTCGAGTCGGAGCTGTGTCGACGGGCATACTCACCGGGCCGCTCATGCCCAGTCGGTCCAGCGGCGATCAGGCGGTCGCGGTGAGGCGCTGCGCGGCGAGCCGGGGCACCGCGTGCTCGCGTGCGGCGCGGCGGGCGGTCGCGACGGCGCCGACGGACACGACCTCCGCGCCGAGCGTCGAGGCGAGGATCTCGGGCGCCGGCAGGTGCAGCTCCGCGGGGAGGATGCGGCGGGCAGCGGCGAGCACGGGCTCGATGCTCTCCGCGACCGCTCCGCACACGATGACCCGCGCGGGGTCGTACATGCTGCCGAGCACGCCGACCACGCGGGCGACCGTGGCGCCGACGCGCTCGGCCACGCGCAGGGCATCGGGGTCGCCGGAGGCCGCGAGGGTGAGCACGAGCCGGGGATCGACGGGCCCGTCCGCCACGAGTCGGCCGAGGGCCCCGTCGGCCGCGGCCTCTCCGCTCTCGACGACAGCCCGTGACTGCTCCTGCAGCGCGTACCGGAGGCCGAACGCCGAGCCGACGCCGACGATGTGGTCGAACACCACTCCTTCGCCGACACCGCCGTGCGCACCGTGCAGCACGTGCCCGTCGACCACGACCCCGCCGCCGAAGCGCTCGCTCGCGAGCAGGGCCACGTAGTCGCGACAGTCCACGGCGACACCGATCGTGCCCTCGGCGATGGCCGCGAGCTGCGCGTCGTTCTTGACCTGGACCACGGGCGCCCAGTCGCGGAGGGCGTCGGCGAGGCCGGGGTTCGTGCGCTCCCAGAAGCCGTCGGGGTGCGGAGGGGAGATCCCGTCCCTGTCGACGGGCGCCGCCACTCCGACGCACACGGCGAGCACGCGATCCGGTGACGCGTCGGCCTCCTCGCGAGCCGCGGAGAGGTGTCGCAGGATCGTGCTTCGGCGATCGGCGGCGCTCTGCGCGGGGTCGAGGTCGACGCGGTGATGGACGAGGGTGCGGTCGTGCAGGTCGGCGACGGTGACCGCGAGGTGGGTGTCTCCGGCGTCGACGCCCAGCACGACGCCGAGGTCGGGGGAGAGGGCGAAGCGGCGGGCGGGGCGTCCGGAGCGGTACTCGCCGGTGGCGCGCGCGTTCGGCAGCTCGCGCAGCACGTCGGCGGCGACGAGGGTGTCGATCGCGTCGATGGCCGTGGAACGGGTGAGGGAGGTGCCGGCCATGGCCTCCGTGGCGGTGAACTCGCCGGCGTTCCAGGCGAAGTCGAGCACGGCGCTGACGCTCGCGCGCCCGGTGCCGAGTCCTGTCGAGACCTCTGTCACTCCCCTTGACCTTTCTGTCGCCCAGATGAGACAGTACCTCCTGACGGACTAAATTCGCTCACTAGATTTACTCCCCGCATCTACGGACGGAAGGACGACGGTGTCTGCATCACGAACACGGGCGGTGCGCTGGACAGCCGGCGCGCTCGGCCTCGCGCTGACCGGGGCCGCGCTCACGAGCTGCGCAGCGGGCGACGGGGCCGAGACCATCCGCTTCACCTTCAGCAAGCGCGAGGCCATCCCCTTCATGACGGATCTCGTGGCGGAGTACAACGCGTCGCAGGACGACGTCCGCGTCGAGATCGACACGTCCGGCGTCGACGTGGTGTCCGCGAGCTTCGTCCGCGGCAACCCGCCGGACATCATGCTCGCCAACTACAACTACGAGGTCGCACGCTTCGTGCAGCGCTGTGCGCTCACCGACCTCTCCGAGACCGACGCCGCAGCGGACATCCGCGACGACCTGCAGCCGCTCATGGACCAGTACGGCTCCTGCGAGGGGCGCACCAGCGCGCTGCCCTACTCGGTCATGGCGGCGTCCGTCATCTACAACGCGCAGATCTTCGAAGAGCAGGGCCTGGAGGTGCCGCAGACGTGGGACGAGCTCATCGCGCTCTGCGATCAGCTCCGCGAAGCCGGCATCGACCCGTTCTACGGCACGTTCAAGGACGACTGGACGGTGGCTCAGGGCTGGTACGACTACGCCGTGGGCGGTTCACTCGACGTGCTGGAGTTCTTCGACGCGCTCGCCGCCGAGGGCACCGAGGTCGGTCCGGACTCCGAGGTCTCCTTCGAGAAGGACTTCGCCGAGCCGATGGACAAGATGATGCAGCTCGTGAACGACTACACGAACGAGGATGCCGCCAGTCGCGGATACGGCGATGGCAACCTGGCCTTCGCGAAGGGCGAGGCCGCCATGTACCTGCAGGGCCCCTGGGCCTTCAGCGAGATCGCGAAGACGGACCCGGATCTGGAACTCGGCACCTTCCCCCTGCCGATGACCGACGACCCCGACGACCTGGCCGTGCGCGTGAACATGGACCTCGCGGCGATGATCCCGGAGGAGTCGCGACACCAAGAGGCCGCACGCGACTTCCTGGAGTACCTCTACCTGCCGGAGAACATCGAGGAGTACAACGCGTCGCAGCTCGGGTTCACCCCGACCACGGAGGCGGCTCCGCCCGACGACCCCCGCGTCGAGGGCATGATCCCGTACTACGAGGGCGGCCAGATCTATCAGGGCCCCTCGGTGCTCGTCCCCAAGACGCTGCCGGTCTTCAACTACGCGCAGGCCATGGTGCTCGGCGCCCCGCCGTCGTCCATCCTCCGCACCATGGACGCCGACTGGGCTCGTATCGCCTTCCGCGCCCCCATCCCGACCTCCGAGGATTCCGCATCGGGCGAGACAGAGGAGTCCGCGCCATGAGCACCAGCACCACGACCGCCAGCACCCGGACGGACGCGAGCACCACCGCGATCGTCACCGGCGGGGAGCGGAAGATGCGCCGCCACACCCGCCGCGTCGAGCCGATCTACTACCTGTTCCTGCTGCCGACCCTGGTGATCTTCACGCTGGCGATCACGGTCCCGGGTGTCATCGGCATCTTCTTCAGCTTCACCGACTCGATCGGCCTCGGCGAATGGAACTTCAACGGGCTGACCAACTACATCGCCCTGTTCAGCGACCCGGCCATCCTGCAGAGCTACCTCTTCACGTTCGGGTTCTCGATCGCGACCGTGATCGTCGTGAACGTCATCGCCTTCCTGCTGGCCGTCGGGCTCACCTCCCGCATCCGCTTCAAGACCGGGCTGCGCACGATCTTCGTGATCCCGATGGTGATCTCGGGCATCATCATCGCCTACGTCTTCAACTTCCTGTTCTCGAACTCGCTGCCCGCGGCCGGCGCGGCGGCCGGCATCCCGTGGCTGGAGACGAGCCTGCTCGCGAACCCCGACCTGGCGTGGGTCGCGATCGTCATCGTCACCGCCTGGCAGGCCGTTCCCGGCACGCTGCTCATCTACATCGCCGGGCTGCTCTCCGTGCCGGGCGAGGTGTACGAGGCGGCGAGCATCGACGGCGCGAGCCGCACGCAGCAGCTCACCCGCATCACGATTCCGCTGGTCGCCGGCTACGTGGTGATCAACGTCATCCTCGGGTTCAAGGGCTTCCTGAACGCGTACGACATCATCGTCGGCCTCACCAACGGCGGGCCCGGCACCGCCACCCGCAGCGTCGCCATGACGATCATCGCGGGCTTCAACGGCGGCGACTACGCGTATCAGATGGCCAACGCGACGATCTTCTTCATCGTGGCCGTCCTCATCTCCATCCTCCAGCTCTCGCTGACCCGTGGAAGGAACACGTTCTGATGACCACGCAGACCCTCACGACCGCTCCCGCGACCGGGCGGAAGAAGCGGCAGAAGATGGAGCGCGTCAACTGGTCGGGCACCATCATCCTGATCCTGTGCACGGCGACGGTCCTCATCCCGCTGTACGTGACCATCTCGATGGCGTTCAAGACCACGGGGCAGGCGGTCGACGGCAACGCCTTCTCCTTCCCGGCGCCGTTCAGCATCGACGGATTCGTGCAGGCGTGGACCCTCACCAAGTTCCCCGTGGGCGCCGCCATCTCGCTGCTCGTCACCGCCGGGACGGTCATCGCCACGATCGTGCTGGCGGCCTTCGCCTCCTACGCGATCGTTCGCAACTGGGACCGGCGGCTGTTCCGCTACTCGTTCTTCTATCTGCTCGCCGCGATGTTCATCCCGTTCCCGGTGGTGGCGCTGCCGCAGATCCAGCTCACCGGCCGCGTCGGGCTCGACAACCCGTTCGGCGTGATCATCCTCGCCACGATGTTCCAGCTCAGCTTCAGCGTGCTGCTGTTCACCGCGTTCCTGCGGTCGATCCCGATCGAGCTCGAGGAGAGCGCGCGCATCGACGGCGCCAGCACGTGGCAGACGTTCTGGCGGCTCATCTTCCCGCTGCTCGCCCCGATGAGCGCCACCGTCGGCATCTTCGCGTTCCTGTACGCCTGGAACGACTTCATGATGCCGTCGCTGATCATCTCCGATCCGAACCTGCAGACCCTGCCCGTGCGGCAGAACCTCTTCCAGAACCAGTTCAGCAACAACTACAACGTCGCCTTCGCCTCCTACCTGATGGCGATGGCGCCCGCGATCGTCGCCTACCTCTTCACTCAGCGCTGGGTGATGGAGGGCGTCACGCAGGGTGCCGTCAAGGGCTGACCCGACCACCGCACGAAAGCAAGGAGCTTCACCCCTCATGACCGATTCGCTGCTCACCGAGACCCGCGAAGACGACAAGACCGCGACCTGGTGGCGCCAGGCCGCGGTGTACCAGATCTACCCGCGGAGCTTCGCGGACGCCGACGGCGACGGCATCGGGGACATCCCCGGCATCGTCTCCCGAGCCGACTACCTCGCCGAGCTCGGCATCGACGCGGTGTGGCTGAGCCCGTTCTACCCGTCCGAGCTCGCCGACGGCGGCTACGACGTCGCCGACTACCGGAACGTCGACCCCCGCCTCGGCACCCTCGACGACTTCGACGCGATGGTCGAGGCGCTGCACGCCCGCGGCATCCGTGTGGTCGTCGACATCGTCCCCAACCACACCTCCGACCAGCACGCCTGGTTCCAGGAGGCGCTCGCCGCCGGCCGCGGATCGGCCGCCCGCGAGCGTTACATCTTCCGCGAGGGGACAGGGCCCGACGGCTCCGAGCCGCCGACCGACTGGATCTCGATCTTCGGCGGCAGCGCGTGGGAGCGCGTGGAGGACGGCCAGTGGTATCTGCACAACTTCGCCGTGGAGCAGCCCGACCTGAACTGGGACCACCCCGAGGTGCGTGAGGACTTCCTCACCACGCTGCGCTTCTGGTCGGACCGCGGCGTCGACGGGTTCCGCATCGACGTCGCCCACATGCTCACGAAGGACCTCACCGAGCCGCTGCCCTCCCGCGCCCAGCTCGATGCGATGGATCGCTCGTCCGGCAGCCACCCGATGATCGACCGCGACGACGTGCACGAGATCTACGCCGACTGGCGCCGGGTGTTCAACGAGTACGACCCGCCGCGCACCGCCGTCGCCGAGGCGTGGGTGGAGACGCCCGAGCGCCGCGCGAAGTACGCCTCCGCCGATGGACTGGGGCAGGCGTTCAACTTCGACCTGCTCGTGGCCGACTTCGACGCCGCCGACTTCCCGCGCATCATCGCCGACAACCTGGCACAGGCGCACGCCGCGGGCTCGTCGACCACATGGGTGCTCTCGAACCACGACGTGACCAGGCACGCGACCCGGTACGGCCTTCCGCCGCTGCGGGGCCGCGCCGTGAAGCAGGGCACCGAGTGGGTCCGCGCGGGCGGGCCGGAGGAGGGCCTCGACCGCGAGGGCGGACTGCGCCGCGCGCACGCTGCGACCCTGCTGCTGCTCGGGCTCCCCGGCAGCGCCTACCTGTATCAGGGCGAAGAGCTGGGCCTGCACGAGGTGGCCGAGATCGCGCCGGAGCAGCGCCAGGACCCGGGCTTCTTCCGCGGAGCCGACTTCGACGGGCTCGGCCGCGACGGGTGCCGGGTGCCGCTGCCGTGGACCGCGTCCGGGTCGTCGTACGGCTTCGGCGGCGGCGGAGCGCATCTGCCGCAGCCGTCCTGGTTCGCGCAGCACGCCGTGGAGGTGGAGGACGCCGACCCCGCGTCCACCCTCAACCTCTACCGCGAGGCGCTGCGGCTGCGCCGGATCCTCCAGTCCGGGGAGGACCTGGAGTGGATCGAGACCGGGCGGGATGACGTGCTGCGGTTCCGCCGCCCGAACGGCTGGGAGGTCGTGACGAACTTCGGCACCGAGGCGTTCGACCTGGGCGCGGCGGCCGAGGACGCGGTGCTGGCGACGGCGGCGCTCGTGGGCACGGCTCTTCCCGGAGAGGCCACCGCCTGGATCGCCCCGGGCGGGATCGCCGACTGAGCTCGGGGACGGCGGGGGATCGGTCATCGCCGTGCGGTGCACTCGGTGAGTGTGCCGCGCGGTACGGCCGGTTCCCCGCGCTCTCGACATTGATTTGATAATGGTTCTCATTAGCGTTTAGAGTGAGGGCATGAAGAAGCCCGCCGTCGCCCTCGCCCTCGCATCCGTCGCCGCCCTCTCCCTGGCGGGATGCGCGACCCCCGCCGCGACGGGGCAGGACGACGACACCGTCACCGTGGTGGCGAGCACCAACATCTACGGCGACATCGCCGCGCAGATCGGCGGGGACCGCGTCGAGGTCGAGTCGATCATCACCTCCGCCTCGCAGGACCCGCACTCGTACGAGGCCAGCGCGCGGGACCGCCTCACGCTGCAGAAGGCAGACCTCGTGGTCGAGAACGGCGGCGGGTACGACGCCTTCATCGACAGCCTGCTGCAGGATGCGGACGGTCCGCACGTGGTGACCGCGGTCGAGTTCTCGCACGACTACCCCGGGAACGAGGGGCACGAGGGGGAGGGTCACGCCCACGGCGACGAGGAGGCGACGGCCGAGGACGGCCACGATCACGACCATGCCGAGGACGAGGGCGACCACGCCGGCCACGACCACATCGAAGGGTTCAACGAGCACGTGTGGTTCGACCCGCACACCATGATCCACGTGGTCGAGGCCATCGCCGACGAGCTGACGGAGCTCGACCCCGACGGTGCCGACACCTTCTCGGCGAACGCCGACGAGCTCATCGCCGACCTGGAGGGGTTCGAGGCCGACCTGGAGACCCTCAAGACCGATGCCGCCGGAGCGCCCGTGTTCATGACCGAGCCCCTGCCCGGCTACCTCGCGGCCGCAGCCGGTCTGACCGACGTGACCCCGCAGGGCTTCGCCGAGGCCGTGGAAGAGGGCAGCGATGTCGCCCCCGCCGTGCTGCTCGAGGCGCTCGACGTGATCGGCTCGGGTCAGGCCGCCGCGCTGCTGACGAACGCCCAGACGGGAGGCGCGGAGACCGAGCGCGTCGAGAAGGCCGCGGAGGACGCAGGCATCCCGGTGGTCGCCTTCACGGAGCTGCTGGAGGACGGATCGTCGTACTCTGAGTGGATGCGTGACGCGATCCAGAGCCTCGCCGCCGCCGTCCAGCCGTGAGCGACGCCGGCGGGCGGCCCGCCCCCGTGCTTGAGATCGCCGACGGCGCACTGCAGCGAGGTGATCGCGAGCTCTGGTCCGGCCTCGACCTGACCGTGCAGCCGGGGGAGTTCATCGCGGTGCTCGGCCCTTCCGGATCCGGCAAGACCACGCTGCTGCGCAGCATCCTCGGGCTGCAGCCGCTGTCGCGCGGGACCATCCGGGTGGCGGGGGAGCCCGTGCACCGCGGCAACGCCCGCATCGGCTACATCGCGCAGCAGCGGGCGATCGCGGCGGACACCAGCATGCGCGCACGGGACCTGGTCGCGCTGGGGGTGCAGGGCAGCCGCTTCGGCTTCCCGCTGCCGCACCGCGGCGACAGGGCCAAGGTCGACGCGCTGCTGCAGGCGGTGGGTGCCACGCACTACGCCGACCGCCGCGTGGGGCTGCTGTCGGGTGGCGAGCAGCAACGGCTCCGGGTGGGCCAGGCCCTCGCGGACGAGCCGTCGCTGCTGCTGTGCGACGAGCCTCTGTCGAACCTCGACCTCGCCAACCAGGTCGGCGTCACCGACATCATCGATCGGCAGCGGCGCGAACGCGGAGCCGCCGTGCTGTTCGTCACGCACGACATCAACCCGATCCTCGGCCGAGTCGACCGCATCCTCTACATCGCGGGTGGCCGCTTCGTGCTCGGCACTCCGGAAGAGGTGCTGCAGACCCGCGTGCTGACCGATCTCTACGGCACTCCCGTGTTCGTCCTCCGTGCCGGGGACCGCCTCGTGGTGGTCGGCGTGCCGGACGCCGAGCCGCACCACGTGCACGACGACGAGCACCACGATCACGGAGGGGTCGCATGACCGGCTCGCTCGCGCTCGTCCCCGCCGTCGGCTGGGACGACATCTTCTCGTTCCAGGATTACGGCGAGCTCGTCGCCCTGCTCGCGAACTCGATCATCGCCGGCGCCGTGCTCGGCATCGTCGGCGGGCTGATCGGCGTCTTCGTGATGCAGCGCGACCTCGCCTTCGCGGTCCACGGGGTGAGCGAGCTGTCGTTCGCGGGAGCCGCCGCGGCGCTGCTCTTCGGCGGCAGTGTCGTGTTCGGCTCTCTCGCCGGGGCTCTCGTCGCGGCGATCCTGATCGGCATCCTCGGCGCCAAGGCTCGCGACAGGAACTCGATCGTGGGTGTGCTGATGCCGTTCGGGCTCGGGCTCGGCATCCTGTTCCTCTCCCTGTACGACGGCCGCAGCGCCAACCGCTTCAGCCTGCTGACGGGCCAGATCGTCTCGGTGTCCAGCCCGGACCTGGGCTGGCTCATCGGCATCAGCGTCGTGGTGCTGCTGGGGCTGCTCCTGATGTGGAACCCGCTGCGCTTCGACTCGCTCGACCCGGAGTCCGCGGCGGCCAGGGGCGTGCCGACCCGGGCGGTGAGCCTGCTCTTCATGGTGCTGCTGGGTCTGATCGTCGCGGTGAGCGTGCACATCATCGGCGCGCTGCTCGTGATGGCGCTGCTGGTCACACCGGCCGCCGCGGCCATGCGGATCACGGCGGGCCCTGTGGCGGTGCCCTTGCTCGCCGCGCTGTTCGGCTTCGTCTCGGCGGTCGGCGGCATCCTGCTCGCGCTCGCGGGGACCCTCCCGGTCAGTCCGTACATCACCACGCTGTCGTTCACGATCTACGTCATCTGCTGGATCGTGCAGAGGACCCGCTCCCGCGTCCGCCGCCTCGCGGCCTGAGCAGCGAGGCGACGCACCGGGTCGCCATCCGTGAGGGACGGCGACCCGGTGGGGTTCAGGTGCCGGAAGGGGCCTGGCGACGCCGCGAACCGTTCGTTCGCGCATCGCCGGTCTTCGCCGCGCGAGCGGGGCGGCGGGCGCTCCCAGCGCTCGCCAACCCGGCCCGGCCTAGAATCGAGGGCATGGCTCAGCGGAACACCTGGCAGCGCGAACGCGTGCGCGAAGCTCTCGCCGACGCGCGCGGTTTCGTGAGCGCGCAGAGCCTGCACGCCGCCCTCCGCGACGACAACACGGGCATCGGCCTGGCCACCGTCTACCGCGCTCTCGCGGGGCTCGCCGCCTCCGGAGACGCCGACTCGCTGCAGAGCCCCGAGGGTGAGGCGCTCTACCGCGCCTGCACCACGCAGGGTCACCACCACCACCTCATCTGCCGGTCCTGCGGGCTCACGGTCGAGATCGAGGCGAAGGACGTGGAGCAGTGGGCGCACCGCACCGCCGCCCTGCACGGTTTCACCGACGCCGCGCACGTCGTCGACATCTTCGGGCTGTGCACCCCGTGCGCCAAGAAGCGCGAGGCCGACAGGGCAGCGACAGCGTGACCTCGTCGGCACGAACGGCCTCCCGTCCGGGCCACACGCATCGTCGGCCGCCGTCGCCGCGTTCGACCTGGACGCTGGTCGGCATCGGCGCCGCGATCGTCGCAGCCCTCTTCCTGATCGACGCCTTCCTGCCCACGCTGTTCCCGGCGTCCCTGCCGACCCGTGCGGAGGACGGCCTCACGCTCGCGCTCAGCGTGCTGATCGAGGCCCTGCCGTTCGTCGTCCTCGGCGTGCTGCTGTCGATCGTCGTGCAGGTGTGGCTCCCGGCCGACGTCATCCACCGGTGGCTTCCTCGCCGCGCCTGGGCGCGTCGCGCCGTACTGTCGCTGCTGGGCATGCTGATCCCCGTGTGCGAGTGCGGCAACGTGCCCTTCGCGCGCGGTCTGATGATGCGCGGCCTCGCCCCGGCGGAGGCCCTGACCTTCCTGATCGCGGCGCCGATCGTGAACCCCATCGTGATCCTCACCACGCACGCGGCCTTCGGCTGGGACGGCGGGATCCTCGTGGCGCGCCTGGTCGGCGGCTACCTGATCGCGAACCTCATCGGCTGGATCTACAGCCGCCACCCCTCGCCGGACTCGCTGCTCACCCAGCGCTTCGTGGACACGTGCGAGCGCGTGACGCACGAGCCGGGCACGCCGGTGCGGCGCAGTCTGACGCAGTTCCTCGTCGAGCTGCGCGCCGTGATGCCCGCGCTGGTCATCGGCTCCGCGCTCGCCGGCGCCGTGCAGGTGCTCATCCCGCGCGACGTGCTGCTCGCCATCGGCTCCAACCCCGTGCTGTCGATCGTGGCGATGATGCTGCTCGCCATCGTGGTGGCGATCTGCTCCAACGTCGACGCGTTCTTCGCGCTGTCGTTCGCCTCGACCTTCTCATCGGGCGCGATCGTCGCCTTCCTCCTGGTCGGGCCGCTCGTCGACATCAAGATGCTCGCGCTGATGCGCACCACCTTCACCGCCCGCACGCTCGTGGTGATCACCGGCGTCGTGCTGGCCGCGGCGTTCGCGATCGGGATCGGGGTGAACGTCCTTGTCTGAGCAGAACGTGGATCGCCGGCGCGCTCTGGCCACGCGCTGGCTCGGTGTCGGGCTGGCCTCCGTCGTCGCGGTGGTCACCCTCGGCCTCGCGGTGACCGGGCGGCTCACCCTGTACATCAGTCCGGAGTCGGTGTGGTTCGCGTGCGCGGCGGCCGTCGTCACCCTCGCAGGCGCGATCTGGTCGTGCACCCTCCCGCTGGGCGCGGAGGGCGACCACGGGCACGACCATGGGCACGCGCAGGCTCCTGCGCACGCCTCTGCGCGCCCCGAGGCGAAGGCCGCAGACGCGGAAGCGGCGGGTGCGGAAGCGGCGGGTGCGGAAGCGGCGGGTGCGGGAAGCACTGCGCCGTCGCGCCGCTCGCTTGCGGGTGTCGGCGCGGTCGCCGGGGGAGTGGTGGCGACGGGCGTCGTCGCAGCGGCCCTGGTGCTGCCCCCCGCATCGCTGTCGGTGGAGCTCGCGATGTCGCGCGCGGGCGAGCAGTCCACGCTGTTCGCCGGGGCTGACACCGTGGCGCTGGGCGTCGCCGACACGTCGACCTTCGGCGTGGGCGACTGGGCGAGCGTGTTCGCCGCCGCCACCAACACCACGGCGTACGACGGCGCGCCGGTGACGCTGACCGGCTTCGTCACGCCCGGTTCGGGAGACGGCGTGAACCTCACGCGGCTGGTCATCACGCACTGCGTGATCGATGCGCAGACCGCCGCCCTCCCCGTGGACGTCGACCCGGGCGAGTACGACACCGGGCAGTGGGTCGAGGTGAAGGGGACGGTGCGCGCGGACGCCGACGGCTCGCTCCACATCGAGCCGACGGACGTCGTCGCGATCGACGAGCCGAAGGACCCGTATGAGTACTGACGACGAGCGCCCCGAGCAGCCCGCCGTCCCACGGACCCGCGCCGAGCTGCGCGCCGCCAGGGAGGCCGCCGAGCGCGCCGCCGCTGCGGAGGCTCCTGCCCCGTCCAGGACCCCTGCCGCGTCCGATGCCCCCGCCCCGTTCGAGGCCCCCACCCCGTCTGAGGCTCCTGCGCCGTCAGGAGCTCATGCCCCGTCCGAGGTTCCGTCCGAGGCTCCCGCCCCGTCCGAGGTTCCTGCTCCGTCTGAGGCTCCTGCCCCGTCCGGGGCACCCGCCCCGTCAGGAGCTCATGCCCCGTCCGAGGTTCCGTCCGAGGCCCCTACCTCGTTCGAGGCCCCTGCCGCGTCCGATGCCCCCGCCCCGTCCGAGGTTCCTGCTCCGTCTGAGGCTCCCACCCCGTCCGAGGGTTCCGCGTCGTCAGACGCTCCTGCCCAGTCCCCGGCTCCGGCGCGCGGGGGTCGCCCGGGGCGCGGCGAGGATCCGCGCCCGCCGGGGCCGCGCAGGACCGGTGCGACCCCGCCGCCGATCCCGCGCGCGACGGAACCGGTGCTCGCCGCCGCCGGCCCCGCACCCGACCAGCCCTCCGAGCCCGGCTGGACCCCGACAGACGACCTGCCGGGGGGAAGCTCCCGCGACAACGGACGGCGCACTCCCCTCACGTCGCGCCGCCGTTTCCTGCTCACGATCGGCGCCGTCCTCGGTGTGCTGGTGCTCGTGGGCACCGGCTTCGGCATCGTCAGCCTGCTGCAGGGGCCGCGGCTGACCGCCGTCCAGGTCGACGAGGCGCAGGCCATCGAGTCGTCCGGCAGCCGGGTCATCCTGACCGCGAACCAGTCGCTCGCCGAGATCGACCCTGCACAGGTGACGGTCGAACCCGAGGTGCCGTTCACGGTCGACGCGGCCGGCCGCGGGGTCGGAGTCCGCTTCACGGTGCCGCTCGACGACGAGACCACGTACACGGTCTCGGTCGCCGACGTCACCGGCGTCGGCGGCGGTCCGTCCGCGGAGCTGTCGACCAGCTTCACCACTCCCGCCTCCACCATCTACCTGCTGCGGCGGGACGTCGACGGGGACGACATCATCTTCCGCACCGACCTGGGTGGCGAGAACGCGGTGCCCGTGTTCTCCCATCCGCGGATCAACGACTTCCGCGCCACGTCCACCCAGCTCGTGGCATCCGTGGAGGAGGACGACGGCTCGCGCCTGCTGGTGATGGACCGCGACGGCGCGGATCAGCGTGAACTGAAGCTGCCCGGGGACGGGTACGTGGGCGCGATCCAGGTGTCCGAGCGCGGCAACCTCGTCGGCTACAACTACTCCGACCGTGAGCTGAGCGACACCGAGGGTCGGGCGAGCGTGCTCGTGACCCAGTCGCTGAACGGCGACGACGACCCGCAGATCGTCGAGGTCGGCGGCGAGGAGGCGAGTGTGTTCGTCTGGCAGTTCGTGCCGGACAGCGCGGCCGTGCTCTTCATCGACTTCGACGGCGCGCTGGCCCTGATCGACCGCTCCGCCGACACGGGCGTGCAGTCCCTGGGTCTCGCGACGACGATCCAGGGCATCACCCGCGGCACGTACACCGCGATCGTCGAGCGGCTCGACGGCACGGTCGTGGAGCTGAACCTCGCGGACGGGTCGGAGCAGCCGCTCGCCGCCTCGAACCCGGATTACGGCACGGCCACGTCGATCACGCCGTTCCCCGGGGGGACGCTGCGGCACGTGGTCTCCCGTGACGACAGCGGTCTGCCGATCGGACAGGCCGTCATCCGCGTGGACGAGGCCGGTGCCGCGGAGCCGTTGGTGGAGGTCGGGTCGGAGGATTCGATCCTGCAGGCCTGCGCGTCGCCCAGCGGCCAGTACGCCGCGGTGGTGATCGCCCCCGATCTCCGAGAGAACTCCTACGACGGCATGCTGCTGCCGCTGCCGGAGAACGTGGAGACGCACCTGATCGACATGGACTCCGGGAAGGAGCTCGTGGCGCTCACGGGGTTCGACGCGTCCTGGTGCCAGACGGCTCCGCGGTTCTGACATGACCGCCCTCGTGAACCTGCGCCGCGCGACCCGTGACGACGTGATGCGCTCCGCCGTCGAGGTGGCGCCCACGCTGCTCGGCGGAGAACTGCGCACGGTCGTCGTCGAGGGCGGGGTGCCCGTCGAGGTGCGCGTGCGCATCACCGAGGTCGAGGCGTACCACGGGCAGGGCACGGGCGACCTCGCCGACCCCGGCTCGCACGCGCGGATGGGGCGCACCGCCCGCAACGCCACGATGTGGGGCGAGCCGGGGCACCTGTACGTGTACCTGAGCCACGGCATCCACTCGTGCGTGAACGTGGCGTGCGGGCCGGAGGGGCAGGGCGACGGCGTGCTGCTGCGTGCCGGCGAGATCGTGGCGGGAACGGACGACGCGGCGAGACGCCGGTCGGCGGCGGTTCCCCTGAGCAGGACAGCGCGGCGGGACCTCGCGCGCGGGCCAGGGCGGCTCGGTCAGGCACTGGGGCTCCGGTACGCGCAGCACGACGGCATCGACGCGATCACGGGCGAGGAACGCGACGGCGCCAGCGCGGAACTGTGGCTCGCGCCCCGGGCGGCGGAGATCGCGCAGGGGCCGCGGGTGGGCGTCGCCGGCATCGCGGGAACGGATGCCTTCCCCTGGCGGTTCTGGATCCCGGGCGACCCCACCGTGTCGGCGTTCCGGTGGGGGAGAGGGGCGGCCGACGCCGCGGCCCTTCGCACGGCTTCGCCCGTGCTAGACTGACTCTTTGTCTGCGCACGCTCCTGTGCGCAGTTCGCATGCTTCCCCTTCCGCGGCCGAGAGATCGGCGGGTCGAGGCCGCGTGCAGACAAGGGATCTTGGGTGGGGCCGTCCGGCCTCACGGTAATGAAGGAGTCATCATCATGGCAGCAGTGTGCCAGGTGACCGGAGCTGTTCCCGGCTTCGGTCACAACGTCTCGCACTCGCACCGCCGGACGAAGCGTCGCTTCGACCCGAACGTGCAGAAGAAGACCTATTTCGTGCCGTCGCTCGGCCGTAAGATCACCCTCAACGTGTCCGCCAAGGGCATCAAGGTGATCGACGCGCGCGGCATCGAGAACGTCGTCAAGGACCTCCAGGCGAAGGGTGTGAAGCTCTAATGGCCAAGAAGGCTCAGGACGTCCGTCCGATCATCAAGCTGCGTTCGACGGCGGGTACCGGTTACACGTACGTGACCAAGAAGAACCGCCGCAACACCCCCGACCGCCTCGTGCTCAAGAAGTACGACCCGGTCATCCGTCAGCACGTCGAATTCCGAGAGGAGCGTTGATCCATGGCTAAGAAGAGCAAGATCGCGCGCAACGAGCAGCGCAAGGTCATCGTCGAGCGCTACGCCGAGCGTCGTGCCGAGCTGAAGAAGACCCTGGTCGACCCGAACGCCACCGACGAGGCCCGCGAGGCCGCTCGCGTCGGCCTGCAGAAGCTGCCGCGCAACGCGTCGCCGGCGCGCGTCCGTTCGCGCGACGTCATCGACGGCCGCCCTCGTGGCGTCCTCACGAAGTTCGGCATCTCGCGTGTCCGCTTCCGTGACATGGCGCACCGCGGCGAGCTGCCCGGCGTGACCAAGTCGAGCTGGTAAGTCTCCA
>NZ_JALXPE010000028.1 GCF_025143365.1 Microbacterium sp. p3-SID336 | reverse complement strand
AGTCCACGGTGGAGGTGCCCTCGGCCCCGGCCCCAGCGATCACAGTCGTCAAGTCGGCCACCCCATCAGCGATGACCACGGTGGGGCAGATGTTGACGTACTCGTTCGTCGTTACTAATGACGGCAACGTTGCGCTGAAGGACGTGACCGTCGACGAGACCGAGTTCTCAGGAGAGGGAGAACTGTCGTCCATCGAGTGCCCGGATGATGCGGCGAACCTGCTGCCTGGTCAGGTGATCGTCTGCACAGCGACTTACACGACCACGCAAGGCGATGTGGACTCTGGGCTGCTGACGAACACCGCCACAGCCACAGGCGTCCCGCCCGCAGGGGCACCGCCCGTCTCGCCTCCTTCAACGGTGGATGTGCCATTCGACGGTGCCACCACTCTTGGGATCGAGAAGCGCGCAACAACTGTCGACGTCAACCGAAACGGCGTCGCAGACCTCGGGGACCGCATCGAGTGGTCGATCCTCGTCACCAACACAGGTGCGCAGACCATCGATGACATCACCGTCTCCGACCCCGCGGCCGGAACTGTCACGTGCCCGACCACGACGCTTGCATCGGGCGAGACCATGACATGCACGGTGCCAACTCATTCGATCACGGCGGCGGATGTGAGCCGTGGCGAGGTATGGAACGTTGCGACGGCGTCGGGCAACGCGCCGAACGGGGACCCGGTCGACCCGCCATCGGCGCGTGCGGTGACTCCAGTCGTGCCGACCCCCGCATCCGGGCTGGCTGTCACCGGAGGTACAGTGTCCGGCGGCGTGCTCATCGGTGTACTGATGCTGTCTCTCGGCGCGCTACTTCTTCCTGGAGCGCGGAGGCGCAAGAGTCACGCGTAGAAAGCTCAGATTCGCGGGGGTTCGCGTCGCGTTACCCCCGCGAATCTCGACATCAAAGGATTGAAAATGTCATTCTCCGAACGTGGACACCTCGTATCCCGCATCGTGGCCGTCTGTGCGGTCGTCCTCGCGATCACGGCCTGCACACCGCAAGCCCAGGAAGAGACGCCTCGTCCGAGTATCACAGCGACGAGCGGCCCGCAGCTCCCCGGCGAGGAACCAGGAGTCGTCGGCGCGACGAAGCTGCCGTCGGATATCCCGAACTCACCGGCCGTGCGTAGCGCCGCGAAGATCACCTCCTGTGCCGCGTCCGATGGCGGCTGGACGGCAGCTGGTACAGTCACAAACCCCACCGAGGATGACGCGTCGTACGTGGTGACCGTGTTCTTCACGAACTCGGCGGCTACGGTGGTTGGTTCCGGTCAGGCAACTGTCGAGGTCGACGGCGGAGCTACGACGGACTGGTCGGTGACCTCCGACTTCGTCGCTCCGAACGAGACACTGTGCGCGCTTCGCGGCGTCGGTTGATGGAGTCATTGAAGCGATGAGGGGCATCGACACGTCGATGCAGTGGGCAGCCGTGCGCTGATTTCGACGGCTGTCCACGACCGTCGATGGCCAGTGTGCGCACAGTGGAGCGGGGCGTCCGACGGGTGACCCGTCAGACCTGCGACCCAGAGCGTGGCGTTCCTCCACAGATCGGTGTTTTGCGGGGGTGTCCACGAGCATCGTGGCGCGGTCCCGTGCGACGCGGGGCACAGGCTTAGCGTGGGCTGATGCCCGCTGCCGATGCCCCGTCGCCTCCGCCACCCTTCCGCCGGCGCCTGCGACTGAGCGTGGGCGCGGCCGTCGTGCTCGGCATCGTAGTGCTGTCCGCGGCGGTCGGCCTGGGGCTTCTCCGGGGTCGGGCCGCACCGGACGCCGCGGTGCCGTGGACAGAGCAGAGTGCGCCGGCCACCGCGGTTGCCGCGGTCGGAGAGCTCTACGTGCACGTGCTCGGGGCGGTCGGGAGCCCGGGGCTGTACGTGCTCGCTGCGGATGCGCGCGTCATGGATGCGATCGCGGCGGCGGGCGGTACGAGCGACACGGCCGACCTCGCGGCGGTGAACCTCGCACGACGGCTCGAAGACGGAGAGCAGCTCGTCGTGCCCGCCGTGGGAGCTGCGACGGCGACGACGAGCGCGGAGACGGATCCGCGCATCGACCTCAACGCCGCAGACGAGGGCACGCTCGACACGCTGCCGCGCATCGGTCCCGCATTGGCTGCGCGCATCGTCGCCTGGCGGGACGAGAACGGACCTTTCCGTGCGGTGGACGACCTGCTGGCCGTGCCGGGCATCGGGGAGAAGCTGCTCGCAGGTCTGCGTGACGCGGTGCGCGTGTGAAGGGGGCAGACCTGCGCGTGGTGCCGGTGGCTCTGGGCGCGTGGGTGTCGGCGCTCCTGTCGGTGCTCGTGCCTCCGGCGGCGTGGGCGAGTGCGGGCGTGAGCCTGGGGGCGGCGCTGGTGACTCTGGCGATCGAGTGGTGGCAGCGCCAGGCGACGAGGGCGAGTCCTGCGGCAGCGGCGGCGGGATCGCGCACGCGCCACGGCAGACGAGGGCGAGCGACGTGCTCCGCCGATCCGAAGGGTGGCCGGACGACCACGGCCGGAGGCGAGGGAGCAGCGCCCGGTCGGGCGTCCACGGCCGGGCTGATCGTGCTGATGTGCGCGGCGGCGTCCGGCGTGGCGTTCTCGGCCGCGCTCGCTCTTCCGGCGCGAGAGGCGGTCGCCGCGCAGCGCGGGCGGGTGGTGGAGGCGGTGGCTGACGTCGCCTCGTCCGCATCGGTGGGCGCGGACGGCCGGCTCTGGTTCGACGCGGTCACGAGCGACGTGGGGCCGCCGGGGCATCTCTCGCCGGTGACCGCGCCGATCCGAGTGGGGGTCGCGCCGCTCGCGGGCGTCGATCTCGGTGCGAGGATCCGTGTCGTGGGCGAGACGGTGGCGACGGGGCCGGAGGAGCGCGCCGCTCTCGTGCTGTTCGCGTCCACGGTCGATGTCGCCGCCCCTGCCACGGGGGTCTTCGGGATCGCGGCGAACCTGCGCCGGAGCTTCGTGTCCCGGGCCACGGAGCTGCCCGAACCGGGAAGCGGCCTGCTGCCCGGACTGGCGGTGGGCGACACGACCGCCGTGTCGCCAGAGCTCGATGCCGACATGCGCACGAGCGGCCTGAGTCATCTCACGGCCGTGTCCGGAGCGAACTGCGCGATCGTGGTGGGGGCGGTGTTCGGCCTCACCGCACTGTGCGGTGGTGGACGACGCCTGCGGATCCTGCTCGCCGCGGCGTCGCTGGCGGGGTTCGTGGTGCTGGTCACCCCCGAGCCCAGCGTGATCAGGGCGGCCGTGATGGCGGGCGCCGGGATGCTCGGACTGCTGGTGGGGCGGCCGAGTGCGGGCGCGGGGATCCTCGCAGTGTGCGTGGTCGCGATCCTGCTGGGGGATCCCTGGCTCGCGTCGACGCCCGGCTTCGCGCTCTCGGTCGCGGCTTCCGGAGCCCTCGTCCTGCTCGCGCCACCGCTGGCCGCGGGGCTGGGGCGGTGGCTTCCGGTGCCTCTCGCGGTGGCCGTCGCCGTCCCGCTCTCGGCACAGCTGGCGTGTGCGCCGATCATCGCTCTGTTCGCCGCGCAGCAGTCCCTGGTGGGCGTCGTCGCGAACCTGATCGCGGAACCCGCAGCACCGGTGGCGACGGTGATCGGCCTGCTGGCGTGTCTGACAGCCCCGATCCCGCTGCTGGCGGACCTGCTGGCGGCAGCAGCCTGGCTTCCTGCTGCCTGGATCGCCACGGTCGCCCGGACGACCGCCGAGCTGCCCGGTGCCGCGATGCTGGTTCCCCCCGGAATCGTGAGCGCCCTGCTCGTCGCGGCTGTGAGCGCGTCGATCGGCATCGTGTGCATCGGTCCCGGCCGCATGCCGTCCACGCGCGGTACGGATCGCATTCCGGGAAGTGTGTGGAGTGTGGGGACCGTCGGGAGTGCGGAGGAGCCCAGGAATCCGGAGGGGCCCACGGGGACGGGGCGTCCGGGGAGTGCCGAGAGCGTCGAGAGTGCCGACACGGCGGTGAGGACGGGGCGTCCGGGGAGCACAGAGGGTGCGGAGGGACTCGGACGCATCGCGAGTGCGGAGGGGCCCGGGTGGGCGCGAGTGCGCGAGCCGACCGCGCGCACCGACAGTGTGCTGAAGCGGTCGACCCGCGAGCGTCGTCCAGGGGCACCGCGTGCACCGGGCGGTCGCGCCCTGGCTCACGCCGGGGCAGTGGCCGTCCTGGTGGTGACGGGGGCGTTGGGCGGGTCGACCGCCCTTCTGGACGGTCCGCTCGCTGCCGCGACCACGCCCGAGTCGTGGACGATCGCCGCGTGCGATGTCGGGCAGGGCGATGCGCTCGTGGTGCGCTCCGCCGGGGCCGTCGCGCTGATCGACACGGGTCCGGCGCCCGAGCCCCTGGCCGCGTGTCTGCGATCGCTCGGCGTTGACCGCATCGATCTGCTGGTCCTCACGCACTTCGACCTCGACCATGCGGGCGGGCTCGACGCGGTTCGCGGCCGCGTCGCGACGATGCTCCACGGGCCGCCCGCGGATGCTCGCGACCGCGCGACGATCGCGTCCTTCGAGTCCGAGGGCGCCCGTGCCCAGAAGGGCGCAGCGGGGCAGCGCGGAGACCTCGGGGACGCGAGCTGGCGCGTGCTGTGGCCTCTTGCTGATTCCGTCGCCTTCCCGCCGAGCAATGACACCGGGGTGGTCGTCGAGTTCCGCGGGGGCGGAGTGCCGCCGTCGCTGTTCCTCGCCGACCTGTCCGCCGCCCCGCAGCGGATGCTGCAGCGCACCGCCCGGCTGTCCGAGGAGGCGGTGGTCAAGGTCGCCCACCATGGCAGTGCTGACCAGGACGCCGCGCTCTACGAAGCGCTCCGCCCGAAGATCGCCCTGATCAGCGTCGGCGCCGACAACGACTACGGGCATCCGCGCGGCGAGACTCTCGACCTGCTCGCGGGCCTGGGCGCACGCGTGCTGCGCACGGATCAGTGCGGACGGATTCTGGTCGGGGTGCAGGACGGCGCACTCGCCGTGTGGACGGATAGCGTGCCTCCGTGAGCGGCGTGCGTCCGTGTGCGGTGCCTCTGGGTGCGGCGTGCCTCCATGTGCGAGATGCCCCCGTGAGCGGGGTGTCCGGGGCCGCCGGTAGGCTGGATCCATGGCTGCTTCCCGTCCTCCCGCCCGTGGTGGCGCGAAGCCCAGCAAGATCCCTCAGGTGTCGTGGCGAGAGCCGCATCCGGCGCCGCTCGTGCTGGTGTCCGGGCCCGAGGAGGTCTGCGCCGAGCGGGCGATCGCCGGTGTCCGCGACTATCTGCGCGCGGAGGATCCGGCTCTCGAGGTCAGCGACGTGCGGGCCGATGACTACGCGCCGGGCACCCTCCTCGCGCTCACGTCGCCCTCCCTGTTCGGGGAGCCGCGTCTGGTGCGGGTCTCCGGGGTGGAGAAGTGCTCGGACGCATTCCTGCAGGAGGCCGTCTCCTATCTGGACAATCCGCAGGAGGGCGCCACGGTCGTGCTGCGCCACACCGGAGCGAGCGTCCGCGGCAAGAAGCTGCTCGACGCGCTGCGCGCCGGGACCGGAGGCGGCATCGAGATCGCGTGTCCCGCGATCAAGCGCGACGGGGACCGGGTCGACTTCGCGGCGGGGGAGTTCGCGGCGGCGAAGAAACGCATCGCGCCCGCCGCACTGCGCGCCCTCGTCTCCGCCTTCGCGGACGACCTCACCGAGCTCGCGGCCGCCTGCCAGCAGCTGATCGGCGACGTCGAGGGCGACATCACCGAAGACGTGGTGACCAAGTACTACGGCGGCCGGGTGGAGGTGTCGGCCTTCGTCGTGGCGGACACCGCGATCGCCGGGCGCTACGGCGAGGCGCTCATCGCGCTGCGGCATGCCCTCGCGTCCGGCGCCGACCCCGTGCCCATGGTTGCGGCCTTCGCGATGAAGCTGCGCACGATGGCGCGCGTCGCGGGCAACCGTGAACCGAGCCGTCAGCTCGCGCAGCGACTCGGAATGAAGGACTGGCAGGTCGATCGGGCCCGGCGCGACCTCACCGGCTGGAACGAGCGTTCACTCGGCATGGCCATCCAGGCGACCGCGCGCGCGGGCGCCGAGGTCAAGGGCGCCGCGCGCGACCCGATCTTCGCCCTGGAGCGCATGGTCACGGTCATCGCGACGCGTGAGCCCTTCGGGGGATAGGCGATAGTCCGAGCGGGAAAGCAGAAGGCCCGCCTCACGAGGAGACGGGCCTTCCGGATGATCGGTGGCTCAGAGAGCGGCGACCTTCTTGGCGATGGCCGACTTGCGGTTGGACGCCTGGTTCTTGTGCAGCACGCCCTTGCTGACGGCCTTGTCGAGCTTCGCCGAGGCCTTCTTGAGGACCTTCTCGGCGGCGGCCTTGTCGCCGGCGGCGACGGCCTCGCGGGTCTGGCGGACGAGAGTCTTCAGCTCGCTCTTCACGGCCTTGTTGCGCTCGTGAGCCTTCTCGTTGGTCTTGTTGCGCTTGATCTGCGACTTGATGTTTGCCACGTGTGGACGCTTTCTGTACAGGAGTGATTCGGAGTGCCGGCAGCAGAAGAGGGCTGCTGCACGGCGGTCGTGAGGGAAGAACCCACACGCAAGCCAAGAGCCGAGTCTACCAGCACCTGGGCGGGTGACGCGAAACGACGCCGCTCCGAAGAGACTGCGTCGCGCTCACCACGGTACCGGGTGCAGAATCATGCTGACCCGACAATGACGTCAAGGAGCCCCATGACCCCCGACTCCGTTCTCTCCCCAGCACTCGCCCGACTCCGGTGGTCCGCCGCGACCTCCGCCTTCCAGATCGAGGGCTCTCGCACCGCGGACGGGGGAGGGCGCTCCATCTGGGACGACTACCTCGCGGCGCCGGGTGCCATCATCGACGGCTCCACGGCCGAGCCGGCGTGCGACAGCTACCGTCGCAGCGAGGAGGACGCCGCCCTGGCCGCGGGCCTCGGACTCGACCGGTATCGCTTCTCGATCCCGTGGGCGCGGGTGCAGCCGGATGGACGCGGTCACGGCAACACGGCGGCTCTCGACCACTACTCGCGCGCGGTCGACGAGATGCTGGAAGCCGGTGTCACGCCGTTCCCCACGCTGTTCCACTGGGAGATGCCGAGCGCCGTGGAGGCCGCGGGAGGCTGGCTGAACCGTGACACCGCCGAGCGTTTCGGTGAGTACGCCGCCCTTGTCGCGGCGCGTCTCGGCGACCGCGTGAGCAGCTGGTACACCCTGAACGAGCCGGCGATGACGACCCTCCAGGGCTATGCGGTGGGCGCGCTCGCACCGGGGAAGCAGCTGCTGTTCGGCGCGCTGCCGACCGCGCACCATCAGCTGCTCGCCCACGCCAGAGCGGCCGCGGCGCTCCGCGAGCACGGAGCCGGTGCCGTGGGCTTGGTGAACAACCACACCTGGGTGCTGCCGCTGCACGACACCGCGGAGGACAGGGAGGCCGCCTTCCTGTACGACCTGCTGCACAACCGGATCTTCAGCGAACCTCTCCTCGCGGGGTCCTACCCGGATCTGCAGGCGTACGGCCTCCCGCCGCTGCCGGTCCTGGAGGACGATCTCGAGACGATCGGCGCGTCGATCGACTTCTATGGTGTCAACTTCTACAACCCCACGACGGTGACGGCGGCCGCCAAGGGCAGCCCGATCCCGTTCGACCTCGTTCCCACTCCCGGTGTCCCGGTCACGGGCTTCGGGCCGGAGTGGCCCATCATGCCCTCCGCGCTGCGAGAGCTCCTCGTCGATCTGCACGGGCGGCACCCGGGGCTGCCGCCCGTGATCATCGGCGAGAACGGCGCCTCCTTTCCGGAACCGGAGAGCGCAGGACGCGTCGAGGACACGCAGCGCATCGAGTACCTGGCCGGACACATCGCCGCCGTGGGCGAGGCCATCGAGGCGGGCGTGCCGGTCGAGGAGTACACGGTGTGGTCGCTGCTCGACAACTGGGAGTGGGCGGACGGCTACACGCAGCGCTTCGGGCTCGTGCACGTCGACTTCGCGTCCGGCGTGCGCACACCCAAGGCCTCGTACGACTGGTACCGCGAGCTGATCGGGCGGGCGCGTGCGCTCGCATCGACCTCCGCAGCGGCGGCGCAGCGATGACCGCGCTGCCCGCGACCCGCGTCGGCCGCGTCGGGCTGCGGTGGATGTCGCTGTTCACGTTCGCGTGGCTCGCGATCTGGACGGTGCAGCTCACGCCCGTGCAGCTGCTGCTGCCGCTGCAGCTCGACACCCCGGAGGGTGACTGGATCCTCGGCGTCGTCTCCTCCGGCCTCGTGCTCGGTGTGGGCGGACTCGCCGGCGTCGTGGCGGGTCCACTCGCCGGCGCGCTGTCGGATCGCGCGAGGGCCGGACGACATCGTCGCCGCCCGTGGGCGCTCGGCGGCGTCTGGCTGACCGCGGCGTGCCTGGTGCTCACCGGCTTCGCCGCGGGTCCGTGGGCCGTCGGAGCAGGGTGGGTGGGGGTGTCGGTGGGGGTCGCGGTGTCCTCTGCCGCGTTCACGGCCCTCATCGCCGATCAGCTGCCGACCCCGCAGCGGGGTGCGGCGTCGGCGGCGGTGGGCTCCAGCCAGGCGGTCGGCATCGTGCTGGGCGTGGGGCTCGTCGTGCTGCTCGGGCTCGACATCGTCTCCGGCTACCTGCTGCTCGCGGGGGTGATCGCCGTGGCGGGGACGGCCGCCGCGCTGCTGCTGCCCGATCCGCCGACCACGGTGGCCCAGCGTCCCTCCACCGTGGGGCGTCCGCGCCTCGCCTCGCTGCGGGACCGGGACTTCGCGTGGATGCTGTCCGGCCGGCTCGTCACCAACATCGGCAATGCGCTCGGCACGGCGCTGTTCCTGTTCTTCCTCCTGCACGGTCTCGGGCAGGAGAGCACCGCCGCTCAGGACAACCTGCTGCTGCTGATCGTGGTCTACACGGTGTTCGTGGTGCTGGCCTCGGTGGTGACGGGCATCGTGTCCGATCGCACGGGGCGTCGGCGCACGCTGACCGTCGCGGCGACCGTGGTGCAGGCGGCCTCGGGTGTCGCGATCGTGCTGGTTCCCACGTTCGAGATGACGATGGTCGCCGCCGCCCTGATGGGGCTCGGCTACGGCGCCTTCTCCACGGTCGGCCTCGCGTTCGCCGCTGATCTGCTCCCGGACGAGCAGGACCATGCGCGCGACCTCGGCATCGTGAATGTGACGGCGGCCCTGGGGCAGCTGATCGGGCCGGTCCTCGGCGCGGGGCTCGTGGCGCTGGTCGGCGGCTTCTGGCTGGTGTTCCTCGCCGCGGCGGTGCTCTCCCTCGTCGGGGGCGCGCTCACGGCGTGCGCACGGCAGCCGTCGCGGTCATGACGACGAAGCCCGCTCGGTCACGGTGGCGATCGCGAGGGCCAGCACCGCGTTGAACACGCGGGGACGCATGGCCGTGACCAGGTGCGTCGTGCGCGGCACGATGATGAGCTCGGCCTGCGGCGCCAGGCGGCGGAACAGGGCCTCGTTCATGCGCAGCTGGTCGTACTGGCCGTTCACGAACCACAGCGGCACGTCGATGCGTGGCACGGCGGCGGCTACGTCGAGCGCCGCCAGGCTCTGCAGCGCCGTGTCCTGCATGTCGAGCGCGTAGCCGCCCGCCGCGAAGTCGGCCCGGTTCTCCAGCGGGATGGTCGCGGCGAGCATGCGCTGCGTGAGCCACATGCCGCGGTCGGGCAGCGAGTCCACGGCCCGCGCGAACAGCCGGTACGCGCGGAGCCCGGCGCCCTGGGGGAGCGAGGTGCACGCCGCCGCGACGAGCCCGTCGACCGGCGGCCGCTCGGCCCCACCGGTGTAGGCGAGCGAGAGCAGCCCGCCCATCGAGTGCCCCGCCAGCAGCACGGGTCCCTTCGCCGCCGCCTGACGCACAGCGGCGTCGATCGTGTGCAGCGCCTCGTGCAGCGTGAAGTCCTCGTCCATCCGGGAGCCGTGTCCGGGAAGGTCGACCGCGCTGACGGGGTGCCCTGTCTCCTCCAGGTACGCGACCTGCGAGCGCCACATGGTGGCCGACGTGCGGATGCCGTGCACGAGGACGGTCTGCACGCTCACGCCCTCAGCATACGGAAGCGGGGCCGGTGGAAGGACCACCGACCCCGCTTCGACACGAGCTGTGTCAGAGAGTGTTACTTCTCCCAGCCGACGTTCTCGACCGGCGTGACGCCGAACAGGTCGAGACCGACGTAGGGCTCCGGCGTGAGGTTCGCCAGGCCGTTCTTGACCACGTAGATCGAGGGGCCGCTGTACAGCGGGATGACGCCCCACGTCTCCTCGACGATCTTCGGCTCGAGCTCCATCGCGGCCGCGGTCCAGGACTCGGCGTCCTTCTGCGACTCGACGTCGTCGGCGATCTGCTTGTCGATCTCCGCGGAGCCGGTCGCCGAGAGGTTCAGCTGGCTGTCCGAGCAGTACAGCTGGCAGAACCAGGCCGGACCGAACGGGTCGGAGTCGGTGAAGCGGAGGGACACGGCGTCCCAGTTCTTCGAGGTCAGGTCATTCGAGAAGTCGGCCGAGGGGCGCACGTCGATCTGCATGTCGATGCCGATCTCCTTCTGCTGCGCCTGGAGCGACTTCGCGAGGGCCTCCAGCGTCGGGTCCTCACCGAACACCGGGTAGGTGATGGTCAGCTTCTCGCCGTCCTTCTCGCGGATGCCGTCCTCGCCCTCGGTCCAGCCGGCGTCGTCGAGCAGCTTCTTGGCCGCGTCGACGTCGTGCTTCAGGCCGGCGGTGGCGAAGGAGTCGGCGTAGCCGTCCTGGAACGAGTACAGGTTCAGCGAACCGGCGACGGGCTCCTCGTAGCCGAGGCCGTTCCACGCGATCTGCTTCTGCTGATCGATGTTGATGCCCATGAAGAACGCCTTGCGCACGTCGATGTCCTCGAACTGCGGCTTGTCGGCGTCGACCATGATGATCGTCTTGGCGGTCTGCTGTGCGCGACGCACCGTGGTGTCATCGACGTCCTGGACCTGCTTGAGGCGGTCGTTGGTGTTGGTGTTCACCATGTCGATCTCGCCGTTCTTGAAGGCGTTGATCGCAGCGTCGGGCTCCATGGCCGTGAAGGTCACCGAGTCGAGCAGGGGAGCGTTGCCCCACCACTCGGGGTTCGGCTTGAAGGAGACGAAGCCGCCGTTGGCGTCGAACGTGTCGATCGTGTACGGACCGGCGCCCCACTCGGGGTGCGGGTTGCCGATGAAGCCCTCGTTGAAGACGGCCGGGTCGGCGACGGCCGGGTGCAGCACGCCACCGGTGAGGAACGCCATGGACGGCCAGGCGTACACGCCGTCGAAGGTGACGACGGCGGTCTTCGCCGTGTCGCCCTGCTCGACGCTCTTGATCTGCTTGTAGCCGTCAGTCGCGTTGGGGGTGAAGCCCTCGTCGTACGAGCGGTTCGCCTTCCACGTCGCGTCGATGGCGGTCCAGTCCATGTCCGTGCCGTCGTTGAAGTGGGCCTCGTCCTTGAACGTGAAGGTGATGGTCGTGTTGCCATCCTTCTCGCCGATGTCGTAGGCGTCGAGATAGGCGTCGTTCTTGGTGACCTCGCCCTCCGGCGACACGAGCAGGATCTGCGGCATGTACCACGACCACAGACGAACGGTGTCTGCGCTGCCGTCGCCGTTGAAGGCGTTGAGCTGCTCCGGGATCTCGTTGATCGGGAAGTTGACCTCGCCACCCTCCTGGAGGTTGCTGCGGTCCTGCGGGTTGTAGTCGGCGGTCTTGGTCTCGACCGGCTCGCCTCCGTTGTCCCCGCCACCGGTGTTTCCGGAACCGCTCGCGCAGCCCGCGAGGGCGAGTGCGAGGGCGCCGCTGATCGCGATCGCCCCCAGCAACTTCTTGTTCTTCATGGTGCTCCTTTCGCCTTTCGGCGTTTCATAAAGGGAAGAATAGTTCGCGGTCGCGACCGGTATACCGCCCCGGAGTGAATCGCGCCTAACCGTTATCGGACGGTGACCAGGGACGAGCGGGCTGCCGCTCAGACCGTGGCGGGCTTCGTCGTCATGGTCTCCGCGTCGAAGACGACCCGCTCGCGGGTGCGCTCGATGTCGGGGTCGGGCACCGGGATCGCCGAGAGCAGCGCCTGCGTGTAGGGGTGCTTCGGGTTGTCGAAGACCTCGTCCACGTCGCCGTGCTCCACGAACTCGCCCAGGTACATCACGGCCACGCGGTCGGCGATGTGCCGGACGACCGAGAGGTCGTGCGCCACGAACAGGTAGGACAGCCCGAGCTTGACCTTCAGCTCGTCGAGCAGGTTGATGACGCCGGCCTGGATCGACACGTCGAGCGCGGAGACCGGCTCGTCGAGGACGACGATCTTCGGATTGGTCGACAGGGCCCTGGCGATGCCGATGCGCTGTCGCTGACCGCCCGAGAATGCCTGGGGGAAGCGGTCGCTGTGCGCGGGGTTGAGGCCGACGAGATCCATCAGCTCGTCCACGCGGCGGTGGGCCTCCTCCTTCGGCGTGCCGATCGCGAACAGCGGCTCGGAGATGATGTCGGCCACCGTCATGCGCGGGTCCAGCGCCCCCATCGGGTCCTGGAACACGATCTGGATGTCGCGGCGCAGCGCCCGCTCCACCTTGCGGCTGCGGATGTCGTTCACGCTCGTGCCGGCGATCACGATGTCGCCCTCCGTCTGCTTCACCATGTCCATGATCTGCAGCAGGGTGGTGGTCTTGCCGCTGCCGGACTCGCCGACGATGGCCATGGTCTCGCCCTCGCGCACGTCGAAGGAGATGCCCTTGATCGCGTGCACCTCGCCGACCTTGCGCTTGAGGAACGCGCCCTTGAGCAGCGGGAAGGTCTTGCGCAGGTTCTTCACCTCGAGCGTGATGGGACGCTCCTCGCGCGGTGTGACCGTCAGGCTGCTCTCGGGCGTCTGCCGCACGGGGTAGATGGGCAGACCGCCGAGCAGGCCGTCGTCCTCGATCTCGTGCGCGCGGATGCAGGCCGCCTGGTGCATGCTGCCGGAGCCGGTGGCCACGGGCAGCAGCTCGGGCTCCTTGGCGCGGCAGGCGTCCATGACGATCGGGCAGCGGTCGGCGAACGGGCACGCGTCGGGCAGGTCGATCAGCAGCGGCGGGTTGCCCTTGATCGGGGTCAGCGGCTCCTTCTCCACCTTGTCCACGCGGGGGATCGCGCCCAGCAGGCCGATCGAGTACGGCATGCGGGTCTTGTGGAAGAGCTCGCGCACGGGCGCGTGCTCCACGGGCTTGCCCGCGTACATCACGAGCACGTCGTCGGCGGTGCGGGCGACGACGCCCATGTCGTGCGTGATCATGATCACGGCGGCGCCGGTCTCGTCCTGCGCCTTCTCGATCAGATCGAGGATCTGCGCCTGGATCGTCACGTCGAGCGCCGTGGTGGGCTCGTCGCAGATGATGAGCTTGGGGTTGTTGGCCATCGCGATGGCGATCACGACGCGCTGCCGCATGCCGCCGGAGAACTCGTGCGGGAACGACTTCATCCGCCGCTCCGGCTCGGTGATGCCCACGAGGGTGAGCAGCTCGACCGAGCGGTCCCACGCCTCCTTCTTGGAGAGGCTGCGGTGCACCGTGAGCGCCTCGATGAGCTGGTCGCCCACGGTGTACACGGGCGTGAGCGAGGTCAGCGGGTCCTGGAACACCATCGACATGCCGTTGCCGCGGATCACGGACAGCTGCTTGTCCGTCATGCCGATGAGCTCCTGCCCGTCGTACATGATCGATCCGGTGACCTTGGCGTTCTCGTCGAGGAGTCCCATGATCGCGAGCGACGTGACCGACTTGCCGGAGCCGGACTCGCCGACGATGCCGAGCGTCTTGCCGGCCTCGAGATCGAAGGAGACACCGCGGACGGCGTCGACGCGGCCGGCTTCGGAGGCGAAGCTGACCTTGAGGTCGCGGACGGAGAGGACGTTGGTCATGCGCGGCCTCCTGCAGCCGAGGTGGGGTCGAGGGCGTCGCGCAGGCCGTCGGCGATCAGCGCCATCGACACGGTCAGCAGGGTCAGCGCCGCCGCCGGGAAGTAGAACAGCCAGGGGGCCGTGGTGAGCGAGCTCGAACCGGCGCCGATCAGCGCACCGAGCGACACGTCGGGGATCTTCACGCCGAACCCGAGGAAGGACAGGCCGGTCTCGGTGACGACCGCGGTCACGACGCCGAGCGTGAAGTTGATCACGAGCAGCGAGCCGATGTTCGGCAGCAGGTGACGCAGCACGATCTTCATGCCGCCGACGCCCATGTACCGGGCCGCGCTGACGTACTCGCGCTCACGCAGGGACAGCGCCATGGTCCAGATGACGCGGGCAGGGAAGTACCACCCGATCACGAAGATCATGATGAGCGCGATCACGCGCCAGTCGCCGCCCGCCTTGTTGGAGATCATCGCGAGGATGAGGAAGCTCGGGATCACCATCATGAAGTGGATGACGAGGAGCGAGATGCGCTCGGTCCAGCCGCCGAAGTAGGCGGCTGCGGTGCCGACGAGCGCGGACACGATCGTCACGCCGATCGAGACCGTGAGGGCGATCATGAGTGAGCGCTGCAGGCCGACGGCGACCTGGGCGAACAGGTCGTTGCCGGCGTTGTTCGTACCGAACCAGTGCTCCGCCGACGGCGGGGTGCTGAGGTTCAGGAAGTCGAGTTCGGTGTGGTCGTAGCGGGCGATCAGCGGCCCGAAGATCGCGAACAGCACGAGCAGGGCGAAGATCACGAGGCCGATGAGCGCGCCGCGGTTGCGGGAGAACCGGCGCCAGTACAGCGTCCACTTCGACAGGCGCTTGGTGGCGACGCGCGTGGTCTCCGGGCCCGCGGCCTCCGGCTCGGGGTGGATGGTCGGGTCGAGCATGTCGGTGCTCATGTCAGCTCACTCTCACACGAGGATCGAGGACCACGACGGCGATGTCGGCGAGGATGGCGCCGATCGCCGTGAGGACCGCGCCGAAGGCCGCGATGGCGACCGTGCCGTGGATGTCGTTCTTCGAGATGGTCTCGATGAAGTACTTGCCCATGCCGTTCCAGGCGAAGATCGTCTCGGTCAGGACGGCGCCGGTGAAGATCGCGGGGATCGTGAAGGCCACCTGGGTGGCGACCGGGATCAGCGACGTGCGCAGGGCGTGCTTGCGGATGGCCTGCTGCTTGGTGAGGCCCTTGGCCCGCGCGGTGCGGACGTAGTCGGCGTTGATGTTGTCCAGCAGCAGCGAGCGCTGGAGGAAGTGGATGCTCGCATAGCCGGTGAGGACCAGGGCTATGGTCGGCAGCGTCAGATGCTGCAGGACGTCTATCAAGGTCGGGAAGAAGCCTTCGACGCCTTGGCTCGCATTGCCGGTCACGTAGAAGATGCGGGTGCCGGTGGCGTTGTTGAGGCCGATCGCGAGCAGCACGATCGCGAAGGCCGCCACGACGATCGGGATGTTCAGCGTGATGATGCTGGTGGCCTGCCCGATGCGGTCGGCGAGCTTGTACTGCCGGGAGGCGGTGTAGACGCCCAGCGCGATGCCGAGGACCGTCGTGATGATGGTGGCGCCGAGGACGAGCTCCGCGCTGACCCACATGCGGTAGGCGACCTGCTCGTTGACCGAGCCGCCGGTCGGGCTGACACCCCAGTCCCAGCGCAGCAGGATGCCCGTGAACCAGTTCCACCAGCGCTCGATGAGCGGCACGGTGTCGCTGAGGTTGCGAGGCACGAGGAGGTTGTTGATCTGCTCTTCACTGAGCGGAGGGCGACGGCCCACGTAGTTGCTGCGCGGATCGAGGAAGCCCCACGCGAGGAAGTAGGTGAGGTTCGTCGCGACCACGATCATGAGCAGCCAGCCGAGGGCACGGCGCGCGAGGTACTTGATCAAGGGGGATTGTCTTTCTCTTCTCCAGACGCGCTCGGGATCCGCCGACGCAACGCTGAGCCGGGCGGATGAATCGGGCGCCATCCGCCGTTCTGCGCGACGCGACAGCCCTCACGGTGTCTGTGACGGAGTCGTATCGCTTACGGGATCCGGTGTCACGGATTGATCCCGGGCAACTTCGGGAGACTATCACCGATACACCCGAATGGGGATTCCCTGCCCCTCACCGTAGAATCGACGGGACATGTCCCCACGCGCTCTCACCCCGCTTCAGCCTGCCGCGACGCCGGCTGCGCAGATCCGCAATTTCTGCATCATCGCCCACATCGATCACGGCAAGTCGACCCTCGCCGACCGCATGCTCCAGATCACCGGCGTGGTCTCGGATCGCGACATGCGGGCGCAGTACCTCGACCGCATGGACATCGAGCGGGAGCGCGGCATCACGATCAAGTCCCAGGCCGTGCGTATGCCCTGGGAGCTCGAGGGCGAGACGTTCGCGCTCAACATGATCGACACGCCGGGTCACGTCGACTTCACCTACGAGGTGTCCCGGTCGCTCGCCGCGTGCGAGGGCGCGATCCTCCTGGTCGACGCCGCGCAGGGCATCGAGGCCCAGACGCTCGCCAACCTGTACCTGGCGCTGGAGAACGACCTCCACATCATCCCGGTGCTCAACAAGATCGATCTGCCGGCGGCGGACCCCGAGAAGTACGCCAAGGAGCTGGCGTCGTTGATCGGCGGCAAGCCGGAGGACGTGCTGCGCGTCTCCGGCAAGACCGGCGTCGGCGTGGAGGAGCTGCTCGACCGGCTGGTGCAGGAGATCCCCGCCCCCGTGGGCGATGCGGAGGCCCCGGCGCGCGCCATGATCTTCGACTCCGTGTACGACGCGTACCGCGGCGTGGTCACCTATGTGCGCATGGTCGACGGCAGCCTCTCGCCGCGCGAGCGCATCCAGATGATGTCGACCGGCGCGAACCACGAGGCGCTCGAGGTCGGCGTGTCCAGCCCCGAGCCGACGCCCACCAAGGGCCTCGGCGTCGGCGAGGTGGGCTACCTCATCACGGGCGTGAAGGACGTGCGGCAGTCGAAGGTCGGTGACACGATCACGAACGCGCGCAAACCCGCGGCCGAAGCCCTTCCCGGGTACACCGATCCCAAGCCGATGGTGTTCTCGGGCATCTACCCGATCGACGGCAGCGACTACGCGGAGCTCCGCGAGGCCCTCGACAAGCTCAAGCTCTCCGACGCCTCCCTGCAGTACGAGCCGGAGACGTCCGTGGCACTCGGGTTCGGCTTCCGCTGCGGCTTCCTGGGGCTGCTGCACCTGGAGATCGTGACGGAGCGACTCGCACGCGAGTTCGGCCTCGACCTCATCACGACCGCGCCGAGCGTGATCTACGAGGTGCTCACCAGCGACACCGGCGAGACCGTCACCGTGACGAACCCGAGCGAGTACCCGGACGGGCGCATCGGTTCGGTGTCCGAGCCCATGGTCAAGGCGGCGATCCTGCTGCCGAAGGACTACGTGGGTACGGTCATGGAGCTGTGCCAGTCGCGCCGCGGCTCGCTGCTGGGCATGGAGTACTTCTCCGAGGAGCGCGTCGAGCTGCGCTACAACATGCCGCTCGGCGAGATCGTGTTCGACTTCTTCGACCAGCTCAAGTCCAAGACGCAGGGCTACGCCTCTCTGGACTACGAGCCCTCGGGCCAGCAGGAGGCCGACCTGGTGAAGGTCGACATCCTGCTGCAGGGCGAGAAGGTCGACGCGTTCAGCTCGATCGTCCACCGCGACAAGGCGTACGCCTACGGCACCATGATGGCGGAGCGGCTGCGCAAGCTGATCCCGCGCCAGCAGTTCGAGGTGCCGATCCAGGCCGCGATCGGCGCGCGCATCATCGCCCGCGAGACGATCCGGGCGATCCGCAAGGACGTGCTGGCGAAGTGCTACGGCGGTGACATCACCCGCAAGCGCAAGCTCCTCGAGAAGCAGAAGGAGGGCAAGAAGCGCATGAAGATGGTGGGTCGCGTCGAGGTCCCCCAGGAGGCGTTCATCGCCGCGCTCTCGGGCGACGTCGAGGGCAAGGACAAGAAGTAACCAGGGCGATCCTGTGACCTCCCGCGATGCGGAGGGTGTTCGTCCAGGCAACGCGAAGTAGGCTGGAACTCATGCGGCGCGGGACTTTCCGAGACGACACGGTGGACTATGCGGCCGTGGGTGCGACCCACGCCCCCGACCTGATGCAGTACCCGCCGGAGCGCAGCATCCCGGCGGAGGAGTCCTGGCGCATCGGCAGCGGGGAGGAGCGCTTCCAGATCGCCGGCGAGGCGCTGCTGTCGTGGACGGCGCAACGTGCGGCCGGCCTGTCGGTGGAGGACGTGCGTCCGGCGCCCGGCCCCGCCTACGCCGGCGTGAGCTTCGATGCGGAGGGCAACCCCATCGCGCCGAGCAAGCGCGACGTGGAGCCCCGCTACGACGCGGAGGGCATGCCCTTCGTCGGAGCCGGTATGACGCTGCATCTGCGCGGACGCGTCGGCGGCATGCGCGCCGACTCCGAGCTGCGCGTCATCTCGGTCACCGAGGAGACGCGGCGCATCGGCTTCGTGCTGGGGACGGTCGGCGGCTCGGTCGTCAGCGGTGAGGAGTCGTTCGACGTCGACTGGCGCGAGGACAACGACGAGGTGTGGTTCACGGTGCGCGCCTTCGATGCGCCCAACACGCTCATCTACCGCCTGGTACCGGCACTGATGAAGCGCCGTCGCCGCGAGCTCTTCGCGCGCTACCTGCGCGCGATCTCGCCGCTGTACGCGACGCCCGTCTGATGGCGGGACCGCTTCCGCTCGGAGACCCGGCCCCGGCCGACGGACGACTGCCCGACGATCTGCCGATCGCTGTCGACACGCCCTTCTCCGCGTACCTGCACGTCCCGTTCTGCCGAGTGCGCTGCGGATACTGCGATTTCAACACCTATACGTCGAGCGAGCTGCGCGGCGCGAAGCAGGAGGACTACGCGTCCACCCTCATCGGCGAGATCGCGCTGGCGCGGCGCGCGCTGGACGACGCCGGCGCGCTGCGCCCCATGGACACGGTTTTCTTCGGCGGCGGCACACCGACGCTGCTCCCCGCCGGTGACCTCGCCCGCATGCTCGGCGCCGCGACCGCCGCGTTCGGTCTCGCGCCCGGCGCAGAGGTGACGGTGGAGGCGAATCCCGACACGGTCACGCCCCAGGTGGCGCAGACCCTGGCGGAGGCGGGAGTCACCCGGCTGTCGATCGGGATGCAGTCGGCCGTGCCGCATGTGCTCGCCGCGCTCGACCGCACGCATCGACCGGAGAACGTCCGCACGGCCGTCGCCGCGGCGAAGGACGCGGGGCTGGCCGTGAGCGTCGACCTGATCTACGGGGCGCCGGGGGAGTCGCTGGCCGACTGGGAGGCCTCGCTCGATGCGGCACTGTCCCTGGACTCGGACCACATCTCGGCCTACGCGCTCATCATCGAGGAGGGCACGAAGCTGGCGCGACAGATCCGCCGCGGTGAGGTGCCGATGCCGGACGACGACCTCCAGGCGGACATGTACGAGCTGGCAGACCGGCGTCTCGCCGCCGCGGGGTTCGAGTGGTACGAGGTGAGCAACTGGGCGCGCACGCCGGCACAGCGCTCGCGTCACAACCTCGCGTACTGGCGGGGGAGCGACTGGTGGGGCTTCGGTCCCGGCGCTCACAGCCATGTCGCGGGGCTCCGCTGGTGGAACGTGAAGCACCCGGCCGCCTACGCCCAGCGGCTCGCCGCCGGATCCTCGCCGGCCGCAGGGCGCGAACGACCGGACGAGGCCGCGCGATCCCTGGAGCGGATCCTGCTGTTGAGCCGCATCCGCGAGGGCATCGCGGTCGCGGACGTGCCGGAGGGGAACCGGGACCGCGTGGCTGGCCTGATCGCGGACGGGCTGATCGATGCCGCGGCCGCCATCCGCGGTCGCGTCCAGCTCACGTTGCGCGGGCGGCTGCTCGCGGATGCGGTGGTGCGCGAGCTCACGGACTGAGCCGACTGCAGGCTCTCCTCCTCCGCGTCATCCTCAGCAGCACGGGGTAGGATTGGCACTCAGGGTGGCAGAGTGCCAATCGGACGGTCAGCGGGAAGGGGAAGGCCATGGTCACCGAGCGAGGACTCCAGGTGCTTCGCGCGATCGTGCAGGACTACGTCGAGACCCACGAGCCGGTCGGCAGCCGCTCGATCGTCGACCGGCACTCCTTCGGCGTCTCCGCGGCGACGATCCGCAACGACATGGCGCAGCTGGAAGACGAAGAGCTCATCACCGCCCCGCACACGTCCTCCGGCCGGGTCCCGACCGACAAGGGCTACCGGGTGTTCGTGAACCATCTCGCCCAGCTGCGGCCGCTCTCCTCGGCGCAGCGCTCGGCGATCGAGTCGTTCCTCACCGACCCCGCCGACCTCGACGACCTCATGGTGCGCACGGTGCGGGTGCTCACGCAGCTCACCGGGCAGGTGGCGCTCGCGCAGTACCCCTCGTTCGCGCGCGCCCACGTGACCCACCTCGAGCTCGTGGCGCTCGCCCCCAACCGCCTGCTGACCGTGCTCGTGACGGATGCGGGCGGCGTGTCCCAGCGCATGACGGTGCTGCCGGACACGATCGACGAGACCGACCTGGCGGTCCTGCGGGCACGGCTTTCCGCGCTGATCACGGGCCAGGCGATCGCCGAGGCCTCCGACCGTCTCCAGACGCTGCTCGCCGCGGAGGAGACTCCGCGGGACCGGGTGCTGCGCACGCTCGCGGGCGTCGTGGTCGACGAGCTCAGCGGCTTCCGGCAGGAGCGACTGGTCATGGCGGGCGCGGCGACCCTGGCGCGCCGGGAGCAGGACTTCCGCGGCAGCATCCATCCGCTGCTCGAGGCGATCGAGGAGCAGGTCACGCTGCTGCGGCTGATGAGCGAGATGGTGCCGGACGAGCACGGACTCGCCGCGAGCATCGGCACGGAGAACGCCTCCTTCGGGCTGGGAGAGGCATCCATCGTCGCCAGCGACTACGCGGCGCCGACGGGGACGGCGCGAGTCGGCGTGATGGGGCCGACGCGCATGGACTATCCGAGCAACCTCGCGGCGGCGCGGGCCGTGGCCCGCTACCTGTCGCGGATGCTCGACGATGACGAGACCGGCCGCTGACGCGGCCCACGGAACACACGCAGAAGGGCGATTGTGGCGGACCACTACGAGGTTCTCGGGGTGTCCCGGGACGCTTCCACCGATGAGATCAAGAAGGCGTATCGGCGCCTGGCGCGGCAGCTCCACCCGGACGTGAACCCGGGCGAGGAGGCGGCCGAGAAGTTCAAGCTGGTCACCCACGCCTATGACGTGCTCAGCGACGAGGAGTCGCGCCGCCGCTACGACATGGGCGGCGGAGACGGAGCCGCAGGCAACTTCGGCGGGTTCGGCGGCTTCGGCGACATCTTCGAGACGTTCTTCGGAGCCGCGCAGGGCGGCGGGCGCGGGGCCCGTCCGCGGTCGCGCCGTGAGCGCGGCCAGGATGCGCTCGTGCGGGTCACGCTCGACCTGGGCGACGTCGTGTTCGGCGCCCACCGGGACATCGAGGTCGACACGGCCGTGCTGTGCGAGACGTGCCAGGGGTCGTGCTGCCAGGAGGGCACCTCGCCCGTCACGTGCGACATCTGCGGCGGTACCGGGCACGTGCAGCGCCAGGTGCGCAGCCTCCTCGGCAACGTCGTCACGTCGCAGCCCTGCGGTACGTGCGAGGGCTACGGCACGACCATCCCGTACCCCTGCGGTACCTGCGGCGGTCAGGGGCGCGTCCGCTCGCGGCGCACGGTCTCGCTCGACATCCCGGCCGGCGTGGAGACCGGTCTGCGACTGCAGCTGCCCGGCTCGGGCGAGGTCGGACGCGCGGGCGGCCCCAACGGCGACCTCTACGTCGAGGTGACCGTCAACGCGCACCCGGCGTTCAGCCGCGACGGCGACGACCTGCTCGCCACGCTCGAGGTCTCCATGACGGACGCGATCCTCGGTACCGAGACCTCCATCGAGGGGCTCGACGGCGAGGTCGACCTGGAGATCCGTCCGGGCGTGCAGTCGGGTGACGTGCTGACCATCAAGGGCCGGGGCATCACGCCGCTGCGCGGCACCCAGCGCGGCGACCTCCGCGTGGGCGTGCAGGTGGTGACCCCGACGAAGCTCGACTCCGCGCAGCGCAAGCTGATCGAGGACTTCGCGAAGAAGAACAAGGCGCCGGGCCCGCAGCTCGCGCAGTTCCAGCAGGGGCTCTTCTCGAAGCTGCGCGACCGGTTCCGCGGGCACTGATCGTGGCGCTGCACTTCCTGGTCGAGCAGGCCGGCGCGTGCGCGGTCGGGGAGCTCGTGACGCTCACGGGCGCCGAGGCGAAGCACGCGGCCGTCGTGCGTCGACTGCGGGTGGGCGAGGAGGTCACGGTCGGCGACGGTCGCGGGGTCTGGCTCTCCGGCGTCGCCGAGGAGGTCTCGCCGACACGGGTCGACGTGAGGGTCGCGGAGCGCATCGAGCACCCGCCGGCGACACCGCGGGTCGTGCTGGTGCAGGCGCTGGCCAAGGGTGATCGTGATGAGCTCGCGGTGCAGGCCGCGTGCGAGCTCGGCGTCGATGAGATCGTGCCGTGGCAGGCGGGTCGCAGCGTGTCGCGGTGGGAGGGGCCGAAGGCGGCGAAGGGCCGCGAGCGGTGGGCGAGCATCGTGCGTGAGGCGGCCAAGCAGGCCCACCGCGCCTGGGTACCCGAGGTCGCTCCGGTGGAGACCACCGCGCAGCTGGCCGCGCGGGCGGCGTCGCAGCGCGTGCTGCTGCTCGACCCGACGGCTCGGATGCGACTGTCAACGCTCCAGCCGGATGGGCGCGATCTCGTGCTCGTGGTCGGTCCCGAAGGCGGCATCTCGCCGGAGGAGCTGGCGCGTCTCGAGGCAGCCGGGGCTGAGCGCGTGCTGCTGGGAGATACGGTCCTGCGTACCTCGACAGCAGGTCCTGCCGCGATCGCCGTGCTGTCGGCCGCGCTCGGCCGCTGGTGACCGCCGCCCCATACAGGCGCCCCGGTAAGCTGAAGGCATGAGCGAACCCTCGATCTTCACGCGCATCCTCAACGGGGACATCCCCGGGGAGATCCTGCTCGACACCGGTCGCGTGTTCGTGATCCGCGACATCAACCCGCAGGCGCCGCTGCACGTTCTCGTGATCCCGAAGAGCGAGGAATACCGGGACGTCACCGAGCTCGCGGCCGGGGATCCGGGGCTGCTGGCCGAGATGGTCGCCGCGGCCAAGAGCATCGCCGACGAGCATGCGAACGGCGAATACCGCCTCATCTTCAACAACGGCGCGAGCGTCGCGCAGTCCGTCTTCCACGTGCACGCCCATGTGCTCGGCAACCTCGAGGAGAACAAGCTCGTTGGCTTCTGACGATCAGGAAACCGTCACCGAACGCATCTACGCCGACGGTGTCGCGATGGTGCAGCTGCTGGGTCCGCAGGACCGGCTGCTGCGGATGCTCGAGCGGGAGCACCGCGACGTGCAGGTGCTGGTCCGCGGCAACGAGATCACGCTGACGGGCGAACGCGACGCCGTGGCGAAGGCGAAGACGCTCGTGGACGAGCTGCTCGCGATGACGAAGGCCGGACACGACCTCGCACCCAGCGACGTCGCCAGCTCGGCGCGCATGCTGCGCCAGGAGGGCGGTCCGCGGCCGAGCGAGGTGCTGGGCGAGGCGATCCTCTCCACACGCGGCAAGGTGATCCGTCCCAAGACGCTCGGCCAGAAGGAGTACGTCGACGCGATCGAGGAGAACACGATCGTGTTCGGCATCGGTCCCGCCGGCACCGGGAAGACGTACCTCGCGATGGCCAAGGCCGTCCAGGCGCTGCAGCGCAAGGAGGTCACCCGGATCATCCTCACCCGGCCCGCGGTCGAGGCGGGGGAGCGGCTGGGCTTCCTCCCCGGCACGCTGACCGACAAGATCGACCCGTATCTGCGCCCGCTGTACGACGCGCTCAACGAGATGATGGACCCGGAGATCGTGCCGCGGCTGATGGCCACCGGGACGATCGAGGTCGCCCCCCTCGCCTACATGCGCGGCCGCACGCTGAACGACTCGTTCGTCGTGCTCGACGAGGCGCAGAACACCACGCCCGAGCAGATGAAGATGTTCCTGACCCGTCTCGGCTTCGGCACGAAGATGGTCGTCACCGGTGACATCACGCAGGTCGACCTCCCGCAGGGCTCGTCGGGTCTGCGCCTGGTCACCCGGGTGCTCGACGGCATCGACGACATCCACTTCAGCCGTCTGACGAGCGACGACGTGGTCCGGCATTCGCTGGTGGGACGCATCGTCGACGCCTACAGCGAGTACGACGAGAAGCGCACGGCCCAGCGGTTCGAGCGCGAGCAGGCCGCGGAGTTCGCGAACAGGGCGGAGCGCCGCGGGGCACAGCGCCCAGGACCCCGTGACCGGATGCCGAAACGAGGACTCTCATGATCGAGATCAACAACGAGTCGGCGATCGACGTCGACGAGACGGTGCTGCAGCGCCTGACGGACTTCAACCTCGCGCAGCTGCACGTCAGCCCGGACGCGGAGGTGGCGATCGTCCTCGTGGACGAGGGCGCCATGGAGGCCCTGCACGTGCAGTGGATGGACGAGCCGGGACCGACCGACGTGCTCAGCTTCCCGATGGACGAGCTGCGCCCCGGCACCGAGGACCGCCCGACGCCGCCCGGCCTGCTCGGCGACATCGTGCTGTGCCCGCAGGTCGCCGAGACCCAGGCGCAGGCAGCCGGCCACACCCTCATGGACGAGCTGATCCTGCTCACCACGCACGGTCTGCTGCACCTGCTCGGCTTCGACCACGCCGAGCCGGAGGAGGAGCGGGAGATGTTCGGACTGCAGAAGCAGCTCATCCAGGGCTTCGCCGTCTCCGAACGCCGCCGCCGATGACGGAGATCCTGCTGCTGATCGCCGCCGTGCTGCTGGTGGCGTTCGGCGGTCTGATGGCCGCGATCGACGCGGCCTACGGCGTCACCTCGCGTGCCGGGCTCGCCGATCTGGCGACCGAGGGGCGGCGGGCGAAGGCGCTCGAGCGGATCGCCGCCGACCTCGACGCGCACGTCAACGCAGTGGCGTTCATCCGTGTGCTCGCGGAGGTCACCGCCGCCGTGTTGGTCACGGTGGCGTTCACGATCATGTTCGAGAACCTGTGGTGGGCCATGCTCGCCGCGGCCATCCTGATGACCGGCATCACGTTCGTCCTGGTGGGGGCGAGTCCCCGCACATTCGGCCACCAGCACGCCGAGGCGATGATCCGCGGCAGCGCGGGGATCGTACGGGGGCTCCGCATCATCCTCGGGCCGTTGGCGCAGGGGCTGGTGGTGCTCGGCAACCGCGTCACGCCCGGCACGGGCCGCAGCTCCTTCTCGAGCGAGGATCAGCTGCTGAGCATGGTCGACGAGGCGGCGTCGAACGACCTCATCGAGGAGGACGACCGCGACCTCATCCATTCGGTGTTCGACTTCACGGATCAGTTCGTGCGCGCGGTGATGGTCCCGCGCACGGAGATGGTCACGGTCGGTGCCGAGGCGACGACCGACGAGGCCATGTCGCTGTTCCTGCACCGCGGTGTCTCCCGCATGCCCGTGGTCGACGACGAGGCCGACGACGTGGTCGGAGTGCTGTACCTCAAGGACCTCGTGCAGTTCGCCTACCGGGACGACTCCGCGTGGCGCGCGGCCTCCATCCGCCCGATCGCCCGCCCGGCGACGTTCGTGCCGGAGTCGATGCGCGCCGAGACGCTGCTGCAGCAGATGAAGCGCGACGCCGTGCACGTGTGCCTCGTGATCGACGAGCACGGCGGGATCTCGGGGCTCGTGACGCTGGAGGATCTCATCGAGGAGCTCGTCGGCGAGATCTCCGACGAGTACGATCAGGTATCCGCCGAGTTCGTGGACCTCGGAGCCGGTCGCTACCGCGTGAGCTCCCGGCTGTCGCTGGAGGACGTGGGCGATCTGTTCGGTCTCGAACTGGAGGATGAGGACGTCGACTCGATCGGCGGCCTGCTCGGCAAGGCGCTCGGCCAGGTGCCGCAGCCCGGAGCCACCGCCACGGTCGAGGGGCTGGTGCTCACGGGCGGGGCGTCTCGCGGACGCGGGCGGGGGATCGCGACGGTGTTCGTGGAGAGAGCGGCGCAGCCGGACGACACGCAGGAAGAAGGAGAGCGACGCGATGACTGAGGACACCCGGAGCGGTTTCGTGACCTTCGTCGGCCGGCCGAACGTGGGCAAGTCGACCCTGACCAACGCACTGGTCGGAGAGAAGATCGCCATCACGAGCGAGAAGCCGCAGACCACGCGGCGCGCGATCCGCGGCATCCTGAACCGCCCCGACGGGCAGCTCGTGATCGTGGACACCCCCGGCATCCACAAGCCGCGGACCCTGCTCGGCGAGCGGCTCAACGACCTGGTCGAGCAGGTGCTGGGCGATGTCGACGTGATCGGCTTCTGCGTGCCGGCGACCGAGAAGGTGGGGCCGGGAGACCGACGCATCGCCGCCTCCCTGGACGGGTATCCCCGCGCACAGAAGATCGCGATCGTGACGAAGACGGATGCCGCGGGGCGGGACGAGATCACGGAACGGCTCATGGAGGTCGATTCGCTGCGTGAGGACTGGGCGGCGGTGATCCCGCTGTCCGCCCTCACGCGCGATCAGCTCGACGTGCTCGCGGACGAGATCCTGCAGCTCATGCCGGAAGGGCCTGCGCTGTACCCCGAGGGCATCGCGACGGACGAGTCGGCGGAGGACCGCATCGCCGAGATCATCCGCGAGGCGGCGCTCGACGGTGTCCGCGACGAGCTCCCGCACTCCATCGCCGTGGTCGTCGATGACATCGCGCCCCGCGAGGGCAGTGACCTCACCGATGTGCATGCCTCGATCGTCGTCGAGCGCGACAGTCAGAAGGCGATCATCATCGGCCACAAGGGCGGGCGGCTGCGCGACGTCGGCGCCCGCGCTCGCTCCGGCATCGAGGAGCTGCTGGGCACCCGCGTGTTCCTCGGACTGCACGTCAAGGTCGCGAAGGAGTGGCAGCGCGACCCCAAGCAGCTCGGGCGTCTCGGGTTCTGACATGCGCCAGTGCAGGACGTCGGAGGCGGCGGGCAGACCGCCGACCCCACCCGCATGAACGGCCGCAGCGAGGACCCGAACACGCTGCGGAACGAGGTCTTCACACGAGTGTTCGACGAGCACTGGGCGGCGGTGCGCCATCACATCGAGGGTGTGGTCGGCGACGACGACGAGGTCACCGAGATCGTCTCGGAGGTGTTCCTCGCCGTGTGGTCGCGTCTGCGCCCGGCGAGGCCGCCCGGACGCGTCCAGCTGCTGCGGGAGACGGATCGCCGCCTGCGCGCACGACCCGGCCGGTCGATGACCCGACTCACGGCGCTGGATGCCGTGCACGTGGGGCTGTCCGGCGACCCCGCGCTGCCCGGGATCGTCGGCCGCAGCGAAGTGCTCAGAGCTTTGGGTGTCCTCACTCCCACGCAACGGCGTATCATCATGCTCACGTACTGGGATGGACTCGCGGTGGGGGAGATCGCGGAGCTGTTGCGCGCATCGGAGTCACGGGTACAGAAGACGTTGCGTCTGGCGGAGGATCGGCTTCGTGCGGCGCTGGGCCTGGAGGGGACTGATACGCGTGACGCCTGACAATGCCGTGCTCGAGCGAGCGCTCACCGACGCCGACCCCGCGCGCACTCCGCGTGACGCGCACCCCGATGCGAGGGCCATCGCGACGCGCGATCGGATCATCCGTTCCTCGCGCGCCCCGGAGCGGCGCCGTGCCCGCACGTTCGGGTGGGCTGCGGGGCTCACCGCCGTCGTGGCCTCGACGGCCTTGGCGATCGGCGTCCTGATGCCGCAGGGCGCCGCCGTCGCCGGCACGCCCGCGCCGCTGTCGTTCGAGGGCTCCGCCTCGCTCGCCGAGACCGTGGCGACTGCGGACGCCGATCTGAGCGTGTTCAGCGAACCCGTCACGCCGATGCGCACCGTGCGCACCGCCTCATGGTCGTTCTCGGTGGACGTGGACGCCGGGCACGCGGAGGTCGTGCCGCAGCTGGCGACGTTCGCCTGGAGCGAAGACCTGTCCGGCGAGTCGGTCGTGATCAACGGAGTCGCCTACGACCCGGGTGACGCGGTCGCCAACCAGAACGCCGAGGTCGTCAGCAGCGGCGAGGTCGCCGCGCGCATCGTCTACGCCCCCGGCGAGTTCGAGACGCCGGTGGTCGCCATTCCCGGCGAGTCGTCGTCGGACGTGCGCGCACTGCTGGAGGCGTTCGGCCTCCCTTCCGACCCGACCGCTTTCGACGTGATGACCTCCATCACCTCGGTCTTCGGACAGTGGACGCTGACCAACGCGCAGCATGCTGAGCTGCTGGCGCTCCTGGAGGAGGCCGGCGGCGCGCAGGCGCTCGGCACCTCCACCGACCGCCTCGGCCGTCCGGTCGCAGGCATCCGCGTGATCGCACCGGACGGCGTCGTGAGCGACGACGTGCTGGTGTCGCTCGATACCGGCCGGATCGTCGGCGTCGAGCGCACCGTGCTCGTCGACGACGGCATCGTGGCGCCGGGCTCGATCACGGACTACCGCATGTGGGATCTCGATGAGGAGATGGTGGAATGAGGCGCACGCGCGCGACGATCGGGGCCCTGGTGGGCCTGATGCTGGTCCTGACCGGGGTGCCGACGGTGGCCTCCGCGGGGACGGGGCAGGATGAGCGGGATTCTCAGACGGCGCAGCTGCTGGAGGAGGTCCCCGGTGGGGAGCTGGTGGCCCCGGGACACATCGTCTGGCCCGAGCTCGACATGGAGTTCACCGCGGCCGGAGCGAACACGACCTTGAGCGCGCGCTCCGTCGGCAGCTGCGCGACCGGTCGCATCTGCGCGTACACGGCATACGGCCTCTCCGGGAGCATCCTGAGCTGGGGCACCTGCGGGAGCATCGCCATCCCGTCGACCTTCACGGCCCGGTCCGTCGCCAACGCCCGCACGTCCGGCTATGCGCAGGTTCGCAACAACACCACGGTGCTCGCGACGGTGTACGCGAACGGCTCCGCGAACATCTACGGCGCGGCGAACAACATCCGCTGCTACCTCTGACCGCACGGCGAACATGGGTGGGGGGACGGGGCGTCCGGTGCGCCCGGTGTCGGCCGACCGGCGGAGGCTCGGTCGGTGAGTCGCGGCAAGAAGGCGTGGGAGGCGGAGCGCGAGCGCGTCTTCACGGAGTTGTACGCGCAGCACTGGGCCGCGGTGCAGCGTCACGTGGAGTGCCTGGTGGACGAGGACGCGGAGGTCGCCGAGATCGTCGCCGACGTGTTCCTCCTCGCCTGGCGGAAGCTCGACGTCTCGCGCCCGCTCGGTGTGGTGTGGCTGCTCCGAGCGTGCGACAACAAGCTCAAGGATCGCGCCCGGAGTCAGCGCGCGCATGCGCGGGCTATCGACGCCGTTCGCGCCGCGCACACCCATCGGAACGACGATGTGCTCGACACGCTCGCCGTGCGGCGTGCCATCGCGACCGTGCTCACACCGCGCGAGCGGCGCATCGTGATGCTCGCCTACTGGGATCGGCTCGCAGCCGGTGAGATCGCCGAGCTCTTGCGGTGCACGCAGGGGACGGTGTGGACCACGCTGAGCCGTGCCCGCGGAAAGCTGCAGGCGGAACTGGTCTTCGCCGAGGACGCCGCACGATCGTCGGCGGCACTGTGGAACCGGGATATTGCACGAGACGGCAATACCTTACAAACGGAGATTTCGGCTCTCCGCACGTAGACGGTGCACTCGCGCGGCCAATAGCGTGCGCCTGTGACCCACCCCCGCACCAGCGTGCGCACGCGCGCGATCCTGCGTAGGAATCAGCAGCGACGGCTTGTGACCGTCATGACGGCGACCGCTCTGGTGGGCGGCCTCTTCGTGGCCGTTCCCGGTGCCGCGTTCGCGGACGACCCGACGCCGACGACAGGCTCCGCGGTCTTCGGCGACCCGATCCCTGGCGCTGCTCTCGGCGCGGTCGAGGACCCGATCGGTGCCGATGCCTCGCTCAATGCGGACGCACCGCCGGTCGCGCCGCTGCCGAAGCCGCAGACCGCGGAGCTCCGACTCGAGCCGACCCCCGGGGCGAGCGACATCCAGACACGGGGCGATGAGGGTTCCGTCTCCGCGGCGGTCGCCGGCGCGTGGCAGGCGGTCGGAGATTCGGGCATCAGCCTCGCGGTGGCGGAGGCGCGAGGACCGGCAGGCGGCGCGACCACGCCGTCGGGCGAGCCCGAGGCTCCCCCGACGAAGGAGCCGGGGGAGCAGGACGCGGAGGCCGGCGCGGAGGAGCCAGGGGAGGGCAGCACGCCGCCGGGGGAGGGTACTGGCCCGGACGAGGTGACGCCGCCGGAAGAGGAGAAGCAGCCGGAGGAGACGGCGACTCCCGCGCCCGAATCGACGACCGTCACAGTCGAGATCATGGGGAAGAAGGCCGCATCGAAGAAAGGACTCGACGGTGTCGTGCTGACTCTGTCGTCGTCTTCGCCTGTCGAGCAGGGAGGATCACCGGTGGCGCTCCTGCTGCCCGAGGAGCTGCTGGCCGGAGCCTATGGCGGCGACTACGCCGGTCGTCTGCAGTGGGTGCAGGTGCCAGCGGACACCACGGCCGGCGATGTCCGCGAGGATGCCGTGCCTATCGCCTCCGCGGCCACGGCCGACGGGGTCGTGCTGACGCCGTCCCTCGCAGGCTCGCCGACGATGGTGACGGCTCTGGCCGGTGCGAGCTCCGCGAACGGCACGGGGTCGTATGCGGCGACGCCGCTGAAGTCGTCCTCCACGTGGGACGTCGCCGAGCAGACGGGCGCGTTCACCTGGAGCTATGACATGGCGGTCCCCGCACCCGCCGCCGGGCCTGCGCCGAGCGTGGCGCTCAGCTACAACTCGCAGTCCGTCGACGGCCTCACGGCATCCACGAACAATCAGCCGTCGGTGGTCGGCGAGGGGTGGGAGCTCGCCGCGGCAGGATTCATCGAGCGCAGCTACGTGCCCTGTGCGAAGGACGACGGAGCGAGCGGCGCCGTCGCCACCTCCGGAGACCTGTGCTGGAAGACCGACAACGCCACGGTGTCGATCGGCGGACGGGCCGGCGCGCTCATCAAGGACTCCAGCAGCGGGAAGTGGCGGCTGCAGAACGACGACGGCACGCGCTTCGAGCGCTTCACCGGCACGGCACAGGGCTGCGCGCCGAACGGCACCGCGAACACCGAGTGCTGGCGAATGACCACCACCGACGGCACGCAGTACTGGTTCGGGTTGAATCAGCTTCCGGGCTGGTCGGCGGGCAAGGCCGTCACCAACTCGACCTGGACGGTCCCGGTCTACGGCAACGACGCGGGCGAGCCCTGTCACGCCTCGACCTTCGCGGCCTCCTCGTGCCAGCAGGCCTGGCGGTGGAACCTCGACTACGTCGTCGATGTGCACGGCAACGCCCAGACCGTGTACTACACGGCCGAGACGAACAAGTACGCCAAGGGCGGCTCCGGCGCGACGGCGTATCAGCGCGGCGGAGTCGTCTCGCGGATCGAGTACGGGCTCCGGGCGTCGGACGTCTACGCGAGCAAGGGCGCGGGCTATCGCGTGCTGTTCACCTACGACGCCAAGGGGCGGTGCAACGACGCGACCGGCGCGAAGTGCACGACGGCCGCGCTCGACAGCGCCGTGAAGCCGGCGAACCCGTCCGCGTACCCGGATGTGCCGTTCGATCAGCTGTGCACGGGGACCTCCTGCACCGCCGCGCAGATCGCGCCCACGTTCTTCACCAACGCCAGCCTCGTGAAGGTCGAGTCGCAGACGCTCGTGTCCAGCGCCTACTCGACCGTCGACACGTGGACCATCGGTCACTCGTTCCCCGACCCGGGTGACGGCACCTCTGCCGCGCTCTGGATGACGCAGGTGCAGCGCTCTGGCACCGCCGCAGGCAAGGCTGCGATCGCCGAGCCGCCGACCGTGTTCTCCGGCGTCACGATGCAGAACAGGGTCTGGGTGGTCGACGGGCTCGCACCCCTCGACAAGTGGCGTCTCAGCTCGATCCGCACGAACCTCGGCGGAGAGATCAGCGTCAACTACCAGGCGCAGCAGTGCACACCGGCGCAGGCGTCCGCGATCCTCGCCGACCTGCCGAACAACACGCGGTGGTGCTTCCCCGAGTGGTGGGTGCCGCAGTCGACGATCCCTCTCGGTGGGCGACAGGACCTGTTCCACAAGTATCCCGTGGCCTCAGTTCTGGTGAACGGGCGCACGGGCGGGCCGCTGAGCCAGGTCCAGCAGACCCAGTACGTGTACGGGACGCCGAAGTGGCGGTACAACGACTCGCCGCTGACCGTCGCGAACTCCCGCACCTGGAACGTGTTCGCCGGCGTGAACACGGTGGAGGTGCGCGAAGGGAACCCGGCGGCGCCCGCCGCGCAGAAGGTCACCGCCTACACCTATTACCAGGGCTTGAACGGGGACAGGGCCGCGGCATCCGGAGGCACGAAGTCGGTCACGGTCACCGGCACGACGATTCCGGACGAGCGCTGGCTGGCCGGTCAGGTGTATCGGGAGCAGACGCGCAACGGCGTCGGCGGGGCCGTGGTCTCCGATCTGATCAGCACCCCGTGGGCGTCGGCGGTCACATCCAACGACGGCTCCAGGCAGGCGCGGATGACGGCGGTCGAACGCACCGTGCGCACCGAGCCGCTGTCGACCGGCGGCAATCGCACGCTCGACACCAGGACGACCTACGACCCCAGCTCGGGGAAGCCGCTGACCGTGTCCACGATCCCGTCGGATGCGACAAGCACCTGTGTGACGACAACCTATGCGACGGCGAACACGACCGCGTGGATCGTCGGACTACCGAGCCAGGTGCGCACGGTCAACGCGACCTGCGCCGGCCTGTCGGGAGCGCAGTTCCCGCGCGACCTGGTGAGCGACGTGAAGACGAGCTACGACGGTCTCGCGTGGGGCGCCGCCGCCACGAAGGGCCTGGTCACGTCGACGCAGGTGGTCGACAGGTACGAGAACGGGCAGCCGCATTGGGTGTCGGCGGGGTCGGTCACCTACGACTCCCTCGGCCGACCGCTCGTGAAGACCGACGCCCTCGGGCGCACGACCTCCACCGCCTACACGCCCGCGGCGACGCAGCCTCTGCTCAGCACGGCGGAGACGAACACCGCGCCGTTCTCGTGGACCACCACGACCACGTTCGAGCCGACGACGGGCACCAAAGCCCAGATCGTCGATCCGAACGGCGCGACGACCACCATCGCAGTGGACGCCCTGGGCCGCACGAGCAGTGTGTGGCTCCCGCTGCGACCGCAGGCCGCCAACCCGAGCTCGCCCTCGCTGGCCTTCACCTACACGCTGTCGCACACCGCGCCCAACGCGATCAAGACGGACACCGTGACGGGTGGCGGCGTCGTCACGAAGTACGAGCTCTTCGACGGGCTCGGTCGCCCCACGCAGACGCAGTCGGCCGCCGTCGGGGGAGGCGCAGTTATCAAGACGACGAACTACGACCACCAGGGGCGCGTGTACTTCGTCGACAACGACTACTGGACCGCGTCGATCACCCCGGGCACCGCGTTCTTCACGCCGACCACGGAGAACAACATCCCCTCGCAGGTCGTCACCTCCTACGACGCCGTCGGGCGCGCCCTGACCTCCACCCTCAACACGACGGGCACGGTGCACTCGCAGACCGTGACCGCGTACCTCGGCGCGGACCGGGTGGACACGGTGCCGCCGGCCGGAGGCACGTCGACCAGCACGTTCACGAACTCGCTCGGGCAGAAGACCAAGCTCGTGCAGTACCTCTCACCGGGGATCACCGGCGCGGGGCAGGCGACGACGTTCGCGTACGACGGCGGAGGCCGCATGACGAGGATGACCGATCCCGCGGGCAACAACTGGACCTGGACGTTCGACCTGTTGGGGAACCGCATCGGCCAGGACGACGCCGACTCGGGGGCATCGAGTGCCACCTACGACCTCGTCGGGAACCTGACATCGACGACCGACGCCCGTGGGACGACGGTCACCACCACATACGACGAGCTGAACCGCAAGAAGGCGACCTACGCGGGCGGCCCCAGCGGTGCGCTGCTCTCCAGCTGGACGTACGACTCCGTCAAGAAGGGGCTGGTGACGACGACCACCGCGTTCAGCGGCTCCACGCCAGGCACCCCGGGGCTCGCCTACACGACCACGGTCGGGAGCTACGACGCGGCGGGCAATCCCACGGAGACGACGCTCGCGATCCCGACCGGCGCACCGGCGTTCGGCGGCACCAGCTACAAGACGACGCTGTACTACAACGCCGACTCGTCGCTGCAGGCGAAATCCCTGCCTGCGATGGGCGGCCTTCCGGCAGAGATCGTCCGCAACAGCTACGACTCCTGGGGCCGGCTCAGCGGCGTGCGCGGCACCTCGATCGTGCTGGCGAACACGGTGTACTCGCCGATCGGACAGCTCGCCGAGTTCGCCAGGGTCAACGGCTCCACGAGCAGCGCTTACTCCACCTACGGCTACGACCCGGCGACCGGGGCCGTGCTCGCCATCAAGGACAACGCGGTGTTCGGCGGTCTCGGGCACTACGTCGCCGACCGCACGTACACGCGAGACGGTGTGGGGAACGTCACCTCGGCGACCCTGAACTCGGTGCTGCCGACCAGCGGGACGCAGAAGACGTGCTACACGTACGACAGCCTGCGGCAGCTCACCCGGGCGTGGACGCCGAACGCCGCGACCACGTGCGCCGCCGCCCCCACGGCCGCGACGATGGGCGGACTGGAGCCGTACTGGCACGACTACAGCTACGACAATCAGACCGGCAACCGCACGGCGCTCGTGCGGCGGTCGACGCTCGGCACCGCGACCACGGCCACCTACACGTATCCTGCGGCCGGAAGCGCCCGTCCACACGGCGTGACCGCCGTCACTGGTCCTGCCTCGGCGGGCCCGGGTGCGTACGGCTACGACGACGCGGGCAACATGACAACCCGCCCGGGGCAGACGGTCACGTTCGACGCGTCAGGGAAGGCAACGAAGGTGGTGTCGGGTTCTGTGACGCAGAACACCGTGTACAACGCGGACGGCAGCATCCTCCTGCGCACCAACACCAGCGAGGGTGCGAGCCTGTTCGTCGGCGACACCGTGCTCACGCAGGCCCCGGGGTCGAGTGTCGTCGCGGGCGTGCGCACGTACAGTGGGGCCGAGGGCAAGCCCGTCGCCGAGAAGTCCGCCAAGAGCGGCACTCCCGGCACGACCCTCACATGGTTGTTCACGAATCTGGAGGGGACGGTGGACGTGCAGACCGTGGCGAACGCGACCGGCACCACCACGCGCATGCTGCGCGACCCCTACGGCGCGCCGATCGGCTCCTCCGGCGTGTGGAGCAGCGGCACGGGGTACATGAACAAGCCCGCCACCGCCTCGACAGGGCTCACGACGGTGGGCGCGCGGACGTACGACCCGGTGCTGGGCAAGTTCCTCTCCGTCGACCCCGTCATCGACACGAACCTGCCGCAGCAGAACACCGGCTACACCTATTCCGGCAACAACCCCACCACGTACATGGACCCGACCGGACTCGCCTTCAAGATCGACTGCGGCTCAGAGTGTGGAGGCGGTTCGAAGCCGTCGGCCAAACCGGGTCGGCAGGGCGGGACACCCTTCGCGAAGGGCACTCCATCGTGCAAGTGGGGCAGCGCCGGGTGCCGAGGTGCATCTGCACCTCGCCAGAATGACGGCATCGCGTCCGGGGTGGTCAATCCCTGCCGGGCCTTCAACGGCGCGAAGTGCGAGAAGAAGGACGCATGGGTGAATCCCTTCCTTCCGATCAAGGGGATCAGCGCGCTCTCTGATCTCATGCAGAAGAACCGATTCCTTCGCGGGATGGCGAACATGCCCGTGACGACGGTCGCTCTCGTCTCGGTCTACCTGAGCGACGGCGACTGCGGCTATTCGTCAGGCCATGGCATCTGGGTCTGCAGCGGAAGCATGCTCGCTCAACAGGGCGGCACCACGTTCGGTGATGTCTTCCTCCTGAATTCGGAGAGTTCCGTGGCCGCAGTTCTCGATGGCGATCCCGACGACGAGGCCCTTCTCTCTCACGAATCGAGGCATTCCGCTCAGTGGGCGGCGCATGGCGGGGTGGCCTACCCGCTTATGTACGGTGTAGAAGCCGCGAAATCCACCGTTCTCACTGGCTCCTACGGGTGTGCGAACTGGTTCGAGTTCGACGCCGGTCTCCACGAAGGGAGGTACTCGTCATGCTGAAGGAGGCGGTGACCCGGGTCGCAGCGGGCGCACTGGGGTTGCTCGGTGCAGTGATCCTGGCGGGATGCGTGCCGTCACGGCCAGTTTTCATGGAGCCGGTCGCCCTGACGGTCGTCGACGACCAGTTCGCGTGGGTGCAGTGCCTCGACGAGACGTGGGACATCGACTACATCTCCACGGCCCTGCGGGAAGAGTGGGGATCAGAGGACGAGGTGGTGCTGTTCTCCGCGACCGCCGACGAGGGGCAGGCCGTCGCCGTGCCTCCCGGTGAACCGATCCTCCCTGACACCTTCCCTGACTTCTCCGTGACCAGCAGCCGCGAGTACCCGGTGTCGAGTCTGGACGGCCCCGTCACGGTGTACGTCATCCTTTCCGGGCCGGACCACCGCGCGGAGATGTCTTTCAAGAACGTCGCGATCGATTCGCTTGTGGAAGGCACCTACGTGTACCACTCCGGGGAAGTGAGCAATGAACCCTGCGACATGGACGACGAGTGAGCGTTGCGGTCTTCTCGCCGCGACGCGGCGTGCTTCACATGCTGAACTACTCCGCTCTACGCCTGTGGACGGTGGTTTCGATGACGGTCGTGACCACCTTCGGGCTACGGAGCAGGATCCGTGGGCGTGACGGAATGAAGCAGGATGGTGGCGTTCACCGTCTTCGGTACCCGATCGTGGCCGTGCTCCTCTGCGCGGGTCTCGCGCTCGTCCTGGGGTTCCTCTACCGGCTCGTCTTTCTCGCACCATTGCTTCGTGAGCGAGGAGGAGCTGAAGCGATAGAGGATGCGCTCCGATCGAGCGTCGCGCTCTTCGTGGTGCTTCTTGTTGCATCTCTATCACCGCTCATCGCGCACAGAATGAGTGCGCGATGGTGGGGAAGAGTTCTCGCCGTCGCGATCTCAGGGTTCCTGGTCGCTGCGGGCAGCTGGTTCTTGGTGGCGCAAGCAAACAGGTTCCCGATAGCTGCGGGATTGATCGCCTCACTCGGTTTCTTCGTGCTGCTGGTCGCGGGCCGCCGGGCGGTACCAGTCGCGGCAGAGAGTGGGCTGAGATCGACGACGTGGGCGTGTCCTGTCGCACACTGACGGCGGGGGCCATGGTGCTCGCGAGTTCGCTTGTCCTCTCCGCCTGCGCGTTTCTGCCTGGGGTGCCAGAGGACCAGCCCCTCTCCCTTGCGGTGCGTGACGGGACTCCGATCCTGAGCTGGTGTGCGCCCAGCGCCGAGATCGTCCGCGTGCGTGTGTACTACGGGACGACGTCCGCCGACGACGCGACGCTGGTGCTCGACGCCAGAGGGCGCCTCCCCGTCGCTCCCGGAGCGGAAGTAGCACCTGACAGGCCCCCCGAGGAGTGGATCGTGGAGCGCCACGACTACGCCGGGGCGGAGTTGTCGGAGATCGGCGTGACCGTGGACTACCAGGCGCGGGACGCCGAGGGGGAGCTGGTCGAAGGGAGCTTCGGCGCAGACTTCGAGAGCGAGAACGCGTCCGATCTCGACTCTTGGCCGGCGAACGAATGGATCTGGGCGAACGGGACCGTGTCGACAGATCCGTGCGGCATGCCGAGTGCCCATGGCGCCGTGCCTGATGTGGATGTGTCCGAGGACGACCTCGTCGGCGTCTGGACGGCGACGTCCGGGACGGCGGAGTTCGAGCTGCACGAGGGGGGTGTCGTGAGTGCAGAGGACTCGCCGGCATCGATGTGGTGTGACGCCGCGCCGGACACCGGGGCGTCTTTCCCTTCTCTGACGGGCCAATGGTCGGCGGGATACGGGGACAGTGCTATCGCGTTCAGTCTGAATCCGCCCTGCAACGCGATGCCTGCCCTCTTCGCGTTCGAGAGCGAGCAAGGCGCGGTTGAGCTCTGGTACTTCACGCCGGGCGTTGACCGCGATTCGCACCCCGACCCCGAGGTCGTCTTCACGAAGTCCGGCTGACGTCCCGGCTGCGGACGCGGCTTCACCGGCCGACTGACGCGCCCTCCCTCCGTCCCACGGGAGCATGATGGAGGCAACGACGGAGGGCGGGGTCATGGCGAAGCACTGGGTGGCGACGGCGGCGGGGTCTCCCGAGTCGTGGGGGTTGCGGGGGTACGAGCCGGCGGCGCCGCGCGAGGGCGAGGTCACGATCCGGGTTCACGCGGCAGGCGTGAACCCGGCCGATGCCAAGCACGTCGCGGCGGCCCGCCCGGGAGTCGAGTTCCCGGTATCGATCGGGTACGAGGTGTCGGGGGAGCTCGCGGCGATCGGCCCCGCGACCCGCATCGGCTCCGGTGAGGCCGAGGTCGGCGACGAGGTTGTGGCGTTCCGCGTGCGGGGCGGTTATGCGACCGAGGTGACGGTGCCGGCGGCCAAGGTGTTCGCGAAGCCGACGACGCTCACGCACCCCGAGGCCGCGAACCTCCTGCTCGTGGGTACGACCGCGGCCGAGATGCTCGCCGTGACCGGGGCCGCACCGGGGGAGACGACCCTGCTGCACGGGGCGTCCGGCGCGGTCGGCGTCAGCGTGCTGCAGCAGGCGCGGCTGCGCGACGTGCGGGTCATCGGCACCGCCAGCCCCGAGCGCTTCGACGAGGTGCGACGCTTCGGCGGGCTCCCCGTCGCCTACGGCCCCGGCCTCGCGGATCGGGTGACCGCGCTGACGGACGACCCGATCGCCGCTGCGCTCGACGCGGTGGGCACCGACGAGGCGATCGACGTATCGCTCTCCCTGGTGCGCGACCGGAACCGCATCGTCACGATCGCCAATCCTGCACGGGCCGCCGCCGACGGCTTGCTCGCGATCGCGGGGTCGATGCCGGACAGCGCCCGCTTCCGCGACGAGGTGCGCAGCGAGCTCATCGCCCTCGCCCAGGTCGGCGACCTGGTGGTGCCGCTCGCCCGCACGTTCCCGCTCGCGGAGGCACCGGCCGCCCACCGTCTGCTCGCCACGGGTCACCCCGGCGGCAAGCTCGCCCTGATCCCCGAGGAGTGACAGGCGCCCTCGCCTGATAACGCCGGGCGTCGATACGGGCGCATCGACCCTGCTAGCATGACCACATGCCTTTCGGCGGTCTGCTTCTCCTTAGCTGCCGCGACGAGTCCTGACACTAGGGCCTTCCTCGTCGCGGCGCTTGTGTTGGCCCGTCCCTTTCGACGAAGAGAAGTAGCCCATCATGCAGAACACTCAGCGCCCGTCCGCGATGCCGATCCACAAGTACCGGCCGTACCACGAGCAGATCCGCGTCGACCTGCCGGACCGCACCTGGCCCGACGCCCGCATCACCCAGGCCCCTCGTTGGTGCGCGGTCGATCTCCGCGACGGCAACCAGGCCCTCATCGACCCGATGTCCCCCGAGCGCAAGCGCGTCATGTTCGAGCTGCTCGTGAGCATGGGGTACAAGGAGATCGAGGTCGGCTTCCCCTCCGCGAGTCAGACGGACTTCGACTTCGTGCGTCAGCTCATCGAGGAGGATCTGATCCCCGATGACGTCACGATCCAGGTGCTGACCCAGGCGCGGGAGCACCTGATCGAGCGCACCTACGAGTCCCTGGTCGGCGCCAAGCAGGCGATCGTGCACCTTTACAACTCGACGAGCGTGCTGCAGCGCGAGGTCGTCTTCCGCACCGACAAGCAGGGCATCATCGACATCGCGCTCGAAGGCGCCCGCCTGTGCCGCAAGTTCGAGAAGACGATCCCGGACACGCAGGTCTACTACGAGTACTCGCCGGAGAGCTACACGGGCACCGAGCTCGAGTTCGCCGTCGACGTCTGCAACCAGGTCATCGAGATCTTCGAGCCGACGCCCGACCGCAAGGTCATCATCAACCTGCCCGCGACGGTGGAGATGGCGACCCCGAACATCTACGCCGACTCGATCGAGTGGATGAGCCGGCACCTGGCGCACCGCGAGAACGTGATCCTGTCGCTGCACCCGCACAACGACCGTGGCACTGCGATCGCTGCGGCCGAGCTCGGCTACATGGCCGGCGCCGACCGCATCGAGGGGTGCCTGTTCGGCAACGGCGAGCGCACGGGCAACGTCGACCTGGTGGCGCTGGGCATCAACATGTTCACGCAGGGCATCGACCCGCAGATCGACTTCAGCGACATCGACCAGGTCAAGCGCACGGTCGAGTACTGCAACCAGCTGCCGGTGCCGGAGCGCAGCCCGTGGGCGGGCGACCTGGTCTTCACGGCGTTCAGCGGCTCGCACCAGGACGCGATCAAGAAGGGCTTCGAGGCCATGGCGGCCAAGGCCGAGGCGCAGGGCGTCACGGTCGACGAGATCGAGTGGGCGGTGCCGTACCTGCCGGTCGACCCGAAGGACCTGGGCCGCTCGTACGAGGCGGTCATCCGCGTGAACTCGCAGTCCGGCAAGGGTGGCGTCGCGTACCTGCTGAAGTCGGACCACGCGATCGACCTGCCGCGCAAGCTGCAGATCGAGTTCTCCGGGGTCGTGCAGGCGAAGACCGATGCCGAGGGCGGTGAGGTCACGAGCGAGCAGATCTGGTCGATCTTCACCGATGAGTACCTGCCCGCGACCGACACCGAGGCGAAGTGGGGCCGGTTCGAACTGCTGGCGACGCAGACCCGCAGCGACATGTCCGGCGACGTTGTTCTCGACGTGGTGCTGCGCGACGACGACGAGCAGGTCGCGGTCTCCGGCAACGGCAACGGTCCGGTCGCCGCGTTCGTCGAGGTGTTGCGCGGTCAGGGCTTCGACATCACGGTGTACGACTACGTCGAGCACGCTCTCAGCGCCGGCGGCGACGCGCAGGCGGCCGCCTACGTGGAGCTGCAGGTGGGCGACCAGCGCCTGTGGGGCGTCGGCATCGACGGCGACATCTCCACTGCGTCGCTCAAGGCCATCGTGTCCGGCGTGAACCGTTCGATCCGCACGCGGCAGCAGGAGCTGGCCACGGTCTGATCCGCGGCACGCACTCTCCGGCCGGGGCCTGCACGGGTCCCGGCCGTAGAGTGTTCGGAGATGACGAAGAATCTGGTCGACCTGCTCTGGCGGGAGAGCGCGACGGCGCGGACGGGCGGTCGTCGCGGCCCCCAGGCCCGCGTGTCGACGTCCGCCGTGGTGGACGCGGCCATCGCGATCGCCGATGCCGGCGGGGCCGCGGCCGTCACGATCCGCGCTCTCGCACAGGAGCTCGGCATCACGACGATGTCGGTGTACACGCACGTCAACAGCCGTGCCGACCTGCTCGTCCTGATGGCCGACGCCGTGCACGCGCGCATCGAGCCGGACGAGTCCGAGGCTTTTGCGTCGAGCTGGCGGGACCGGGTGCGCGCCGTCGCCGAGACCAACCTCGCGCTGCTGCGCGCGCACCCGTGGCTGCTCGACGTCACGGATCCGCGCCTGGCGGTGGGCCCCGGCACGATCGCGAAGTACGACCGCGAGCTGCACGCGTTCGATGGCCTCGACCTGGCGGACGTCGACCGCGATGCCGCGCTGTCCTTCGTGCTCGATTTCGCGCGCGCGGCCGGCGCCCGGGCGAACGCGGAGGCGACCGCGGGGGAGTTCGGCGGCTTCTGGGCGGACGCGGCACCCCGGCTCGCGGCCCACCTGGGCGACGCGTTCCCGCTCGCGCAAGCGGTGGGCGCGGCGGCAGGGGAGTCGATGGGAGCTCCGTACGATGCGCGGGCCGCATGGGCGTTCGCCGTGGAGCGGATGCTCGACGGTCTCGCCGGGCTGGTGGAGCGGCGTTGAGCGCCGCGCTCAGTCCTTCGGCTTGACGATCGCGATGGCGCCGGTCTCCGCGGCGACCTTGCGGCGGTAGAGGCGTCGCTGCTCCGGGAGGGACACATCGAACGCGACCGCGAGGATGCGGATGACCGCGGTGAGGGCGATCCCGATGACGGCGGCGAGGGGGATGGCCAGTCCGAGCGCGTGCGAGATCACGATGAACGCGCAGCCGGCGGCGGCGGCCACGGCGTAGAGCGAGCCCACGTGCATGATGGCGGTCGGCAGTCCCATCAGCATGTCCCGCAGCACGCTCCCGCCCACCGCGGCGCACACCCCGATGAAGACTGCCGGGACCTCCGGGATTCCCACCGCGAGGGCCTTGCTCGTGCCGAAGGCGCCGAACATCCCGATCACCACGGCGTCGAGCACTACGATCGCGGTGTTGAGCCGTGTGAACAGCCCCGCCAGCAGCATGCCGAGCAGCGCCGCGCCGGCAGCGGTCACCAGGTACCACTGGTTCTGCAGCGTCGCGGGCGTCTGCCCAAGCAGGATGTCGCGGATCAGACCACCGCCCATGCCGATCATGATCCCGATGATCGCGACGCCGAGCCAGTCGAGTCGCCGCTGGCCCTGGAATCCTGCGGCGAACATCGCGCCCTGCACTCCGCCGAGTCCGACACCGAGAAGGTCCGCCCACAGCGGAATGATGAAGAGCGGTTCGGTCACGCGTCCATTGTCCCGCACGGAGGATAATCGAAGGGTGCCCACCTACCGAGACGAAGCGGTGATCCTGCGCACCCACAAGCTGGGCGAGGCGGATCGCATCGTCACGATGCTGTCGCGCCGGCACGGCAAGGTGCGCGCGGTGGCGAAGGGCGTGCGGCGCACGTCGTCCAAATTCGGTTCGCGTCTGGAGCCGTTCATGGTGGCCGATGTGCAGCTGTACGAAGGGCGTTCGCTCGACATCGTGCAGCAGGCCGAGTCACTCGGGTCCTACGGCACCGACATCGCGGCGCACTACGACCGGTTCACGGCGGCGAACGCGATGGTCGAGACCGCCGACCGGCTGAGCGATGCCGAGGCCACGCCCGAGCAGTACCTGCTGCTCGTGGGCGGCCTGCGGGCGCTGTCCCGCGGCGAGCATGCCCCGCGCAGCATCCTCGACTCGTACCTGCTTCGCGTCATGTCGCTGTCCGGATGGGCGCCGTCGCTCGACGACTGCGCGCGCTGCGGAACCCCCGGCCCGCATTCGGTGTTCGTGGCGCAGCTCGGCGGCCTGATCTGCCACGCGGACGCCCCGGCGGGCAGCCCCCGCATCGCCGACAGGACGCTCGCGCTGCTGCGGGCGCTGATCCGTGGCGACTGGGAGCACATCGATGCGGCGCCGCACGCCGACACGGCCGCCGCCTCCGGGCTCGTCGCGGCCTATGCGCAGTGGCACCTGGAGCGGGGCATCCGCTCGCTCGCGCACGTGACGACCACCCCGGGAGAAGGAGCACGGTGAGCCCGAAGCCCTATACGCACAAGGACGCCGTGGCCTACCGGCCGCTCGACTGGACGGGCGTGTACCCGCCGGCGTTCCCCGCGGTGCCGGAGCATGTCGCGATCGTGATGGACGGCAACGGCCGCTGGGCGAACCGTCGCGGACTCAACCGCATCGAGGGGCACAAGGCGGGGGAGGAGGTGCTGCTGGACGTGGTGGCCGGAGCCATCCAGGCCGGAGTGAAGCACCTCTCCGTCTACGCCTTCTCCACGGAGAACTGGGCGCGCTCCCCGGAGGAGGTCCGCTTCCTCATGGGTTACAACCGGGACGTGCTGCACCGCCGCCGCGACCAGCTCAACGAGTGGGGTGTGCGCGTGCGCTGGGCCGGGCGCAAGCCGCGGCTGTGGGGCAGCGTGATCAAGGAGCTGCAGTACGCCGAACAGCTCACCCGCGGCAACGACGTGCTGACGCTCACGATGTGCGTGAACTATGGCGGCCGCGTGGAACTCGTCGACGCCATGCGCGTGATCGCCGCCGATGTCGCGGCCGGGCGGCTGAAGCCGAACGCCATCACGGAGAAGACGATCCGCCGTCACCTCTACGTGCCGGACATGCCAGACGTCGACCTGTTCCTGCGCAGCTCGGGGGAGCAGCGCACCTCGAACTTCCTGCTGTGGGAATCCGCCTACGCCGAGATGGTGTTCCTCGACACGCTGTGGCCGGACTTCTCCCGTGAGGAGCTCTGGCGCGCGATCGGCGTCTATCTCTCGCGCGACCGCCGCTTCGGCGGCGCGATCGACACCCCCGACGCCTCGGCCTGAGCGCGCAGCCATCGCTCCGTGTCGCGCGGGTGCGTCAGTCGCACGATCGTGAGGTGCGGGAAGCGCTCGACGTAGCCGGGCATCCTGTCGGTCCAGTTGCGGAGCGTCGCGGTCTGCCACGCGAGGATGTTCTGCTCCGGATCGCGGTTCAGCAGGTTCCACGGCCCTTTCTCGCGATTGCCGTTCCACAGCTCTCGGCGCAGGATGCCGCGCGCCAGGGTGCGACGGATCAGGCGCGACCTCACCACATGCCGGGGATAATCGAGCCAGATCGCGAGCTGCGCCCGGGGCGGGAGGATATCGTCCGTGCCCTTGCTCGTGTACTGCCACTCGGTGACCCAGCGCTCCCGTGCCGCGAAGGCCCGCACATCGTCGAGGAACTCGGGGCGCGGCGTCCAGTCCGGCCCGTGGAACAGCGCGTCGATCTCCACATGCCGCAGGCTCCACATCGCCGCGAGGCGCCGGGCGAGGGTGGTCTTCCCTGATCCGGTGACCCCGGCGACCAGGACGCGCTGCGGGCGGATCGGCAGCGGGTCGGCGGCGGAGAGCATCCGAGGATTCTATCGACGGAATACACGTCGAGTGCATGCGGTTGGATGAAGATGTGACTGAACCCATCGCCATCGACATCTGGTCCGACATCGCCTGCCCCTGGTGCTACATCGGCAAGCGCAACCTGGAGAAGGGTCTCGAAGCGGTCGCCGCCGATGAGGATGCGCCGCAGGTCACCATCACCTTCCACTCCTTCGAGCTCTCGCCCGACACCCCGGTCGACTTCGACGGCGACGAGGTGGACTTCCTCGCCGGCCACAAGGGCATGCCGCGCGCGCAGGTCGAGCAGATGCTGTCGCACGTCACGGGCGTCGCGGCCGACGCGGGACTCGAGTACCGCTTCGACCTGCTGCAGCACACCAACACCGTGAAGGCGCACGAGCTGCTTCACTTCGCCAAGGCGGAGGGGCGCCAGCACGAGATGGAGGAGCGCCTCATGTCGGCGTACTTCACCGAGGGCAGGCACGTCGGCCGTATCGAGGAGCTGGTGGCCCTCGCGGCCGAGGTCGGGCTCGACGCCGACCGTGCCAGGGCGGCCCTGGAGAGTGAGCAGTTCCTACCCGCCGTGCGCCAGGACCAGGCGCAGGCCCGTGCCTACGGCATCCAGGGAGTTCCGTTCTTCGTGGTCGACGGCCAGTACGGCATCAGCGGCGCGCAGCCGCCCGCGGCGTTCGAGAACGTGCTCCGCGACCTGTGGGCGCAGCGCGGACAGAGCGAGGCCGAGGAAGCAGCCGCGGTCTAGCGGGTCAGCGCGGTCTCGATCGCCTCGACGATCTCCGGGGCGTCCGGCTTCTGCTTCGAGCGGAAGCGCAGGACGTCTCCGCCCGGCAGCACGAGGAACTTCTCGAAGTTCCATCCGACCCGGCCGGCCTTGCCGTCGGCGTCCGGCGCCTGCTTGAGGGCCTTGTAGAGCTCGGCGGCGTTCTTGCCGTTCACCTTGACCTTGTCGTTCACCGGGAACGAGACGCCGTAGGTGGTGGAGCAGAACTCGAGGATCTCCTCGACGGATCCGGGCTCCTGCCCGAGGAACTGGTTGCACGGGAAGCCGACGACCGTGAACCCGCGGTCGCCGAAGCGGCGCTGCAGCTCTTCCAGCTGCTCGTACTGCGGGGTGAGCCCGCACTTCGACGCGACGTTGACCACCATCACCACATCGGCCCCGAGATCGTCGAGCGTCTTCTCCCGCCCCTGGGCGTCGGTGAACGGGATCGAGCGGAGCGGAGAATCGGTCATATGCACAGCTTAGGTCGCCGCGTCCGTACCGGCTCCGGGTCTGGGAGAATGGTCACGCCATGACTCTCGCCACCGCACCCGCCCGCCCCCTCCGCATCGGCCCGATCGATCTCGACGTGCCCGTCGTGCTCGCACCGATGGCCGGGATCACCAACACGGCGTTCCGTCGCCTGTGCCGGGAGTACGGAGCCGGGCTGTACGTGAGCGAGATGATCACGTCGCGCGCGCTGGTCGAGCGGAACGAGACCACCATGCGCCTTATCCGTCATCACGAGTCGGAGACGCCGCGGTCGATCCAGCTGTACGGTGTCGACCCGAAGACCATCGCCGAGGCCGTGCGTATCATCGTGGCCGAGGACCACGCCGACCACATCGACCTGAACTTCGGCTGCCCCGTTCCCAAGGTGACCCGCAAGGGCGGCGGCGCCGCTCTGCCGTGGAAGTCGAAGCTCTTCGCCGACATCGTCGACCGGGCCGTGAAGGCAGCGGGGAACATCCCGCTCACGGTGAAGATGCGCAAGGGCATCGACCGCGACCATCTCACGTTCCTCGACGCCGGCCGTGCCGCGGAGGACGCCGGAGCGGCCGCCGTGGCCCTTCATGCCCGCACCGCGAGCGAGTTCTACTCCGGCCACGCCGACTGGCACGCGATCGGGGAGCTCAAGCAGGCGGTCACGAGCATTCCGGTGCTCGGCAACGGCGACATCTGGTCGGCGGACGACGCGGTGCGGATGATGGCGGAGACGGACTGCGACGGCGTCGTGGTCGGCCGCGGCTGCCTCGGTCGGCCGTGGCTGTTCGGTCAGCTCGCCCTGGCGTTCGGCGGCGAGGGTAAGACGGTCGATGCGACGCTCGGCTTCGTCGCCGACGCGTTCCGTCGGCACGCCGAGCTGCTGGTCGAGTTCTTCGAGGACGAGGACCGCGGCTGCCGCGATGTGCGCAAGCATGTCTCCTGGTACTTCAAGGGCTACCCGGTCGGCGGTGACATCCGCACGGGCCTCGCCACGGCGTCGAGCCTGCAGGAGATCGACGATCTGCTCGGCCGTCTCGACCGCACGGCGCCGTACCCCGGTGCGGACGCCGAGGGCCAGCGGGGACGCGCCGGGCACCCGAAGCGCACGGCGCTGCCGGAGAAGTGGCTGGAGTCGCGCGAGCTCGCCTCGTCCGCCTCCGAGATGATGCGTGGAGCGGAGATCGAGAACAGTGGCGGTTGACCCCCTGGTCGGCTCTCGCGCCGACGGATACGACGCGCGCGACGCCGAGCGCTTCTTCGCGGAGACCCACCGCTCCGAGCGCGACGACTTCGCGCGTGACCGCGCCCGCGTGCTGCACTCCGCAGCCCTGCGCCGGCTCGCCGCGAAGACCCAGGTGCTGAGCCCTGCGAGCACGGCGGACTTCGCGCGCAACCGGCTGACGCATTCGCTCGAGGTGGCGCAGGTGGGGCGCGAGCTCGCGACGGCGCTCGGGGTGTCGGCGGACGTCGTCGACACCGCGTGCCTCAGCCACGACCTCGGCCACCCGCCTTTCGGCCACAACGGCGAGCGCGCGCTGAACGAGTGGGCGGAGGACATCGGAGGCTTCGAGGGCAACGCCCAGTCGCTGCGCATCCTCACGCGGCTGGAGGCGAAGGTGCTCGACGGCGACGACCGCTCGGTCGGCCTCAACCTGACGCGCGCCAGCCTCGACGCCACGTGCAAGTACCCGTGGACGGTCGACAGCCCGGTGCCGGATCCCGGTGGCCGTCTCAAGTTCGGCGTCTACCCGGAGGACGAGGCCGTGTTCCGCTGGATGCGCGAAGGGGCCCCCGGCCGTCTGCGCTGCATCGAGGCCGAGATCATGGATCTCTCCGACGACATCGCCTACTCGGTGCACGACTTCGAGGACGCGATCGTCAACGGGTACGTCGACGTGGCGCAGCTCGCCGACCCCGCCGCGCACGAGGCGCTGCTCAGCCGCATCCAGCAGTGGGTGGGCTACGACTTCACGCGTGACGAGCTCGCCGACGCGCTGTATCGCCTGTCGACCCAGTCCATGTGGCTCGCCTCGTTCGACCGCTCCCGGCAGGACCTCGCGCGCCTGAAGAACCTCACGAGCGACCTGATCGGGCGCTTCGCCAGGGCCGCCGTGTCCGCCACGCGCGAGACCTATGGAACCGCGCCACTGGTGCGTTACAACGCGCATGTCATCGTGCCGCGCGTGGTCGAGGTCGAGATCGCCGTGCTCAAGGGCATCATGGGCCAGGCCATCGTCACGATCGACGCCAGGAAGGGCGTGTACAAGGAGCAGCGGCGTGTGCTCAAGCGGCTCGCCGACGCGCTCTGGTCGACCGACACGCTGTGGTCGGCGGGCGCGGACGTGTTGGAGCCGGCCTTCGCCGCCGACTTCGTCGCCGCGCAGGACGACGCCGAGCGCGCACGGGTGGTGGTGGATCAGATCGCGAGCCTCACCGATCAGAGCGCGATCGACTGGCACAACCGTCTGGTCGGCGAGATCGACCCCGCCGAGGTGGGCATCTGGACGCCGCGACACGCGCGTCCGAGAGCGCGCACGCACGTCGAGAGGCGGCCCGTCGCAGAAGGGTCCCGCTGATGCCTCGCATCCGGCAGGCCGACGTCGACGAGGTCAAGGCCCGCACGAACATCGCCGACATCGTGGGCGAGCGCGTGGCGCTGAAGTCGGCCGGCGTCGGGTCCCTCAAGGGCCTGTGTCCCTTCCACGACGAGAAGAGCCCGAGCTTCCACGTGCGCCAGCAGGTTGGCTACTACCACTGCTTCGGCTGCGGCGAATCGGGCGATGTCTACTCGTTCCTGCGTGCCATGGACCACGTCAGCTTCACCGAGGCGGTCGAGCGGCTCGCGGGCCGGATCGGCTACACGCTGCACTACGAGGACGGCGGTGCCGCACCGGAGACCAGCGGCCGCAGCCGTCTGTACGCCGCCAACACCGCGGCGGCGGAGTTCTTCCGGGGGCAGCTGCTGTCGCCTGACGCCGAGGCCGCACGCCGGTTCCTCGGCGAGCGCGGGTTCGACGCGGGAGCCGCCGCCCACTTCGGCGTCGGGTTCGCACCCCGCGGGTGGGACGGCATGCTGAAGGCACTGACCGCCCAGGGGTTCACACGGGAGGAGCTGAGCGCCGCCGGACTGGTCTCGACCGGGCAGCGCGGCGTCTACGACCGTTTCCGCGGGCGCCTGGTGTGGCCGATCCGGGATGTCTCAGGGCAGACGATCGGCTTCGGTGCGCGCAAGCTCTTCGACGACGACCAGGGGCCGAAGTACCTGAACACGCCGGAGACCCCGATCTACAAGAAGGCCCAGGTGCTGTACGGCCTCGACCTCGCCAAGCGTGACATCGCCCGAGGCGACCCTCGGCGGGTCGTGGTCGTCGAGGGGTACACCGACGTGATGGCCTGCCATCTGGCTGGGCTCACGACGGCGATCGCCACGTGTGGCACCGCGTTCGGGACGGAGCACATCAAGGTGCTGCGCCGCGTGATGGGCGACGACAATGCCTCGGGCGAGGTCGTGTTCACGTTCGACGGCGACGAGGCGGGGCAGAAGGCGGCGCTGCGGGCGTTCACGGAGGACGACCGCTTCAACGCGCAGACGTTCGTCGCCGTGGCGCCGGACGGCCTCGACCCGTGCGATCTGCGGCTGCAGCGCGGCGACGCCGCCGTGCGCGGGCTGATGGATGCGAAGCAGCCGATGTTCGAGTTCGCGATCGATCGGAAGCTGGGCGGCTTCGACCTCGGCACGGTGGAGGGGCGCGTGGGCGCGCTGCGCGCGGCGGCTCCGATCGTCGCGGAGATCCGCGACCGGCTGCTGCGCCCGGGCTACGAGCGCGTGCTGGCCCGCCGACTCGGCATGGACCCGACCGAGGTGCACGGGGAGGTGGAGCGTGCCGCCCGGGGCGCCGCTGCAGCTCCGGCGCGACGCGAGGCCTCGGCGACGGACGCCCCGGCAGGCGCGCCGGTCATGGCGGCGGTCACGCTCGCGAGCCTGCCCCGCACGGCCGATGTGGCGGTGGAGCGTGACGCGCTGATGGGCGCGCTGCAGTACGGTCACCAGGTCGACGCGGCGCTGCTGAACCGTGCGCTGGCGGAGCCCTTCCGCACGCCGGGGCTCGACGCGGTGCGCGAGGCGGTGGCTGCCGCCCCGGACCGCAGTCGCCCCGGGTGGGTGACGGAGGCGGTGAACACCGTCCGCGAGCCGTACCGCTCGCTCGCGGGCGAGCTGCTGATGACGCCGTTCCCCGCGCGGGATGAGGCCGGTGCGGTGGCCTCGGCGACGGACCTCGCTCGGCGGCTCGTCGTCCGACAGCTGGAGCATGAGAAGCAGGAGCTCCTCGGTGCGGTGCAGCGCGTGCCGGCGGACTCCGACGGGGGACGCGCCCTGCGGGTGCGGCTGCGTGACATCGACGTGGAACGCCAGCGGTTCTTCGCCGAGTCGTAACAGGGGCGGCCGCCGTCCAGAGGGCAGGATGGAAGACATGTCCCGACGGCCCGAGTCCACGAATGCGATCGAGTGCTCGGATCTGGTGATCGACCGGATCGGGCACGGCCTGCCCAACCGAGCGGTCGACGGCGTGACGTTCTCGCTCGCCCCCGGTGGCCTCATCTGCGTCGCCGGTCCGACCGGCTCGGGAAAGTCGACCCTCGTCGCGGCGCTGGCCGGGTCGACGGATCCCTCGGTGCGCGTGGTGGGCGGCAGCGCGCAGGTCTGCGGCGTCGACATCCGCCGCCCCGGTCGCAAGCATCGCGTGCTCACCTATCGGACCGGCTTCGTGCCGCAGGGCGCGGGTGCGGATCTGCCGCCTCGGCTGACGGTCAACGAGGTCATCGCGGAGCCCATCCTGATCCGCGAGCGCCGGGTCAACACCAAGGCGCTGTCGATCCGGGTCGCGACGCTGCTCGACGAGCTGCATCTGCCCCTGGGCACCGCGGCGAAGTTCCCCTACGAGCTGAGCGCGGGGATGCGGCAGCGCGTGGCGATCGCGCGGTCGTTCGTGCTGGAGCCGAAGGTGCTGATCGCGGACGAGGTGCTCGCCAACCTCGACCTGGAGGTGCGTCCGGTCGTCTTCGACGCGATCACTCGGCGGCGCAAGGAGCAGGGGATGGCGGCGCTTCTGGTCACGAACGACGCCGACTTCATCCGCGAGCTCAACGCCGAGACCCTGATGCTCCGCAGCGGTCATGTGGTCGCACGCGGGGTGGGGAAGGACCTGCTCTGGGTTCCCAACGCGGAGACGGATTCCCGGCGCTGAGCGCGACACGCCCGGCGGCCGGTGATCGGTGCCCGGTGTCACGAACAGCGGCGGGAGTTTGCTAAGCTTGACGAGTTGCCCGCACAGCGGCGCACATTCCTCGGTAGCTCAATTGGCAGAGCAGCCGGCTGTTAACCGGCAGGTTCTTGGTTCGAGTCCAAGCCGGGGAGCCAACAGAAGGCGCCACATCCCAGTATTTTCAAGGGATGGGGCGCCTTCTCCCATGTACGACCGAAACCGTCGACGCGGCTCAACTCACCTTTTACTCACCAAAAACCCCCAAATCGGGGGTTTGGCCGGGGGAGGCGAGCAACGCCTACGTGTTGGTACGCGCGCCCGCGCACAGAATCTGGATGACACCGGGTATGTGCTCGGCATGGGCAAGAAGAAGGCAACTGCAGACAACGGGATCGGCGCACTCGGGAAGGTCGAGCTCCCTGCTCTGCTGACCAAGGAACAGGTCGCCGAGTACTTCGGTGTCTCGCCACGGACCGTCGAGGCATGGCGCTCCACGAACACGGGACCGGTGCCGATCAAGATCGGCAAGCACCTCCGCTGGACGGCTGAGTCCATCCGCGACTACATCTCGGGGCAGAGCGTTGCCTAGGCCGAAGAAGGCACCGGGTGAGCTCGGCAAGATCTCCACTCGCGAGGTTGGCGGGGCATACCGAAGCCGGGCGCGCGTCCGTGACGGCGTCGGAGAGCTCCATCTGCTCGAGGCATGGGGCACGAGCTTCGAGGAAGCCGAAGACGCGGTCAGGGTCAAGGCGAATCAGGTCTGGGCAGGGATGTTCGTACCCCTCACCAAGGTCTCGACCACCGAGCAGCTGGCGGCGTTGTGGCTCGCTGACATCGACCTGCGGCCGGAGGACTCGCTGGAGCAGTCGAGTCGTGAGGCCTACCACAACAGGGTCAAGAACAACATCCTCCCGTACATCGGGGCGGTGCCAATCGGCTCCCTTTCGGCGGGGTTCATCCACAACCTGCTGCAGCGCCTTGCCCGGGAACGCAGCTACAGCTTCGCATCGGTGACGCGGAAGACCCTGTCCGGCATGCTCACCTTCGCAGCGCTCAACGGAGTCATCGACACGAGTCCGATGAACGACGTGCCCAAGCTGAAGAACAACGCACCGAGGAAGAAGATCCAGCTGGACGAGGACCAGCTGTTGCTCATCATCGCGCTCATCAGGGACTGGGAGGGGAAGCAAGGTCCGGGTCGCTTCGGCGGCAGCAAGCCCAACGTCCGCGTGATGGAGGACTTCCTCCTCATCACGCTCGGCACTTCGCTGCGTCCCGGTGAGGTGCTGGGGCTGTCGCTCGACGATGTCCACCTGTTGAGCGAGTCAGCCAAGGTCTCCGTCACCGGCAACGTGAACCGCACGAAGAAGCACAAGAACATCCGCAAGGATCACCCGAAGGGGCGTGGGCAGCAGCGCACGATGAGCGTGCCCAAGTACGCAGACACGGTGCTGCGGCGCCTGGTCGCCTCGTACAAGCCGAACCCCGATCAGCTGCTCATAGCGACGAAGAAGGGCACACCGATGTCGGTGAACTATATCGACCGCCTCTTCCGTGAATTCCGCAATCAGCACCGAGACCTGCTCACACGGATCGGAATCGACGTGGACCTCCTCACCCCGTACTCCTTGAGGAAGACCGTCGCTTCCGTGGTCAACGAAGGCGGTGGAGCCGAACTCGCCGCGAAAGTGCTCGGTCACACGGACTCGCGCATCACCAAGAAGCACTACATCCACGAACTCAAAGAAGTCGACCCGGAAGCGGCTCAGATCCTCGATCGCGCCTTCTCCCGGCTCACCGACGCCGGCATCTAGCTGTACTTCCCCGACAGGTTGTGAACGGCTGAGGTAGCGAAGACCTCCGGGCA